>JAAVZY010000157.1 GCA_022791945.1 Oscillospiraceae bacterium | reverse complement strand
GTGCGACACGAAGTCGCGTAAATCAACTGTCTGGCAGAGACCAGACCTGCTATTCCATTAGCAGTAGCCTACCATCACCAAAGCAGCTGGCAACGGCTGTGAGGGAGCATGATGGGAAAAGAGTAGCCCTCCCCGGAAGGGGTCAAGCGAAAGCCGCGAGGCGGACGCGACAAGCCGCTAGCACAATGCGGTTGGGGAGCTTGGCTTGTGTGGTATGGTTAATGTAATGTAAACCGCTATTAAACGTCGTTAAACTGCGAACAGGCTAAAGCTGCTGATAAGCCTGACCCAAAATGGGAAAACAGTCGGATACCTCTTTGTAGAGTAGAGGTACATGGACACAGGACTGCCGGCGGAGAGGCGGAACCTAACCCACACCGTTGTTTACGCGGAACGTGGTAAGCCCGTATTTTCTCCGATGAATATCGGAAAGCCGACCGTAAGGGGAGCCTATGGGAAATGCGGGTAAGGAGCGATGGAAAAAGCGAACGCCGACCCTGTAATGGGGACGGATAGGGATTGAATAGTCGATATAATCAACTATGACATCACCCCACGCGAAAGCGGGCAGACTTCCATCAGGTCTTTCTTTACGAGAGAATTTACAGAACTTTTGAAGGAGGAAATCGCAAATGAACGGGAAACCGTGTGCATCGTCCGACCGGGCATTTAGCTGGGAATCCATCGATTGGAACCGGGCAAACGCCTATGTCAAAAAGCTGCAAATGCGTATCGTAAAGGCTCAGAAGGAAGGTCATTGCAGCAAGGTAAAATCGCTGCAATGGCTGTTGACCCACTCGTTTTACGCCAAAGCCTTGGCAGTAAAGCGGGTGACAAGTAATCAAGGCAAGAGGACAGCAGGCGTTGACCATGAACTATGGTTGACACCACAGGCAAAATGGACAGCAATCTCGAAATTGGGGCGCAGGGGTTACGCCCCTCAGCCACTCAAACGGCACTATATTCCGAAGAAAAATGGAAAAATGCGCCCGCTGAGCATCCCCACCATGACCGACCGTGCCATGCAGACGCTCTACAAATTCGCGCTGGAGCCTATTGCGGAAACCTATGCCGACTCCAATTCTTATGGATTCCGCATAGGCAGAAGCACCCACGACGCCATAGAACAGTGCTTTACTGACCTCAACAAGGGGAAGTCCCCGGAATGGATTTTAGAGGGCGATATCAAGGGTTGTTTCGACCACATCAGCCATGAGTGGCTGTTGGAAAATATTCCAATGGACACACAGATCCTTGAAAAATGGCTGAAATGCGGGTTTGTGGAAACACAGCGGCTGTTCCCCACAGAGGAAGGTACGCCGCAAGGCGGTACGATTTCCCCCACGCTGATGAACATGACGCTGGATGGATTGGAACGGCTTTTGCATGAAAAGCTGCCCGCAAGGAAGAAAATCAATGGGAAAACACATTTCAATAAACTGAACTTTGTGCGCTATGCGGATGATTTCATTATCACTGGTGAATCGCCGGAATTTCTGCGCGATAAGGTTCTCCCAATCGTAAAATCCTTCCTTGTAGGGCGCGGTTTGCAGCTTTCTGAGGAAAAGACAGTCATTACGCATATAGACGACGGCTTTAACTTCTTGGGCAAAAACATACGCAAATACAAGGGAAAGCTGCTCATAAAGCCGTCAAAAACCGCAATCAAGTCTTTCCTCGGTAAGGTGAGGGACATCATTAAAAGCAATAAATCCACCAAGCAGGAAACGCTCATCCGCAAGCTGAATCCGGTCATTCGCGGCTGGGTGAACAATCAGCGGTTTGTGGTATCGTCAGAAATTTTCGGCAGGGTGGATTACGAGATTTGCAAATGCCTGTGGCAATGGGCCAAGCGCAGACACAAAAAGAAAGGTCACAAGTGGATTGCTGCGAAATATTGGCGGCACATCGATCACCGGCAGTGGACGTTCGCTGCCCCAGTCAAGACGGCTGACGGCACAGAAACCTTCGTTAAACTTGAATATGCAACGGACACAAAAATCATCCGATTCAAGAAAATCGTTGCGGAATCCAATCCTTTTGATGAACGATGGGCGGATTATTTCGAGGAACGCCAGGGTGAGAAAATGCTGAGCAGCATAAAGGGCCGGGAAAAGCTGCTGACTATTTGGCGGTGGCAGAAACGACGCTGCCCTGTCTGCGGGGATATCATCAATTCGAAGACCGGATTCAAGGTGCATACGCCGCCTGGTAAAGGTCAAAAGAAGATGATGGTTCACCCGGAATGCCACGCGAAAATTCATGCTTTGATTACTGATTCTGAGCCGGGTTCCCGGTAAGGGGGCCTTCTGAAAGGCTTGAGCCGTGTGAGGGGAAACTCTCACGCACGGTTCTTAGGGGAGGGACGGGCTGTGAGGCTCATCTCTTACCCGACCAGAC
>JAAVZY010000124.1 GCA_022791945.1 Oscillospiraceae bacterium | reverse complement strand
TGGGCAGAGCGCCTGAAAGGCGCTTTTTCCGCACAGGCAGCGTCAAAAATGCTCGGAATCCACAAAGGATTCCTCCGCTTTTTTCCTTGCTGTGCAAAAAAATCCCCTTCCATTCGCCCCACCCAGAGATCTTGAACAGGCCCTTAACCGTATATCGGTACTGCCTCAAAGCAATCGCAGAAAGGATGAGTTTGCCATGCAGAATCCCGAAATCCTCCGGGTTCCGGGCAGCGAGCTGCGTCTTGAGCCGCTGACCATGCCCGGCGTAGCCCTGGGGGAGGAAAACCGTCTGCCCCCTGTTCACCGGCTCCGCAATGTTCAGCACTCCACCGCCTCCCAGCTGGGCGAGGAGGATGGACTTTATCTGAATTTTGGCTCCTGCCCCGGCGTGTTCCCCTATCCATATCAGGACAACTACACCCGTGAGCTGACCGACCGCACCTATCAGTGCGTAATACTGGAGAACGAGTTCCTTCGGGCGGAATTTCTGCCGGAGCTGGGAGGCCGGCTCTGGTCCCTCCGGGACAAAAAGCGGGACAAGGAGCTTCTGTTTCGGAATCCCGTATTCCGGGTGAGCAACCTGGCCAACCGAAACGCCTGGTTCTCCGGCGGTGTGGAGTTCAATTTCGGCCCGGTGGGCCATCATCCCCACACCTGCGAGACGATGCACACCGCCCTTCTCAAGCTGGACGACGGCACCCCGGTGCTCCGGATGTACCACTTCGAACGGATCCGCGCGGCAGTTTATCAGATGGATTTCTGGCTTCCGGCAGCGTCTGAGTTCCTGTTTGTCCGGGTGCGCCTGTTCAATCCCAACAACCGCGTGATTCCCGCCTATTGGTGGAGCAATATCGCCGTGCCCTCCAGCCCGGATCGCCGGGTAGTGGTGGCGGCGGATTCCGCCTACTCCCATGGCCCGAAGGGGGTTTACCGGATGGATGTGCCCATCCGGGAGGGCGCGGACATCACCTATCCTGAGAACAGCCCCGGCACCATTGACTACTTCTGGAACATTCCCGCCGAGCGCCGGAAGTACCTGGCCTATCCTGACAAAGAGGGGCATGGGCTGCTCCAATGCTCCACCAACCGTCTCCAGGGGCGGAAGCTCTTTGTCTGGGGGCAGGCTCCCGGCGGAAAGAACTGGCAGAGGTTCCTCTCCGGGGCTGGCTGCGACGGCGCATACGCGGAGATTCAGGCGGGCATCGCCAAGACCCAGTATGAGAGCCTGCCCATGCCTCCCGGAACCGCTTGGGAATGGCTGGAGGCCTACGGGGCAATGGACATGGAGCCTGCCCAGGTACATGAGAGCTGGCATCAGGCCCAGGAGCAGGTAGAGTCCATGCTGGATCGCCGGCTTCCCCTGGAGCGGATGGAGCAGATTCTGGCGGATACCCGCGCCATGGCCAGGCGTCCCGCGGAAAAGCAGCTTCTTCACGGAACCCCCTGGGGCGCCCTGGAAAATCTCCGCCGGGAACGGGCTGGGCAGACGCCCTTCTGCCCCTACCTGGATTTTGGCCCTCTGGAAGATGCCCAGAGCTACTGGCTCTATCTGCTGGACAACGGCCGCCTGCCGGAAGGCGAACGGGAGCTTCCCCCCTCCTACATGGCCCAGCCCGAGTGGACCGCCTTGCTGGAGCGGGCTGCTGCCTCCTCCGGGCAGTGGGACTGGGAACTGGCGCTTCACCTGGGGCTGATCGCCCTGTCGGAGGACCGGCTGACAGAAGGCCGGGCGCATCTGCTTCGTTCCATGGAGCTGCGGCGGAATCCCGGCGCCTTGTTTGGACTGTCGGTATACTATGATATCTCCGGGGATGCCGCCGCTGCGGCTGATTATGCCCTGGGAGCCGCCCGGATGCTGCCGGAGGATCCCTCCTTTGCAAAGGCGGCGGCACAGCGGCTGCTCGGCGCCGGACAATATAAGCAGCTCCTGACCCTCCTGGAGGAGCGTCCCTGGATGCTGGAAAACAACCGGATCAAAATGCTCAAGGCCTGCGCCCTGCTGAAGCTGGGCGATCCGGAAGGCTCCGAGGCCCTGTTGATGGAAAACGGCGGACTGGATGTTCCGGACGTGCGCGAGGGCGAAACCTCCGTCACCCAGCTCTGGCTCGACATCCAGACTGCCAAAGCCCGTCTCCGCGGCGAGGCCCTTGACCCTGCGGATCTCTGTCCCCCTCCCGCCCTGGACTTCCGCGCTTATGTGCCTCCTAAAAAGTAAAGCGAGCTAATAAGGCAGAAAGGCCGCGAGACGCTGTCTCGCGCTCTGCCAAGGGGGCCTGGGCCCCCTTGGATTCCCATTATTTTAAGGGCGGAAAGGGTTGGGGGTCAAGTCACAGACTTCCTTCCCCCCTGCCACGCAGACAGTCTGATTCCCGCAGAACGCTTTTTTCGTAAAGAAAAAAGCTCCTTCCTGCGTGCGTCGTACCCTCTGCGCCGCACGCAGGGATGAATCTTTTTCTTTACGAAAAAGTGGGTAGGCGGGCGATCGGCCACGAAGGAAGTATCAGCGAGGCAGAGGGACGGGCGCTTACGCCCGTCCCCCCATAACCCCCAAAAGATGGGAATCCAAGGGGACGCGTCCCCTTGGCAGGTGCTCGAGGACAGCGTCCTCGAGGTCTCTCGTGCACACAGCCTCTTATTTACGCAGTATTTTGTCCATGGATTTGCCTTTGGCAAGCTCATCCACCAGTTTGTCCAGGTAGCGTATCTCCTGCATCAGCGGCTCCTCGATATCCTCTACCCTGACGCCGCAGACAACGCCTTTGATCAGCCTCCGGTTTTCATTCAGTTTTGGGGCATTCCGGAAAAAGTACCCATAAGTTACTGAACTTTCCAGCATCCCCTCCAGTTCCGACTGGGCATACCCGGTAAGCCAGCGGATCACTTGATCAACCTCCTGCCTTGTCCGCTCCTTTTTCTCCGCCTTGCTTACAAGAAGATGGTAAACCTTTGGAAAATCCATCTGATATACTTGCTCACTTTTCATAAGAATCCTTCCTATCCATGCGTTTGGTTCTATCCCTGACCAACAGATTCAGATTTTTGATTCATCTATGAATGATTTCCCGTCTGAAAACACCACTTGGCGATGTCGGAGATCAGTCCCACCGGAACCGGCTTGCTGTATGGAAGCTGTATTCCCCCTTTACTGGTCTTGTACCCCTGCAGGCGTTCGGCAAACTCCTGAACTGCCTCCGGCCCCGGATACAGACCTGCATGCTTTTTGAAGCCGGCGAATTGGATAATCGTATGCTTTTTCCAAAAAGCTGGCATACTCCATGAGATCCGTTCCTCTGTCTCCGGCAGTGCCGCGCGAAGAGCCTCTCTTATTTCATTCAGGTACTCCCTTACTTCTTCCGGCTGTGCCGCAATATATTCATCGACTGTTTCCGGCGCTTTGCCGCAGTAGTGATCCTGCTCCCGCCTTTGGAAAGCACGCCCGCACTTGGGACATGTCCACATCCTTCATTCCTCCTGCTCTGTTCCCGGCCCACTCCCAATCAGAAGGAGCGCCGGTTTCATCAAGAAACAGCAAGGGAGCGTATCATCCGTTCAGACGACACGCTTCCTTGCTATGAGAGAAATTACGCTTTCTCAAACGCTCCTTTAGGGCAGAATTTCATGCACTTGCCGCAGGCGATACACTTTTCCTCGTCGATCTCCGGCAGCGAGTGTATGTCCTTCTGGGTAATAGCCTCCTTTGGGCAGACCGCTATGGACGGACACGGATGGTTTTGCGGGCATTTTTGTGGATTGACTGTAATTTTCATGCAGGTTTTCCTCCCTTATCCTGACAGTATGATTAACTCCTATTAGGAAAACACACTGTCAAAAGGTTTTTTGCTTTTGGCGGGGGTCAGCCCGCCTCGGCGGTATCGGTGGTGTTGATTTCAATGTACTCGGCAATCTTGCGGAACTCGTCCGCGAACTTGAAATGA
>JAAVZY010000123.1 GCA_022791945.1 Oscillospiraceae bacterium | reverse complement strand
GACCTCGAGGCTCTGCCTCGGGTCTCCGCGGTGCGTCGTGAAACGACGCACCTAGGAATTCGGCTTCGCCGAATTCTGAGATGCGCCGCTGGCGGCGCATCGGGGATCTAAATCCCCTTGGAACCCGTAATTTTTAAGGGCTTATTAAGGGCGGAAAAGGGGTGGGGCCAAGTCTGTACAGACTTCCTTGCTCCTGCCACGCAGAGAGTCTGATTCACGCAGTACGCTTTTTTCGTAAAGAAAAAAGCTCCCTCCTGCGTGCGGGATACTCTCTGCGCCGCAGAAAGTCTCAGGCGTAATGCTACACGCTCACAGGCTCTGCGGGGAGCATTAGCGGAGAAGGAACCAAAATTCTACACCCCCATAACCCCCAAAAGACGGGAATCCAAGGGGAATCCCTTCCCCGCTGCGCCGCTAGCGGCGCAGCGCAGAGACGCGAGACGGCGTCTCGCGGCCTTGACCCTTCGCAAATACAGCTCCCGAGGGGGGCGGCTGTGAGTCTGATGTTGAGAAAGGATGTGCAATGGATGGGGAAAAAACGCTACCGTATAAAGGCGCTGCCGGTTACGCTGCTGCTGGCGCTGGTTATGCTGGGGTGCATCAGCATTGTGATTTCCGCCACAAACCGGATTGTTCTGCCGGAAACCCTTCCCACGGAGGGGGATGCGGTGTCCCAGCCGGTTTCTGAGCCGGAGGAACCGGAGGAGCCCGCTTATCCGGAGCCGGTATCCGTCCGGCTGATCGGGGTGGGGGACAACCTGATCCATCCGGCCATCTATCAGCAAGCCGCCAAGCGCACCAACAACGAGGGCTTCGATTTTGCCTACGCCTACAACAACGTGCGGGGCCTGCTGGCTCAGGCGGATATTACCAGCATCAATCAGGAAACGGTCATGGCGGAGGGGAAGCCCCTTTCCGGCTATCCTCAGTTCAATTCCCCCCAGGAGCTGGGCCTCTATCTGACAGAGACGCTGGGATTCGACGTGGTGAACATGGCCAACAATCACTGCCTGGATATGGGGGCGGACGGCCTGACCTCCACTCTGGATTTCTGGGATACCCAGACTCCGGCGCGGACAGGTGTTTATCGGGATGAGGCCGACGCGGAGCAGCTTCGGCTGGCTGAGCGGGACGGGGTGGTGTTCGCTTTCCTCGGGATGACGGAATCCCTGAACGGGCTTTCCCTTCCGGCAGACAGCCCCCTGATCATCGTAAGTACCCGGGATGAAGAACGGATCGAGCGGATGATCCGCCAGGCCAAGGCGGAAGCGGATGTAGTGGTGGTCAACGCCCACTGGGGAACAGAGTACACCACCGATGTGGGGGAGGCTCAGACCGCCCTTGCGGAGAAGATGATCAACTGGGGGGCTGACATCATCCTGGGGCACCATCCCCATGTGATCCAGCCCGTGAAGTACATAACCCGCCATGACGGAACCCAGGGCGTGGTGGCGTATTCCCTGGGGAATTTCATTTCGGCGCAGGATACGGGCTGGCGGATGCTGGGCGGCGCGCTGGACGTGACGGTGACCAAGAGCTTTGAGACAGACACCATCGAATTGAGCCGGGTGCGGTTCATTCCGCTGGTGACCCATTATGAGGGGAACTGCACCAATGTGCGGGTGTATCCCCTGGCGGATTACACGGAGGAAATGGCGCAGAGCCACGGCGTGCGCTCCGGAAAGACGCCGGGCTTCAGCGTGGAATGGCTGAATCAGAGCGTTTCCGGCGTGATCGACGAGCAATTTCTGCTCCCGTGAGCAGGGGCGGCACATGTGACGGGCGGGGCCTGTATGCGTCAGCATACAGGCCCTTCGTTTCCTGCGGCAGCTCTATTCATAGTGGGATGGCTTCCCCTCCGGCCGCCCCGCCCGCCGAAACAGGCTTAAGAGCCTGTTCAGGATCTCTGCGTGCGTGGTCGGGCAAGACCTTGGGAACGCTGTCCCCAAACCTCTGCCAAGGGGGCCAGGCCCCCCTTGGATTCCCATCTGTTGGGGGTTATAGGGAGCAGGATTTTGATTCCTGCCTCGCTGATGCTCCCTGCGTGGACGATCGCCCGCCTACCCATTTTTTCGTAAAGAAAAAATTCATTCCCACGTGCGGCGCAGACACTACGACGCAGAAAGTTTCGGGCGTGTTCTGCTGTGCAAACGCTGCGCGGCGCAGGAATTCCCCCCGCACGCAGCAGGACGCTTTTTTCTTTACAAAAAAAGCGTCCTGCGGGAATCAGACTCTCTGTGCGGCAGGAAGCCGGAAGTCTGTACAGACTCAACCACCCCTTTTCCGCCCTTCAAATAATGGGAATCCAAGGGGAACCCCTTCCCCTTGGCGGAGGCTCGCAGGGTCAAGGCTTGTGGCCTTGACCCTGCGAGCCTTGAGGTCTTGCCCTTCCGAACACCCGGAGATCTTAAACAGGCTTTCAGAGATCGTCCGCATCCTGGACGGGGACTTCGCGGTCATCGAGAGGGAGGCCGGTGTAGCTTCCCTGGGGGTCCGACTCGCTGGGAGGCTGGTTGATGATGCTGTCAACCAAGGGGCTCCCGGTGCTTTCCATATGCTGGACAATCCGCAGATGATTGCCCCGCTTCCGCTGGAACCGGTTCGGTGCTTCTTCCGGAGTGCGCATGGCTGTTCGCCGCCTTTCCGGCGGAATTCTTCCGCCGGAATTAGTATTTCCCGCGCCCGCTCATTCATCCTGTGCGCCAGACAGCGGGATGAATGAGCAGGCCCTCTCTGGGCACAAACTCCACAGCCTTTGCGCAGGTCAGCTCCCGGATGGCCATGGGAGAGCTGCTGCTGATCTGACAGGCATACTTGGCGTTCTTACAGGTGAAATCCGCTGTGTACGGCCTTCGGCCGGAGCAGATTCAAATATCCCCCCCCTTTCGGGAAAGCCTGTTCAAATCCTGCTGCGTGAAGATACACAGAGATTACGGTGGAAAACTGTAATTGCTGACAAACTCCGGGGCGGCTATTGAAAACCGGAGCATATTGTGGTATTTTATCCTCATATCTGAAACGGAGCGGTCAGGGGGCAAAGCCTCCCCTGCCCCTCAAAAGCCCTTCGAGCCTGGCATAATCAATAGAAAGACCTTGGGGGCGCGCCCCAAGCCTTCGCTAAAGGGATTCATTCCCTACACGCACCAGCCCATTCAGAAAGGAGCCAGCCAATGACTGAAATTTGCCTGAACGTGCGGGACTTTGGCGCCCTGGGAGACGGACAGACCGACGACACCTCCGCCTTTGAAGCGGCGCTGAAGGAAGCCGCAGAGGGGTGCGGGACGGTCTTTGTCCCCATGGGGAAATACCGCATCCGGCCCATACGCGTGCCCAGCCATGTGACCCTCCGGGGGAATGCCTCCTGGGGATACTCCGGCTTTGGCTATGAGAACAACAAGGTTCTGACCGAGAAACCCGTAGATACGGAGATCAACGGAAACACCGTCCTGATGCCCTGGTCAACGGATGGGATCGCCCTGCTGGACCTGACCGGAAGCGTAGGGACCCGCATCATCGGCTTATCCTTCGAGGGAATGTTCCTGGGGCAGCGGTTCCACGGCATCTATTCCGCCGGAGGTGCGGAGCGGCAGGATCTGGTCTTTGAGGACATCCGGATCTGCCACTTCACGGGTTCCGGTATGCGGCTTGCCGGCGTGAAGGGCTTTGCCCTCCGCCGGAGCCTGATCATCAAAAACCAGTCCCATGCACTGGACTGCGCCGGGAGCGAGGACGGTTCCATCATGGACAACCAGCTGGCCTACAACCTGGGCGCGGGGCTCTACGCCTGCCATGAAAAGGAGGACGGCGCCGTCTCCGGCGCCTCCGGCCTTCTGATCACCGCCAATCGGATCGAGGGCGGCTATCCCGGCGGGATCTACCTGTGCAGTTCCCGGCTCTGCACGATCACCGGCAACTCCTTCGATGGCTGCCGGGGAGCCGCCATCACTCTGATCAGCTGTGCCGACTGCTCCCTGACCGGGAACATGTCCCGCATCCACGGCCGGACCCGGGAGCGGGACGAAAACTGCCACTACCGGCTGGAGGGGGACACCAACCTGACAGTCTCCGGCAACACCTTCTGGTGCTGGTACAGCTTGGTGCTCCGGGAGGAGCCCACCTGCGCCGGCCCCTTCTTCGGCATGATCATCAAGGATCTGGCCCACTGCGTGATCACCGGCAACGCCATGCACGAATGCTGCAGCGAGGAGCTGATCCACTCCCTGGGAGGCCACACCGATTCTGAAATCAGCGGCAACGCGGGCAGCGTCTATCAGCTCCCCAGCCGGAAGTAAGAGCCTCTCTGCGTGGTCGGGAAGGGCAAGGCCGCGAGGGCTCTGCCCTCGCGCTCCGCAGTGCGTCGTTTCACGATGCACCTAGGATGCGCCGCTGGCGGCGCATCGTGGACGCGTCCCTTTGGAATCCCATTATTTTAAGGGCTTTTTTAAGGGCGGAAAAAGGGGTGGGTTAAGTCTGTACAGACTTCCTGCCTCCTGCCACGCAGAAAGTCTGATTCCCGCAGTACGCTTTTTTCGTAAAGAAAAAAGCTCCCCCTTGTGTGCGGGATACTTCCTGCGCCGCACTGGGTGCCTGCACAGACTAGGGATAAATCCTCCGTGCGTGGCACAGCGTTTTATCTTGCAGAAAGTATGTGCGTAACAGAACACGCGCGAAACTTTCTGCGTCGCAGTCTCTGCGCCGCCTGTGGGGATGAATTTTTTCTTTACGAAAAAATGGGTAGGCGGGCGATCGTGCCTGCGGGGAGTCTCAGCGAGGCAGGAACCGAAATCCCACACCCCCATAACCCCCAAAAGACGGGAATCCAAGGGGACGCGTCCCCTTGGCGGAGCTCGAGGCAGCGCCTCGAGGTCTTCCCTTCACGAACACAACCGAATAAACACAGAAAGGAAGCGGATTATGCTTTATCTGAACATACAGGACTTTGGTGCAAAGGGGGATGGCCGCACGGACGACACGGCCGCCCTGATCAAGGGGTTGGAGGCAGTCGCCAAAGAAAACGGAACCCTCTACTTCCCCAAGGGGAACTACATGATCCACCCGGTCAAGGTGCCCAGCCATGTGACCCTGATGGGCAATTCCGCCTGGGGCGGGGCCTCCAGTGATTCGGCGTCCCTGGGGCATACCCGGCTGACAGCGCTCAGCGGGGACGCACGGGCTCTGCTGGACTTGGATAAGTGCATCGGCACCCGGATCATCGGTCTGACTCTGGACGGTCAAAACCTGGGGAAAGAGCTTCACGGGGTCTACTCCTGCCATGGAGGCGTGGAGCAGAACAACTGCTATGAGGACTGCATGATCTGTAATTTCACCGGGAGCGGCCTGAAAATGGACTGGGTGTGGGTATTCGCCATCCGCCGATGCCGGATCTGCAATAACCGCCTGTACGGCGTCGATGTGGATCGAGGCTATGACGGCTGGGTGGTGGACAATCGGATCGAAGGCAACGGCCTTTGGGGAATCAACGCGGGCCCGGGCATGGTCTGCTACACGGCCAACACCATTCTCTCCAATAAGGAAGGCGGACTGCTGGCGGACGACACCCAGAATGTAAACATTACCGGCAACAGCTTTGTAGAAAACGGAGGGCCCGGCATCGCTATCCGGCATTCCCGCGCTTCCGCGGTCAGCGGCAACAGCCTGCAGGGGAACGGCCTGCAAAAATCCGGCCTGGATTCCTGCGGCCTGCAGATGCAGGACAGCACCGGTATCTCGGTCATGGGCAACGTCCTTTCCGGCGGCCGGAACCAGTCCCCGGAGCACGGCATCGTGGCCCAGCGTCTCTCCGGCTGCACCATCTGCGCCAACACCCTCTTCCGCTCCTCCACCGGCGAAGCGCTGGTCACAGAGGGCAATCTGGACTGCGCCGTTTCCGGGAATATGTGCTGAAACGGGGGAAAGACCTCGAGGGCTCTGCCCAAGGGTCAAGGCCTGTGGCCTTGACCCTGCGAGTCCCTGCCAAGGGGATTAAATCCCCTTGGAACCTGTAATTTTTGAAGGGCTTTTTTAGGGGCGGAAAAAGGGGTGGGATCAAGTCTGTACAGACTTCCGGCTTTCTGCCACGCAGACAGTCTGATTCCCGCAATACGCTTTTTTCGTAAAGAAAAAAAACTCCCCCTTGCGTGCGGGGGGGGGACTCTCTGCGCCGCACATGGGGATGAATTTTTTCTTTACGAAAAAATGGGTAGGCGGGCGATTGTCTCTGCGGAGAGTATCAGCGAGGCAGGGGGACGGGCGCAAGCGCCCGTCCCCACCCCCAAAAAGATAGGAATCCAAGGGGACACGTCCCCTTGGCGAGTGCTCGAGAGCTCTGCTCTCGAGGTTTTTCACAGTAAATACAATCCTGCAGGCACACATGTACACAGGGAGGAGGCACGGCTCATGACGGAAGCGGAGCTCGAGCTTCTGCAAAAATACGCAGGGCATCTTTCTGGGCTGACCCGCAGCTCCTGCCGGGTGGTGGACAGCCGGAAGCAGCAAGTCCTTGGGGGCGGGCCGGACGCCTTCTGCCGGGGAGGGGGCTGCTCCAACGCCTCCTGCGAGCTCTACGCCACCTATGCCTACGGCTGCAGCGAAGCCGGGCGCTGGGGCGGCAAATACATCTACTATTGCCGGGAGGGTCTGGTCTTTGTAGCGGCCTCTGTCACCGACGATATGGGCGGGCTGGAGGGCGGGCTGGTGCTGGGCCCCATCGTCATGGGAAGGCTGGACGACGCTCTGGCAGACTGCCGCACCCCCGGGGCTGCGGAAGGCCTTTCCCGGCTGGAAAATTTCTCTACCCGGCAGGTAAACGACGCGGCGGAGCTGATGGCCGCAGTGCTGTCCCCGCTTTCCGGCGCACCCTATGGGCCCGCCATATCCTACCGGCAGGAGGACATCCTTCAAGCCATTTACGCGGAACGGGCCCGCCTGGAGCAGGAGCCCTGCCCCTATCCGGTGGATATGGAAAAGCGGCTCCAGGCGCTGATCCGGGAGGGGGACAAGCCCGGCGCACAGGCTCTGCTCAACGATTTGCTGGCCCGGATTTTTTTGATCTCAAACTTTGATTTGGATACCAGCCGGATCCGGGTGGTGGAGCTGCTGACCCTGCTTTCCAGGGCCACCATAGACGCGGGGGCGGATTCCGCTGAAATTATCTGGTTCAATACCGAGTGCGTAAAGGCGCTCCGGAGCTGCCATACCCAGGACGAGCTGGGAGCGTGGATCACCGGAATCATGCACCGGTTTATCAATTACACCTTTGATTTTTCCTCTTTGAAGCATTCGGACACTGTGTATAAGGTGATTGAGTACATCCGGGCCAATTACAGCCAGAAAATCACCCTGGATGAAATCGCCCGGCACGTGCATTTCAGCAAGACCTATCTGAGCCGGATCTTCAAGGAAGAAACAGGCGAAAACATCTCCGCCTATATCAACCGAATCCGCATCGATAAGGCCAAGCTGCTGCTGGCGGACAAGGGCATCAGCCTGGTGGAGGTGGCCAGCCTGGTCGGCTTCGAGGATCAAAGCTATTTCACCAAGGTCTTTAAGGCCCTGACCGGCACGCCGCCGAAACGCTATCAGGAAAGCCGCGCCCGGTTTTGAGCGCTTCCGCTCTTTGCGTTTCTTTCGGATAGTCTCTGGAAAAATATCGTTTTGGGAGGATGCCATCCATGACCGAAGAAGAAAAAATGCGTTCCGGCGTGATTTATGCCCCTGGGGCTCCGGAGCTGGCACGGCTGCGGGCCAGGGCTAAAAAGCTGGTTTTCGATTACAACGCCACCTCCCCGGAAAACACCGGCCGCCTGCAGGTGCTCCTGAAGGAGCTCCTGGGCTGTCTTCCGGAGGGGATCCATCTGGAGCCGCCCTTTTACTGCGACTATGGCTGTTACATCAAGGCGGGCGCTTGGTTCTATGCCAACCACAACTGCGTGATCCTGGACGCGGGCGGCGTGGAGATTGGCGAGGATGTGCTTTTTGGGCCCAACGTGGGGATCTATACCTCCGGGCATCCCCTGGATCCGGAGCTGCGGGCCTCCGGGCAGGAGTACGCCCTGCCTGTCCGCATTGGCGACAGGGTCTGGCTGGGCGGGAACGTGGTGGTAAACCCGGGCGTTACCATCGGAGAGAATTCCGTGATCGGCTCCGGCAGTGTGGTCACCCGGGACATCCCCGCCAACGTGATCGCCGCAGGAAATCCCTGCAGGGTGCTCCGCCCCCTGGAGCCAGGCATGAAGGAGCGGTTCCGCACAGCGGATGAGCTGCTGGGGCTTTAGAGCCTATTCAAAATCTCTGGGTACGTGGTCGGGCAAGACCTCGAGGCTCTGCCTCGGGTCTCCGCGGTGCGTCGTGAAACGACGCACCTAGGAATTCGGCTTCGCCGAATTCTGAGATGCGCCGCTGGCGGCGCATCGGGGATCTAAATCCCCTTGGAACCCGTAATTTTTAAGG
>JAAVZY010000122.1 GCA_022791945.1 Oscillospiraceae bacterium | reverse complement strand
CGTTCCGAAGGAACGTCCGGGGCATGGCAGGGATGCCGCCGCCAGGCGGTAGCCCTGACTGGGGGATTCCGTGCGTGCCACCCAAGCCCCTCCTTGCAGAAAGTATGAGCGTAGCAGAACACGCTCGAAACTTTCTGCGTCGCAGTCGCTGCGCCGCCTGTGGGGATGAATTTTTTCTTTACGAAAAAATGGGTAGGCGGGCGATCGTCCTTGCGGAGGGTATCAGCGAGGCAGGAAACGAAATTCTGCCCCCATAACCCCCAAAAGACGGGAATCCAAGGGGAATCCCTTCCCCTTGGCAGAGCGCGAGACGGCGTCTCGCGGCCTTTCCCTTCGAGCGCCCATCTTCTTGAAAAACGTCCTTGACAACCTGCGGGAGGGCGTGCTACACTGGAAACTCACTCTTTTTTGGGGGAGAGCGCATATACGGGCCTTCGGGCCTGCGGCTGACGTATGCGCGCCCGAAACTGCCGGGGTACGGAAGGGCCGTATCCCGCAGCCATCCGTGCTGAAGTACCGCTCCCGTCCCGTCAGGCGGGGGAAGCAACCAGTCCGCATGGAACCCCGCTCATTCGCAAGGGAGCAGAGATGCTCCTACACTCGCTTGTGAACAGGCAGGGAGGAAGATCGCACCCTCCGCCGGCTCCGGATATTCGGAACAGGCGGCTTTTGTGCGCCCATTTTTCATCCTCTCCCCGCCCAAAGGAGAGCACTATGATTGAACTGAACAGCATCCGAAAAACCTTCCGGGTTGCCCGGAGGGGCGGCGGCATGGCCGCCGCAGTCAAGTCCCTGTTCCGCCGGGATTGGGAAACCGTGGAGGCCCTGCGGGACATCACCTTCCGCATAGAGGAAGGGGAGATGGTGGGCTACATCGGCCCCAACGGCGCGGGGAAAAGCAGCACCATCAAGGTCATGAGCGGCATCCTCACCCCGGACAGCGGCGAATGCCGGATCAACGGCCGCGTCCCCTGGAAAAACCGCACCGCCCATGTGCAGGAAATCGGCGTGGTATTCGGCCAGAGATCCCAGCTCTGGTGGGATCTGCCGGCGATCGACTCCTTCGACCTCCTCCGGGATATCTACCGGGTGGAACAGGAGCGCTATCAGCGGAATTTGGGCAGGCTCACCGAGCTGCTGGAGCTGGGGGAGATTCTCAAAACCCCCGCCCGCCAGCTTTCCCTGGGACAGCGAATGCGGTGCGAGATTGCCGCATCCCTCCTTCACGATCCCCGGATCCTCTTCCTGGACGAGCCCACCATCGGCCTGGACGCCGTATCGAAAATCGCTGTCCGGGACTTTATCCGGGAGCTCAACCGGGAACGGGGCACCACGGTCATCCTGACCACCCACGACATGCAGGACATCGAAGCCCTCACCAAGCGGATCCTCCTGATCGGAAAGGGACGGATCCTGCTGGACGGTTCCCTGGAGGCGCTGCTGGAGAAGCACACCCGGGACCGGACCCTGACCCTGCGGTTTTCCGGAGCGTTTCCGGAGGAGCTTCCGCCCGGCCTGACACAGCAGGAGCGCCAGAGCGGACGGATTGTGCTCAAGGCGGACACGGACATTCTGCCGGTTTCCCAGGCGGTGGCCTGGCTTTCCGCACGGACGGAGCTGGCCGATCTGGCAGTGTCCGCCCCCTCGGTGGAGCAGCTGGTGGTAGGGCTGTATGAGGAGTATCGGATATGAGCAATACGCTGAGAAGCTACCTCTCCTTTTTCCGGCTCCGGTTTCAGAGCGGGCTTCAGTACCGGGCCGCCGCGGCTGCTGGCGTATCCACGCAGTTTGCCTGGGGGTTTATGGAAATCATGCTCTACACTGCCTTTCACCGGGGGGCTGCCGGGCAGTTCCCCATGGAGCTTCAGGCGCTCTGCTCCTACATATGGCTCCGTCAGGCCTTTCTCACCTGCTTTTCCATCTGGATGGTGGAGGGGGATCTGTTTGATTTGATCTCCAGCGGAAACGTGGCCTATGAGCTCTGCCGCCCGATGGATCTCTACGGGATGTGGTTTACAAAGGCGGCGGCGGGACGGCTGTCCCGGGCGGCGCTCCGCTCCCTTCCGATTCTGGCGGTGGCCTTCCTGCTGCCCAAGCCCTACGGGCTGAGCCTGCCCGCCGGTCCGGCGGCGTTCCTGCTGTTCCTTCTGACGATGGCAATGGCCTTTCTGCTGGTGGTGGCAGCTTCCATGATCATGTATATCGCCTGCTTCTACACCATCTCCTCCCTGGGGGTGCGGATCATTGCCAACGCGGTGGTGGAGTTCCTCTCCGGGGCCTGGATCCCCCTGCCCTTCCTGCCGGATGGCTTCCGCCAGGCTGCGGAGCTGCTGCCCTTTTCCCTGATGCTGAGCCTTCCCCTGCGGGTCTATGGGGGAGACATCCCTCCGGCGGAGGCGGCCTGGGGGCTGCTTTTGCAGGTGGTCTGGCTGGCCGCGTTCCTTCTGCTGGGGAAATGGATGATGTCCAGAGCCCTCCGCCGGGTGGTGGTTCAGGGCGGATAGCCGCTGATCGAAGACAATCAGGAGGTGTATATATAAATATGAAGCTGTATCTGCACTATCTATCCCTGCATATGAAAACCATCATGCAGTATAAGGGCTCCTTCTGGATGACCTCCTTTGGACAGCTGCTGAACGCGCTGTCCGCGCTGGCGGTGGTATGGATTCTGATGGGGCGGTTCGGGCAGGTGGAGGGCTATTCCGCCGGAGAGGTGTTCCTCTGTTTTGGAACGGTCAACATGGCCTTTGCCCTGGCCGAGCTGTTTTTCCGGGGCTTCGATGCCTTTGCCGGAACCGTCCGGACCGGGGAGTTCGACCGGATTCTGGTGCGCCCCCGGAACGAGATTTTTCAGGTGCTTGTCTCCAAGCTGGAGCTGACCCGTTGGGTGCGCATCCTGGAGGGAGCGGTGGTTTTGCTCGTGGGCATCGGCATCTGCGGCATCCGGTGGAGCGGGGTTCGGGTGCTGGGGCTGGTGTTCCTGCTGCTGGGCGGGACCGCCTATTTCGCGGGGCTGTTCCTGATCTACGCGGCCTTCTGCTTTTTCACTCTGGAGGGGCTGGAATTCATGAATATCCTGACCGAGGGGGGCAAGGAGTTTGGGGCATACCCCCTGGCGATATACGGCAAAGGGATGCTGGCGGCGTTCACCTTTGTTCTGCCCATGGCCTGCTTCCAGTACTATCCCTTTCTCTATCTCACCGGAAGATCGGCGGATCCCTGGCTGCTGCTGACGCCAGCCTGCTGCTTCCTCTTTCTTCTGCCCTGTTATGTATTCTGGAGATTTGGCGTAAGGAGGTACAAGTCCAGTGGGAGTTAATGTGGAAGTGAAAAACGGCACGCTCCCGGATTTGGACAGATGGATGGCCCTGGTGGAAGAGATCCGGGAGAGCTTTCCGGGGCTGGAAACGCCGGAGGCGCTGGCGGAGCACCGGGCGGCGGTCCGGCGGTTTATGGAGCGCGGGGAGGCTCTCTGCGTGGAGACGGGGGAGGAGATCGGCGGCGTTCTGCTTTTCTCCGGCAGGCGGGCGCAGATCTGCTTTCTGGGGGTTTCCCCGAAGTGCCGGCGGCAGGGAATTGCCGCCGCCTTACTGGGGGAAGCCCTTCGCCGGCTGGGAACGGAGCGGAGGATTGTGGTCATCACCTTCCGGGAAGAGGATCCTCGCGGGGATGCGCCCCGCCCGCTCTATGAGCGGTTCGGCTTCCGCCCCGGAGAGCTGGTGGAAGAATTCGGATACCCGCTGCAGGTACTGATTCGGGAGCAGAACTTGCGCTGCGCCCGGGACTCCCTGTAGGGAGGGCTTTAGGGCCGCGAGGCAGCGTCTCGCGGCCTTGCCCCTCCGCTTGGTGCAAACTGCACAAAATGGGCAAAAAAATTTTTCTATGTTTTTCGAATCGGAGCTTGCATTTTCAGGCGGTATATAGTAAGATAGATAAGCAAGACTGCACGATATGCGATGAAGCGGGAGGTTGCCGCGGCGACGCGGGTTTTTCCGTGGAGTATGTCCGATTTTAAACCGGGCGAAACTTGAATTCAATAACGAAAACGTAACTGCAATATCCCTGCGGTGGGCCTGCGTGTCCGCGTGTCCATGACGCAGATGTGATTGCGTTTGAAGTTATGATTTTAGACACCCATCCCGGAACAACAGCTGTGTTTTTCCGGTGTTTTTATGCCCTTTGGCAGGAAACACACGGCGGCGTGTCACAGGTTATCCTGAATCCAAGACACTCGTCCCCCAACCCCATGAAAACTTTAGGAGGCGATTAACAGTGGCAGTCAAGGAGAAAATCAGAATCAAGCTGAAGAGCTACGACACAACCCTGATCGACACGGCAGCAACCAAAATCGTGGAGACCGCAAAGCGCACCGGCGCACGCGTGTCCGGCCCGATTCCGCTGCCCACCGAGAAGGAGGTCGTAACCATTCTGCGGGCCGTCCATAAGTACAAGGACAGCCGGGAGCAGTTTGAGATGAGGACTCACAAGCGGCTCATCGACGTGCTTCGCCCGTCCCAGAAGACGGTGGAGGCGCTTCAGGGGCTGGAGCTTCCTGCCGGCGTCGACATTGAGATCAAGCTCTGAGGATCCGGCGCTACAGGTCACGTTGGCCCGCGCAGGGCCAACCAATAACCAACTAGGAGGAAATCAAGCATGAAAAAAGGAATCATTGGCAAAAAGATCGGCATGACCCAGATCTTTGACGAGAGCGGCAAGGTCATTCCCGTTACCGTTATTGAAGCCGGCCCCTGCGTGGTCGTCCAGAAGAAAACCCTGGAGAACGACGGCTACGAGGCGGTTCAGCTGGGCTTCGGCGACATGAAGGCCAGCCGGGTGAACAAGCCCCGGAAGGGCCACTTCGCCAAGGGCGACGTAGCCCCCAAGCGGACCCTGCGGGAGTTCCGTCTGGAGGACGCCTCCGGGCTGAACGTGGGCGACATCGTCAAGGCCGACATCTTCGCCGGCGGCGAGTTCGTGGATGTGACCGGCACCAGCAAGGGCAAGGGCTATCAGGGCACCATCAAGCGGTTCAACAGCGCCCGGCTGAAGGAATCCCACGGCACCGGCCCGGTTCACCGTCACGCGGGCTCCATGGGCGCCTGCTCCTCCCCCTCCCGGATCTTCAAGGGCAAGATGATGCCCGGCCACATGGGCGCGGAGACTGTTACCATTCAGAACCTGGTGGTCGCAAAGATCGACGCTGAAAACAATCTCATCGCGCTGAGAGGCGCGGTTCCCGGCCCCAAGGGCGGAATCGTGTCCATCTTCAACAGCGTGAAAAAGGCTTAAGGAAGGAGGACGCATCTCATGGAGAAAATCCAAGTTTTGAATATGGCGGGAACCGAAGTCAGCCAGATGGAGCTTTCCGCCGAGGTGTTCGGCATTGAGCCGAACCAGGCCGTGATGCACGCCGCGGTAGTCAACTACCTGGCCAACCAGCGGCAGGGCACCCAGTCCACCCTGACCCGCACCGAGGTATCCGGCGGCGGCCGGAAGCCCTGGAAGCAGAAGGGCACAGGCCACGCCCGTCAGGGTTCCACCCGGGCCCCCCAGTGGACCCACGGCGGCATCGCTCTGGGCCCCAAGCCCCGGAGCTACCGCTACTCCCTCAACCGGAAGGTGAAGCGGCTGGCGATGAAGTCCGCCCTCTCCTCCAAGGTGCTGGAGAAGGAACTGATCATCATTGATCGGATCGAAACCGCCGAGTTCAAGACCAAGAACATCGCCGGCATGCTGAAGGCTGTTGGCAGCCAGGGCAAGGCGCTCATCGTGCTGCCCGAGGTTGACCAGAAGGTCATCAAGAGCGCGGCGAACATTCCCGGCGTCAAGACCGCTCAGGTCAACACCCTGAACGTTTACGACATCCTCAACTGCGACCGGTTCATCGTAGCAGCCGACGCGGTGAAAAAGATCGAGGAGGTGTACGCATAATGGTAAAGACTGCTCAGGACATTATCATTAAGCCGGTGATCACCGAGAAGTCCATGGACGGCATCGCGAACAAAAAATACACCTTCCGGGTGGATAAGGGCTCCAATAAGATTGAGATTGCCAAGGCAGTGGAGGCCCTCTTCCCCGGCACCAAGGTCGCCAAGGTCAACACCCTCAACGTAAGAGGCCGGCTTCGCCGCCAGGGCCGCACCGAGGGCTACACTTCCAGCTGGAAGAAAGCAATCGTCACCCTGACCGAGGACTCCAAGGGCATTGAGTTCTTCGAGGGAATGGTATAAGGTCCCAAAAGGCCCCCCATTCCTCCGCGCAAAAAGCGCGTGTGGTGTTGTATGAGCGGAGGCCCCCGCTCGCGAAACCGAAATTAAGGAGAGTGAACCATAATGGCGATCAAGTCATTCAAACCGACGACCGCCGGCCGGCGCACCATGACGGTCACCGACTACAGCGGCCTGTCCAAAACGGCTCCGGAGAGAAGCCTGCTGGAGCCCCTGAAGCACAATTCCGGCCGCAACAGCTACGGCCGGATCACCGTCCGCCACCGGGGCGGCGGCAACCGGACCAAGTACCGGATCGTCGATTTCAAGCGCAGCAAGCTGGATATGCCCGCTTCCGTGCTGACCCTGGAATACGATCCCAACCGTTCCGCCCACATCGCCCTGATTCAGTATGAGGACGGGGAGAAGAGCTACATCCTGGCTCCCCAGGGCCTGAAGGTGGGGGATAAGGTAGTGGCAGGCCCCAACGCCGACATCAAGCCCGGCAACGCCCTGCCCCTGTCCGCTATCCCCGTGGGCACCATCATCCACAACATTGAGCTCTACCCCGGCAAGGGCGCCCAGCTGGTGCGCAGCGCCGGCAACATGGCCCAGCTCATGGCCAAGGAGGGCAAGCTGGCCCTCATCCGCCTGCCCTCCGGCGAGCTCCGGAACGTGCCCGCCAACTGCATGGCCTCCATCGGCCAGGTAGGCAATGTGGATCATGAGAATGTTTCCATGGGCAAGGCCGGCCGGAAGCGGCATATGGGCTGGCGGCCCACCGTCCGCGGCTCTGTTATGAACCCCAACGACCACCCCCACGGCGGCGGCGAGGGCAAATCCCCTGTGGGACGCCCCGGCCCTGTCACCCCCTGGGGCAAGCCGGCCCTGGGCTACAAGACCCGCAAGAATCACCAGCGCTCTGATAAGTTCATTGTGAAGCGCAGAAACGATAAGTAATTGAAGGGAGGCAAAGGAAGCAATGGGCAGAAGCGTTAAAAAAGGACCCTTCGTACAGCCGGTCCTTCTGAAAAGAGTACAGGAAATGAATGCCGCCGGAGAAAAGCGCGTCCTGAAGACCTGGAGCCGCGCCTCCACAATTTTTCCGGATTTCGTAGGCCATACCTTCGCCGTCCACGATGGGCGCAAGCACGTGCCGGTCTATGTGACCGAGGACATGGTGGGCCACAAGCTGGGCGAATTTGCTCCGACCCGCACCTTCAAAGGCCACGCGGGCTCGAAGACATCCAATAATGGGAAATAGGCCGGAAGGAGGATAACACCACATGGAAGCAAGGGCACATCTGAGATATGCGCGCATCGCCCCCCGGAAGGTGCAGATCGTTCTGGATCTGATCCGCAACCAGCCGGCCGACAAGGCGATGGCGATCATTAAGAACACCCCCAAGGCGGCCTCCGAGCTTCTGGAGAAGCTCCTGAAGTCGGCCATGGCCAACGCGGAGAACAACCACAATATGGACAGGGACAGCCTGTTCGTGTCTGAGTGCTTCGTCACTCCCGGCCCCACCCTGAAACGGATCAGACCCCGGGCCCAGGGCCGCGCCTTCCGCGTGCTCAAGAGAACGTCGCACATTACCCTGGTCCTGAAGGAACAGGAATAAGCTGAAAGAGGAGGTAAACTATGGGACAGAAAGTAAACCCGCACGGCTTACGGGTGGGGATTATCAAGGACTGGGACTCCCGCTGGTTTGCAAATAAGAACGCTTTCGGCGACACCCTGGTTGAAGATTACAAGCTCCGTGAATATATCAAAACCGCGCTTTACGCGGCGGGCGTTCCCAAGATTGAGATCGAGCGGGACGCGGTCCGCGTCCGGGTGAACATCCACTGCGCGAAGCCGGGCCTGGTAATCGGCAAGGGCGGCGCTGATATCGAGAAGCTCCGCACCACCCTGGAGAAGATGGTGGGCAAGCCCGTCCTGGTGAACATCGTGGAGGTCCGCCAGCCGGATCTCTCCGCTCAGCTGGTGGCCGAGAGCGTGGCCCAGCAGCTGGAGCGCCGGGTTTCCTTCCGCCGGGCCATGAAGCAGTCCATCGGCCGCACCATGCGCATGGGCGCCAAGGGCGTGAAGATCCGCTGCGCCGGCCGTCTGGGCGGCGCCGAGATCGCCCGGAGCGAGGTCTACCACGAGGGCACCATCCCCCTGCACACCCTGCGGGCTGACATCGACTACGGCTTTGCCGAGGCAAAGACCACCTATGGCCGTCTGGGCATCAAGGTGTTCATCTACAAGGGCGAAATCCTGAAGGGCCAGATCACCACCGCTCCCAAACTCCCTGAGGAGCGCAAGCCCGACAACCGGCGCCGGAACGACCGGAATGACCGGAACGACCGCCGCTCCGGCGATCGCCGCCAGGGCGGCCCCCGTCAGGGCGGACGTCCCGGAAACGGCGCTCCCCGGGCACCCCGTACGGAAGGAGGAAGCAGATAATGCTGTTACCAAAGCGTGTGAAATACCGCCGCCAGCAGAGAGGCCGCATGAAGGGCAAGGCTCTGCGGGGCAACACCATCACCTATGGTGATTACGGCCTGCAGGCCCTGGAACCCGCCTGGATTACCTCCAACCAGATTGAGGCGGCCCGTGTGGCCATGACCCGCTACATCAAGCGCGGCGGCCAGGTTTGGATCAAGATCTTCCCCGACAAGCCCATCACCCAGAAGCCTGCCGAAACCCGTATGGGCAACGGCAAAGGCTCCCCGGAGTACTGGGTTTCCGTGGTCAAGCCCGGACGGGTGCTGTTTGAAATCGGCGGGGTCACCGAGGATCTCGCCCGGGAGGCCATACGCCTCGCTATGCACAAACTGCCCATCAAGTGCAAGTTTGTAGCCAAGGAAACGACAGGTGGTGAGCAATAATGAAAGGAAAAGAAGTGCGGGAACTGTCCGCGGTTGAACTCAACAATAAGCTTGCGGAGCTCAAGGCAGAGCTTTTCAATCTTCGCTTCCAACTCGCCATTAACCAGCTGGAGAACCCCACCCGGATTAAGGCGGTTAAGAAAGATATTGCTCGCGTGAAAACCGTGATTCGTGCAAACGAACTCAAAGGCGAGCACTAACGGAAGGAGGATTCAGCGATGAGCGAGAGAAATCTCAGAAAAACCAGAGTCGGCGTCGTTGTCAGCGACAAGATGGACAAAACCTGCGTGGTTTCCATCAAGGACAACGTGAAACATCCTCTGTACAACAAAATCCTGAAGCGCACCGTCAAGCTGAAGGCCCACGACGAGCAGAACGCCTGCGGCATCGGCGACCGGGTGATGATTATGGAAACCCGCCCGCTTTCCAAGGATAAGCATTGGAGAGTCGTGGAGATTCTGGAGAAGGCGAAATAAGCCCTTCCCCGGCAGCCGGGGTCCGGCCCCCCGCCTGAGGGCAGACAGGGGCGGGGCTCCCGGGCGCGGCACAGGCCGCGCATACAACCGAAAGGAGGAAACGCACTGTGATACAGATGCAAACTTACCTGAAGGTAGCCGACAACAGCGGTGCGAAGGAGCTTATGTGCATCCGCGTGTTGGGCGGCTCCCGGAAACGGTACGCCAACATCGGCGACGTGGTAGTGGCTTCCGTCAAGAAGGCCGCTCCCGGCGGACAGGTGAAAAAGGGCGACGTTGTAAAGGCGGTTATCGTCCGTTCGGCGAAGGGCCTTCGCCGGGAGGACGGCTCCTATATCCGCTTTGACGAGAACGCCGCAGTGATTATCCGTGAAGATAAGAACCCGAGGGGCACGCGTATCTTCGGGCCGGTAGCCAGGGAGCTTCGTGACAGAGATTACATGAAGATCCTGTCTTTGGCTCCGGAAGTGCTCTGAGGAGGTGCAGCCAATGAAGAATCAGAACAACAAGGTCCACGTGAAAAAGGGCGACACCGTATGCCTGATGACCGGCAAATACGCCGATAAATACACCGACGACAAGGGCACCCGCCGGACCGGCAAGGTCCTGGAGGTTTCCCCCAAGGAGGGCAAGGTCATCGTAGAGGGCATCAACGTTGTCTCCAAGCACGTGAAGCCCAGGAAGATGGGCGAGGAGGGCGGCATCATCAAGGCCGAGGCTCCCGTTTACGCCTGCAAGGTGGCCATCTTCTGCGAAAAATGCAAGAAGCCCGTCCGCACCGGCGTGAAGGTGGAGGACGGAAAGAAGATCCGTGTCTGCAAGAAGTGCGGCGAAGAAATTAAGTAAGGAGGTATGACGGTATGACCAGAATGCAAGAGCTCTACGCCAAAGACGTAGCCCCCGCTCTCATGAAAAAGTTCGGCTATAAAAGCGTCATGCAGATTCCGAAGCTTGATAAGATCGTCGTGAACGTGGCCTGCGGCGAAGCGGGCACCAACGCAAAGATGATGGAAGCAATCCTCTCGGATCTGATGAAAATCACCGGCCAGAAGCCCATTGTCACCAAGGCCAAGAAGTCCATCGCGAACTTCAAGCTCCGCGAGGGCATGAACGTGGGCGCCAAGGTCACCCTCCGGGGGGACCGGATGTACGAGTTCCTGGACCGGCTGTTCAACGTGGCCCTTCCCCGGGTCCGCGACTTCCGGGGCATCAACCCCAACTCCTTTGACGGCCGGGGCAACTACTCCCTGGGCATCAAGGAGCAGCTGATCTTCCCCGAGATCGATTACGACAAGATCGATAAAATCCGCGGTATGGATATCGCCTTCGTCACCACCGCCAAGACCGATGAAGAATGCCGCGAGCTTCTCACCCGGATGGGCGCACCCTTTGAGAAATAAGGAGGAGAACACGTAATGGCAAAGAAATCCATGATCAACAAGCAGCAAGCCACGCCGAAGTTTTCCACCCGCGCCTATAACCGGTGCAAAATCTGCGGCAGGCCCCACGCCTATCTGCGCAAGTACGGCATCTGCCGGATCTGCTTCCGGGAGCTCGCCTACAAGGGCCAGATTCCGGGCGTTAAGAAGGCAAGCTGGTAAGAACCAGACCGAGCAAAGGAGGTTGACGGTATGCAAATCACCGATAGCATTGCGGATTTGCTGACGCGCATCAGAAATGCCAACACAGCCAAGCACGACACGGTTGACATTCCCGCGTCCAACATGAAAAAGTCCATTGTGCAGATTCTGGTGGACGAGGGCTATGTCAAGAGCTTCCAGGTCATCGACGACGGCAAGCAGGGCATTATCCGCGTCACATTGAAATACGGCGAGAACAAGTCCCCCATCATCAGCGGGCTGCGCCGGGTTTCCAAGCCCGGCCTGCGGATCTACTCCAGCTGTGCGGATATGCCGAAGGTCATGAAGGGCCTGGGCATCGCGGTCGTTTCCACTTCCAAGGGGATCATGACCGATCGGAAGGCCCGGCAGGAGAATGTGGGCGGCGAAGTTCTCGCGTTCATTTGGTAAGGAGGAAAAAGAATGTCTCGTATCGGCAGAAAACCCATCGACGTTCCCTCCGGCGTGGACGTGAAGATCGACGGCCACAAGGTCACTGTAAAGGGCCCCAAGGGAACCCTCTCCCGGGAGCTCCACAAGGATATGATCATTGAGCTGGAAGGCAATGTCATCCATGTGAAGCGCCCCAGCGAGAACAAGCTGCATAAATCCCTCCATGGGCTGACCAGAACCCTGGTCGCCAACATGGTGGAGGGCGTTACCAACGGCTTCAAGAAGGAGCTGGAGATCCAAGGCGTGGGCTACCGCGCCGCCAAGCAGGGCAAGGATCTGGTCATGAACCTGGGGTATTCCCACCAGGTGATCATGCCCGAGATTGAAGGCATCACCATCGAGGTTCCCAACCAGACCTCGATCATCATCAGCGGACCCGACAAGCAGACGGTAGGCGAGTTCGCCGCCAAGGTTCGGGAAAAGCGTCCGCCGGAGCCTTATAAGGGCAAGGGCATCCGCTATGTGGGCGAATATGTCCAGCGCAAGGAAGGCAAAGCGGGCAAGGGTGCCAAGAAGTAAGGAGGGATAAGCTATGGTGAAAAGCTTTAACAGCAACGAGCAGCGGCTGAAACGGCACCGCAGGGTTCGGGCCAAGATCTCCGGTACTTCTACCCGTCCCCGGCTGAACGTCTTCCGCTCCAACAAGCACATCTACGCCCAGCTGATTGACGACGTCAACGGCGTGACGCTGGCTTCGGCCTCCACCATGGATAAGGGCTTTGAGGGCAGCGGCGGCAACAAGGAAGCCGCCCGCAAGGTAGGCCAGGCCATCGCGGAGCGGGCCAAGGCCAAGAACATTGAGGAGGCTGTCTTTGACCGGGGCGGCTACCTCTACCACGGCAGAGTCCAGGAATTGGCCGAGGGCGCCCGTGAGGGCGGACTCAAGTTCTAACACGGAGGAGGTTATACGTTTGGCTAAGAAAATAGACGCAAGCAAGCTGGATCTGAAGGAAAACGTCGTTGCCATCAACCGTGTTTCCAAGACGGTCAAGGGCGGACGGATCTTCAAGTTCGCGGCCCTGGTTGTGGTGGGCGACGGCAACGGCATCGTGGGCTTCGGCATCGGCAAGTCCGGCGAGGTTCCGGACGCTATCCGCAAGGGCATTGAGGACGCCAAGAAGCACCTGATCAAGGTGTCTCTGAAGGGCTCCACCATCCCCCACGAGATCGTGGGCGCCTTTGGGGCGGGCCGCGTCCTGCTGAAGCCGGCTCCCGAGGGCACCGGCGTTATCGCCGGCGGCCAGGTGCGCGCCGTGGTGGAAGCTGCGGGCATCACCGACATCCGGACCAAGGCCCTGCGCTCCAACAATCCCTGCAACGTGGTGCGGGCCACCATCAACGGCCTGGCAAGCCTGCGGACCGCCGAAGAGGTAGCCGCCAAGCGCGGCAAGTCCGTAGCGGAAATCTATCACTAAGGAGGCGGAATTCATGGCTGAAAAAACGCTGAAGATCAAGCTCGTCAAGAGCCTGGCCAGCAGAACCAAGGCGCAGCTGGCTGTGGTACAGTCCCTGGGCCTGCGCAAAATCGGCGACGTGACCGAGCAGCCCGCGAATGCCGCTACCGAGGGCAAAATTACCAAGGTTGCTCACCTTGTCGAGGTTACCCGGTAACAGACCAAGTACTAAGGAGGTGCAAGACATGAAGCTGCACGAGTTATCTCCCGCGGAGGGTTCTACCCATGCGCTGAAGCGGGTAGGCAGAGGTCATGGCTCCGGCTGGGGCAAGACTGCCGGCAAGGGCCATAAGGGCCAGAACGCCCGGTCCGGCGGCGGCGTCCGTCCCGGCTTTGAGGGCGGCCAGATGCCTCTGCAAAGACGCATTCCCAAAAGAGGGTTTGTGAATATCTATCGTACTGTTTACACCAATGTAAACCTGGCTCAGCTGGATGCCCGGTTTGAGGACGGAGCAGTGGTTGACACCGAGTCCCTGAAGGCTGCCGGCCTGATCAAAAAGGTTGGCGATGGCGTCAAGGTGCTGGGCGATGGGGAACTGACCAAGAAGCTGACCGTTAAGGCAGCCGCCTTCTCCAAGTCCGCGAAGGAACAGATCGAAAAGGCCGGCGGAAAGACTGAGGTGATCTGATGCTGGCCACCCTTCGGAACGCATTCAAGAATCCGGAGCTGCGGAAGCGGATCCTGTACACCATCGGCATTCTGGTGGTCTTCCGTCTGGGAAGCTGCCTGATCCTGCCCTTTGTGGACGGTCGGCTGGTGGCCAACGCCACCTCTGTACTGACGGATTCCACCAGCGTCTTCGGGATGCTGAATCTGTTTTCCGGCGGCGCCTTTTCCAGCGCGACCCTATTCGCCCTGTCCATCTCCCCCTATATTACGGCGCAGATTATCATTCAGCTCCTGACGGTTGCCATACCGCCCCTGGAGCGTCTGGCCAAGGAGGGGGAGACAGGCCGGAAGAAGCTGAACCGGATCACCAAGTATGTGGCGATCCTGATGGCCGCCCTTCAGGGCTTCGGCTATTACACCATCCTCCGGTGGCAGGCGTACACCATGCCCGACGGCACGGTGTATCAGGGCGTGCTCATTGATGCGGCCACCTCCGGCTGGAGCCAGTATCTGGCCGCCGTGGTCATCGTGGCCTGCCTGGTGGCGGGCGCCTGCTCGGTGATCTGGCTGGGGGATCGGATCTCGGAAAAGGGCATTGGGAACGGCGTTTCCATGCTGCTGTTCGCCGGTATCCTGGCGGGCCTCCCCAGAAACATTGAGGTCCTTTACGAAACCTTTATGCAGGGCGTGCGCGCCATGCAGAACAATGAGGAGGGCACCCTGAAGATCTTCCTGGTCCCCTTCATCCTGCTGGTATTCGCCGCCATGATCGTCTTCATCGTCATCATGACCAAGGGCGAGCGCCGGATTCCGGTGCAGTACGCCAAGCGGGTGGTGGGCCGGAAGATGTACGGCGGGCAGAGCTCCTATATTCCCATCAAGGTGAATATGTCCAGCGTGCTGCCCATCATCTTCGCCTCTTCCCTGCTGTCCCTGCCGGCAACCATTATTGCCTTTACCAACACCCAGAACGCCTTCTGGCAGGGAGTTGCCAAGTGGCTCTCTCCGGCGAGCTGGTTCTACGGAATCCTGTTCTTTGTGCTGATTATCGGCTTCAATTACTTCTATGTGGCCATTCAGTACAACCCGGTTGAGATTGCCAACAACATCAAGAACAACAACGGCGCGATTCCCGGCATCCGTCCGGGCAAGCCCACCGCCACCTTCATTCAGAAGGTGCTCTCCAAGATTGTCTTTATCGGCGCGATCTTCCTGGGCATCATTGCTGTGTTCCCCATCATCTTCAACTCGGCGACCGGGGTGCAGGTAGCCCTGGGCGGCACCACCATCATCATTGTGGTGGGCGTCGCTTTGGAAACCATGCAGCAGCTGGAGTCCCAGATCATGATGCGCCATCACAAGGGCTTCCTGGAATAAGCGATTTCCCGCTGAACATGAGGGAGGGAATGAGAATCCTATGAAACTGATTCTGTTAGGCGCACCCGGGGCCGGAAAGGGCACCCAGGCGGAAGTCATCTGCCAGCGGCTGAACATTCCCGCGGTTTCCACGGGAAATCTGCTCCGGGAGGCTGTGAAAAATCAGACCGAGCTGGGGAAGGCGGCCCAGTCCTATATGGAAAAGGGCGAGCTTGTCCCCGACGAGCTGGTCATCCGGATGCTTCAGGCACGGCTGGAGGAGGCGGACTGCGCCCAGGGCTTTATCCTGGACGGCTTTCCCCGGACGGTCCCCCAGGCGGAAGCGCTGGAGCAGCTGGGCATCCGGATCGATCGGGTGATCGATCTGGAAGTCTCCGACGAGGAGATCACCCAGCGGATGTCCGGACGCCGGGTCTGCGAAAGCTGCGGGGCCTCTTACCATCTGGCCTTCAAGCCCACCAGAGCCGCGGGCGTCTGCGACAAATGCGGCGGCAAAACCGTGCTCCGGAAGGACGACCAGCCGGAGACGGTCCAGGAGCGGCTGCGGATTTACCATCGGCAGACCGAGCCTCTGATTGACTATTACAGGAAACAGAACAAGCTCTATACGGTCAACGGTCATTCCGACCTGGCGGTCACCACCGCCAGGACCCTGGAAGCACTGGAGGCCCAGGCATGATCGAGCTGAGAAACGCACAAGAGCTGGCGAAGATTTCCCAGGCCTGCAAGCTCTCCAATGCGGCTCTCTGGGCGGTGGAGCCCTATATACAGCCGGGCGTCACCACCAAGGAGCTGGATCATGTGCTGCATAAATTTATTACCCAGGCCGGCGGAACGCCCTCGTTCCTGAATCTCTACGGCTTCCCCGGAAGCGCGTGCATCTCTGTGAACGACCAGGTGATCCACGGTATCCCCTCTCCCCGGATCAAGCTGAAGGAGGGGGATATCGTCAAGGTAGACGTGGGGGCCTTCTACGAGGGCTTCCACGGCGACAATGCCTATACCTTCCCGGTGGGCCAAATCTCTGAAGAGGCCCGGAAGCTGCTGAAGGTGACGGAGGAAAGCCTCTATAAGGGCATTGAACAAGCCCGGCCGGGGAACCGGATCGGCGACATTTCCCACGCGGTACAGGCGTACAACGAAGGCTTCGGCTACGGAGTGGTTCGGGAGTTTGTGGGCCACGGCGTGGGGAAGAAGGTACACGAGGATCCGGAGATCCCCAACTTTGGAAAGGCCGGAAGAGGCGTCCGGCTGGTTCCGGGGATGGTGATTGCCATCGAACCCATGATCAACCTGTCCGGAGCCGGGGTGCGGACCCTGGCGGATGGCTGGACGGTTGTCACCAAGTCAGGCAGCCTCTCCGCTCACTTTGAGCACACTGTTGCCATCACGGAGAGCGGGGCCAAAATCCTGACAGTCAGGTAGGAGGGCGCCTGTGCGTTTTCGGGAGGGCATGATTGTCAAATCCGATGCCGGCCGGGATCAGGAGCGTTTTTACGTGGTGGTCCGGGCCGGGGAGGGCTTTGCCTATATTGCGGACGGCAAGCGCCGGCCCCTGGAGAAGCCCAAGCGGAAGAATATCCGCCATCTGAAGGGAACCAGCTGTTTCATCGACCTGACCCAGGCCGATACAAATCCAAGGCTCAGGAGGGCGCTGCGTCCCTGGAATCATCCCGGGGAGAAGGAGCGGCCCGCCGCCGAACAGGAGGGGATCGCTTGTCAAAACAGGATATGATCGAAATTGAGGGCGTTGTGACGGATGCTCTGCCCAATGCCACCTTTAAGGTAGAGCTGCCCAACGGCCACACCATTCTGGCGCATATTTCGGGCAAACTGCGGATGAACTTCATCCGGATCCTGCCTGGCGATAAGGTGACGGTGGAGATGTCGCCTTACGATCTGACCAAGGGGCGGATTACCTGGCGCTCCAAGTGAGCCTGGGCACGCCGCCGGGAAGGAGGTATTCCCAATGAAGGTACGGCCTTCTGTAAAGCCCATCTGCGAGAAATGCAAAGTCATCAAGCGCAAGGGCAAGATTATGGTGATTTGCCAGAACCCCAAGCATAAGCAGCGCCAGGGGTAATCCCAGGCCAGTCACCCACACTGCAAACACTTCTAGGAGGTGCAAACGTATATGGCTCGTATCGCTGGTGTTGACCTGCCGAGAGAGAAGAGAGTTGAGATCGGCCTGACCTATATTTTCGGTATCGGCCGCAAGACTGCTGACGACATCCTGAAGGGCACCGGGATCAATCCTGACACCCGTGTGAAGGATCTGACCGAGGATGAGATTTCCCAGTTGAGGGATTATATTGACAAAAACTGCGTTGTGGAGGGCGATCTCCGCCGGGACACCGCTCTGAACATCAAGCGGCTGATTGAAATCGGCTGCTACCGGGGCACCCGCCACAAGAAGGGCCTGCCCGTAAGAGGCCAGCGCTCCAAGACGAATGCCCGTACCAGAAAAGGTCCCAAAAAGACCATCGCCAACAAGAAGAAGTAAGGAGGGTATCGAACTATGGCGACTGCCAATCAGAAGGGCGGCAAGAAGGTTGTGCGCACCCGCCGCCGCGAGCGCAAGAACATTGAGCGCGGCTGTGTCCATATCCAATCCACCTTCAACAATACCATCGTCACCATTACCGACGTGCAGGGCAATGCGATTTCCTGGGCCAGCGCCGGCGAGATGGGCTTCCGGGGCTCCAAGAAATCCACCCCCTTCGCCGCCCAGACCGCTGCCGAGAAGGCTGCCCGGGCTGCGCAGGAGCACGGCCTGAAGAGCGTTGAGGTCTATGTAAAGGGCCCCGGCTCCGGCCGCGAGGCTGCCATCCGCGCCCTCCAGGGCGTAGGGCTGGAGGTTTCCATGATTCGGGACGTTACCCCCATTGCCCATAACGGCTGCCGTCCTCCCAAGCGGAGACGTGTCTGATTTTTACTGCGATTATCAGGAGGTGTAACCACACATGGCAAGATATACCGACGCGGTCTGCAGAATGTGCCGCCGGGAGGGCGCCAAGCTCTTTCTGAAGGGCGAGCGCTGCTACAGCGACAAGTGCTCCTTTACCCGCCGCGCTTATGCTCCCGGCCAGCATGGCCAGGGCCGCAAGAAGGTTTCCGAGTACGGAATCCAGATGAGAGAAAAGCAGAAGGCCAGACGCTACTACGGCGTGCTGGAGGGCCAGTTCGCGGGTTACTATGAGGAAGCGAGCCGCCAGCCCGGCATGACCGGCGAGAACCTGCTGCGGCTGTGCGAGTCCCGGCTGGACAATATTGTCTACCGTCTGGGCCTGGCGTCCTCCCGGGCGGAGGCCCGTCAGCTGGTGGTGCATGGCCACTACAACGTAAACGGCAAGCGGGTTGACATCCCCTCCTACCAGGTGCGGGAAGGCGACGTGGTTGCGGTGAACGAAAAGACCAGAGGCAGCGACAAAATGAAGGCAATCATCGAGACATGCGGCGCCCGCCCGGTTCCGGTATGGCTTGACCTGAACAAGGAGACTCTGGAGGCCAAGGTGGTCCGGATGCCCAACCGCGAGGACATCGACGTGGATATTCAGGAGCTTCTCATCGTCGAGTACTATTCCAAATAATAGGCCGGCGTTTGGTTTCCGACGGTATTCTGTTTTTGGGGAATGGCCACTACACGGCCTTTGCGGCTGTGGGCTGAGGCGCTTTGGCCCGGAGGCCGCTTAGGCTGTCAACAGGAGGGTTATTAAATGATAGAAATCGAGAAGCCAAGAATTGAGACAGCCGACATGAAACCGGACGGCACCTATGGCAAGTTTATCCTGGAGCCTCTCGAGCGCGGCTACGGCACCACCCTGGGCAACAGCCTGCGGCGGGTGCTGCTCTCTTCGCTTCCGGGAGTCGCGGTCAAGTCCATCAAGATTGACGGCGTGCAGCACGAGTTTTCCACCATCCCGGGCGTGAAGGAGGATGTGACGGAGATTGTCCTGAACATCAAGAGCCTGACCGCGAAGATCTACGGCGAGACGCCCAAGACCGTCTATATTGAGGCGGAGGGCGAGTGCGAGGTCACCGCCGGGGACATCAAGGCGGATTCCGAGGTGGAGATCCTGGATCCGGGGATGCATATCGCCACCCTGGGGGCGGGGGCTCGTCTGTATATGGAAATCGTGCTGGACAAGGGCCGGGGCTACGTCTCCTCCGAACGGAATAAGCAGGAGCTTCAAAGCAACATTGGCGCGATTCCGGTAGACAGCATCTACACGCCGGTTCTCAAGGTGAACTATACGGTTGAGAACACCCGTGTAGGCCAGATCACCGACTATGATAAATTGACCCTGGAGGTATGGACGGACGGAACGATTTCCGCCAAGGAGGCCGTATCTCTGGCAGCCAAGGTTCTGAATGAGCATCTCAATTTGTTCGTGGATTTGTCTGAGCAGGCGGCAAATGTGGAGATCATGGTAGAGAAGGGTGAAAACCCCCAGGAAAAGGTTCTCGAGATGACCATTGAGGAGCTTGACTTATCGGTGCGGTCCTTCAACTGCCTGAAGCGGGCAGGGATCAACACGGTGGAGGATCTCATCAACAAGTCCGAGGAAGAGATGATGAAGGTTCGCAACCTCGGCAAGAAGTCCCTGGAGGAGGTCATAGCCAAGCTGAAATCCCTGGGCTTTGATCTGACCAAGGACGACGAGTAGGCCCGCAGGCGGCCTGCTCCACGAAAATTTACCAGGTAAGGAGTGAATCCAATGGCAGGAAGCAGAAAACTGGGGCGTTCCTCTGATCACAGAAGAGCGATGCTCCGCGGCATGGTGACCTATCTGCTGGAAAACGGCAGGATTGAAACCACTGTCACCAGAGCGAAAGAGGTACGTGCCATGGCCGAGAAGATGATTACCCTCGGCAAGAATAACAATCTCCACTCCAAGCGCCAGGCGTTTGCATATATTACCAAGGAGAGCGTTGTAAAGAAGCTGTTTGATGAGATCTCCCCCAAATACGCCGATGTAAACGGCGGTTATTGCCGGGTGATCAAGACTGGCCCCCGCCGGGGCGACGCCGCCGAGATGGCTATCATCGAGCTGGTTTAAGAGCAAGACCTCGAGGGCTCCGCCCCCGAGCCTCCGCCAAAGGGACGCGTCCCTTTGGAATCCCGTCACAGGTTTATCAAAAGGGGTCTGTCGTATGCTGCGCATACGGCAGACCCCTTTTGATAAACCTGCAATGGGAATCCAAGGGGGTGCGCCCCCTTGGCAGAGGTTTGGGGACAGAGCCCCCAAGGTCTTGCCCTTGACCCAAAACGGGAGGTAACAACCATGCATGATCTACACATTCATACCACGCTGTCGGCCTGCTGCGCCGATCCGGAGGCGGAGCCTGCCGGGTATCTGGCGCTGGCCAGGGAGCAGGGGCTGACCGCCGTCGGCTTTGTCAACCACGTTTGGGACAGCCGGATTCCCGGCGCGTCCCCCTGGTACGCGCCCCAGACCTTTGAGCGGGCCATGTCCATTCGGGAACAGATTCCCGCAGATACCTTTGGAATCCGTGTTCTGGTGGGGGTGGAAACCGAGTTCGCCCAGGGGATCATTGCCCTCTCCCCGGAGTGCGCTCAACAGCTGGATTACGTGCTTGTCCCCCACTCCCACATCCACATGGAAGGGCTCGTCCGGCCCGCCGGCGTCACCGCCAGCCGGGATATTGCCCGCTTTCTGGCAGATACCTTTGACGATCTGGTCAGCCGGGACTTTGCCACCATTGTGGCCCACCCCTTCTGCCCGCTGAGCTTTGACAGCCGGGAACAGCTGCCGGAGATCTTCTCCTGCCTTTCCGATTCCCGGCTGGAGCAGTCCTTCGGGCTGGCCGCCGAGCATGGGGCCGGGGTGGAAATCAATCTGGCCATCTTCCGGTACGGGGCGGAGGATCCCCTGTATGACGACACCTATTACCGGATGTTCCGCATTGCCAGGAAGATGGGCTGCCGGTTTTCCTTCGGCTCCGACAGCCACAGCCTGGCGGAGCTGGATCGCCTGTCCGCTCAGAAGCGGGTGGGGGAGCTGCTGGGCCTGACGGAGGCGGATCTGGTGTCCATCGCCCGGTAAGTGCCTATTCAGAAGGACAAGGCCGCGAGAGCTCTGCTCTCACGCTCTCGCCAAGGGGATTAAATCCCCTTGGATTCCCGTAAATTTTTTGGGGGGTAGGGGGCCTGCCTCGCTGATACTCCCTACAGAGCCGATCGCCCGCCTACCCATTTTTTCGTAAAGAAAAAATTCGGCTCCATAGGCGGCGCAGCACCTGCGTCGCAGAAAGTATCCCGCCTGCAGGGAGGAGCTTTTTTCTTTACGAAAAAAGCGTACTGCGTGAATCAGACCATCTGCGTGGCAGAAAGCGGAAAGTCTGTACAGACCTGCCCCCACCCCTTTTCCGCCCTTAAAATAATGGGAATCCAAGGGGAATCCCTTCCCCTTGGCAGAGGTTTGGGGACAGCGTCCCCAAGGTCTTGCCCTTGACCCAAAGCCCGGTAAGGCTCCGGGCTTGAAAGGAGTGCGATTCTTTGATGAAAACAATGCTTTGCATTCAGAATGTGGATATTCTCACCCCGGAGCCCTGGGGAAAGGGCTGCGTGGTGCTCCGGGAGGGCCGGATTGCCGGCCTCTCCCAGCGGGTGGATCCCCTCCCGGAGATGGAGGTGATCGACGGCCAGGGGCTGACCCTGGCGCCCGGCTTCATCGATCTCCACGTCCACGGGGGCGGGGGTTACGGGGTCATGGGCGGCTCTCCGGAGGAAATCCGCCGGATGTGCGCCGCCCATGCCCGGCACGGCACCACCTCCATCCTCCCGACCACCCTGGCCGCGCCCCTGCCGGAGCTGGCAAAGGCGGTGGACGCGGTGCGCGCCGCCCAGGAGGACTGCCCCTGCTGCAACATCCTGGGGATCCATCTGGAGGGGCCTTTCCTCTCCCCCAGGCAGAGCGGCGCGCAGAATCCGGAGAATCTGCTCACCTACGCGGGCCATGAGGGGGAGGCGAGGGAGCTGCTGGATCGCTGGAAGGGAATCCGGATGGTAGGAGCCGCCCCGGAGCTGCCGGGCGGGCTGGAGCTGGGCCGGGAGCTGGCCCGCAGGGGGATCGTAGCCTCCGCCGCCCACACCGACGCGGACTATGACACCATGCAGGCGGCGCTGGCCTGCGGCTACCAGGACATCACCCATCTGTATTCCGGGTGCTCTACGGTCATCCGGCGGGACGGATACCGGATTCCCGGCGTGGTGGAGGCCGGGCTGGAGCTGGAGGATTACACCGTTCAGGTGATTGCCGACGGAAAGCACCTGCCGCCGGCTCTGCTGCGGCTGATCTACCGGTGCAAGGGGGCCTCCCGGATCGAGCTGATTTCCGACGGGCTGGAGTATGCCGCCGGGGAGCTGGCGGAGGGAGCCCTCTACCGTCAGGCAAACGGCATGGAAGCCCTGTACGAGGACGGGGTGATGAAGCTCCCGGACCGTCAGGCCTTTGCGGGCAGCGTGGCCACCAGCAGCCGTCTGGTGCGCACCATGCGGGACGCGGGGATTCCCCTGTGCGACGGGGTGCGGATGGCCTCCCTGACCCCCGCCCAGCGGCTGGGTATTGGCGATCGGAAGGGGCGGATCGCTCCCGGGTATGACGGGGACGTGATCCTGTTTGACCAGGAGATCTCCGTCCGGCTCTGCGTGACAGGGGGCCGGATCGTGCGCCGGGAGGGGCTCTGAGTCGGTGAAGGGGTGAGATTTTGGAGGCTGTGCGAAAAAAGTTTCCATTTACCCCTTTAGTTCCGGAGAGTGCGTCCGATATAGTAAAATGAACAGGTTAGAAGACCAAAAATCGTCCAGAAAGGTATAACTTTCAGGACGCCCGGACGCTTACCAGAATTTTGGATATTCCTCCAAAATTCCATGTAGTCCGCAGACTGTATTCTGTTCAAAGATGCTAAAATAATTCCCAATTTTAGGAAAACACAAATCGTCTTGAAAGTTATACCTTTTCAGACGCCCGGGCGCTTTTTGTTTTGCCCGGAAAAGCCCGGAAATACGGCATGGAGGCCGGATGCAGGTATGCGAAAGGAGTTGCGGAAATGCTCGTTTTAGGCAGAAAACCAGGGGAATACCTCATGATCGGGGATGTTATGGTCAAGGTGATCAAGGAAGATTCCGGCTTGAAGCTGGTGATCGACGCTCCGAAGGAGGTCCCTATTGTGCGGGGAGAGGTGTACGAGCTGGAGCACCCCCGGCCGGTGAGGCTGAGGTAGAGGATTCAGCATCTCTATTACGCTCATACTCTCTGCTTGGAGGGACGCTGTGGCACGCACGGAATCCTCCAGTCAGGGCTACCGCCTGGCGGCGGCATCCCTGCCATGCCCCCGACGTTCCTTCGGAACGTTCAACAAGGGGGCCGAGCCAACACTCTGCGCCGAGAGACGGTTGGCGCGAATTCAGGGGAGATTTGTGCATCTTAAATTCACTCGAATCGGGTTAGGCGCAGAAACCCCTTGCCTCCCTTGTCAAAGGGAGGGGGACCACCGCCGCAGGCGGTGGTGGAAGGATTCCCTCAGGG
>JAAVZY010000121.1 GCA_022791945.1 Oscillospiraceae bacterium | reverse complement strand
GGCAGGCCATGCACTACACAGGAACCATCTGGCGACCGCCCTACGAAGCAGAGTCGCTTCTTCTGGAAGCGACCGCGGGATGCACCCATCACCAATGTAAATTCTGCACGCTTTATGCAGATCTGCCCTTCCCATTTAGAATGTCCGCTCTTGAGAATATCGAGAGCGATCTCCAGGAGTCCCAGATCTGGAGCACGGATCCCATTGCCAGGCTGACCGCCCGGCTTCAGGGGAGTTCCGGCCAGACGCGTATCCGCCGGGTCTTTCTGGCGGGAGCGAATCCCTTTGTGCTGAGCAGCCAGCGGCTGATGGCCATTGCCGGGCTGATTCACAAATACCTTCCCTCCGTGGAAGCCATCGGCTCCTTTGCGCGGATTACAGACATCACCCCAAAGTCGGACGAGGAATTATCCGCCCTCCGTCAGGCCGGCTACGACGGCCTGACCATCGGCATCGAAACCGGCGACGCCGAAGCCCTGCGCTTTATGAACAAGGGCTATACTCCTGCCGATATTCTGGAACAGTGCTGCCGCCTGGATCAGGCCGGAATCCGCTACAGCTTTTTCTATCTGGCAGGCATTTCCGGCGCGGGGGCCGGCAAAGCCGGAGCGCGGGATACCGGAAGGCTCTGCAACCAGCTTCATCCTCTGCGGATCGGCGTGAATATGCTGACCGTCTATCCGGAATCGGAGCTTTATCAGGAAATCCGCCAGGGCCGCTGGCAGGAGTCAAGCGAACTGGAAAAATACCAGGAGATCCGGGAACTGGTGAAAACGCTGGACATCCCCGTCTGGTTTGCCGCCCTGGGCGCGTCCAATCCCATTCAGCTCCAGGGGAACCTTCCGGACGACAGAGACGCACTCCTGACAGCCCTTGACCGGATCCTGGCAGACACGTCGGAAGAGACGCTCCTTGCGTACCGCCGCAGCCTCCCCCACCTCTGAAAGCCGTTTTGAGTCTCTGCGGGAAGGCCGCGAGGGCTCTGCCCTCGCGCTCCCGCCAAGGGGATTAAATCCCCTTGGAACCCGTAATTTTTGAAGGGCTTTTTTAAGGGCGGAAAAGGGGTGGGGTCAAGTCTGTACAGACTTCCGGCTTTCTGCCACGCAGGGAGTATCAGCAAGGCAGGGGGACGGGCGCTTGCGCCCGTCCCCACCCCCATAACCCCAAAAAGATGGGATTCCAAAGGGACGCGTCCCCGATGCGCCGCTAGCGGCGCATCTTAGAATTCGGCGGAGCCGAATTCCTAAGTGTGTTGTGAAACAACGCACTGCGGAGACTCGAGGACAGAGTCCTCGAGGTCTTCCCCTTCGATGGCACAGAGGCCTGCCTGGAACTTGACATCCTGCCGGGAGGGAGTTACACTGATTCAAGGGGAAGCGTTCCCCGGAAAGGAAGCCGGAAGTACGATGAAGCAGCAGCTTATAAAGGCCGTAGGGCTGGATGGCCGGGCCAGAGATTACATTGCATATCCAAAAGCAGTTCCGCCTTATCCCCGCTCCGAGCGGATCGTAGGGGTAAAAGCGGATCGTTTCCGCTACCACTGCGGAGAGGGCGACATGTGGCCCCTGACCTGGGGGGCCGACGGGAACATTTACGCTGCCGCCGGAGACAACAAGGGCAGCCCTATGAACTTCTGGCGAATCAGCCAATACAGCAGCTGGAACAACGACGGAAGCGGAACCGCCAACCCGGCCAAGCTTACCAATACCAATGACTGGACCATCGATCTGATTGACAATCTGCCGGTGGATCCCAAGATCTACTGTCAAAATCCCGCGGCCCCCGGCATCAAGCCCGCGGGCATCCTGGATATTGACGGAACCCTCTATCTGGCGGTGGAGGCCAACAGCTACGGGGATCGCCCGCTCTTTAACCGCCAGCATAACTATCACGGCTGGATCATCACCAGCGCCGACTGCGGGAAAACCTGGAACCGGGAGGCCACGCCCACGGACTTTTTCACCGGGCGGCTTTCCTCCTGCCATTTTCTCCAGTTCGGCCGGGGCTATCAGGGTGCGCGGGACGGCTATGTCTACGCTTATTTCCCTGTGGACGAGGACGGGGAAAGCTACTGGGAAAACGCTGACGGCCTGCTCCTGGGACGGGTCCCCAAGGAGCGGATTCTGGAGCGGGGCGCCTGGGAGTTCTGCGCCTCTCCGGATGGAACCGCCTGGAGCAGGGAGGAGCAGGACGCTCGGCCGGTATTCTCCTATTATAAAATGACCGGATCGGATCATGTCTGCTACAATCCGGGGCTGGGCTGCTACCTGTTGGGAAACTACAGCTTCGTGGATCCCCAGCTGCATCCCCGGCCTATCCACCAGCTCAGCTGGCCGGAGGCCTATCGAAGCCAGCTGACCCTGTTCGAGGCGCCGGAGCCCTGGGGGCCCTGGAGCCTGTTCTACCAGGACGACGACTGGGGCACCTATGGAGACTATCAGCCGGTATTCCCCACCAAATGGATCTCCCCGGACGGGCGCTGCCTGTTTATGGTGTCCTCCGGATCCTGGGACGACTATAATTTTGTGGTGCAGAAGCTGGCTCTGAAGCTGGCGGGCGATGCGGATTTCCCCCCGGAGAGCCGCTATTTCACCTATCGCTGACAGGCGGCCCGGCCGCCGGAAAGGACAGATGCCGATGAAAGAAAGAGCCTACCCCCGCGCTGAGGTCACCCGCCGGGGAGAACGAAGCATCCGGGAGGGGCACCCCTGGGTATATCATACGGAGGTTACCCACTGGGAGGGCTGCATCAGCGGGGAGCTGACAGACGTGGTCAGCTCCAGGGGCAGCTACCTGGGCACCGGCTTCTATAATGAGCACTCCAAAATCCGCCTCCGGCTCATCTCCCGCAACGCCAACGACGCCTTTGACGAGGCCTTCTTTCGGCGGAGGCTCCGCCACGCCTGGGAGTACCGGAAGGCGGTCATGGGAACGGGAGAGGATATCCGCTGCTGCCGGCTGATTTTCGGGGAGGCGGACTTTTTCCCTGGACTGACGGTGGATCGGTTTGACCGGATCCTGGTGGCGCAGGTGCTCTCCCTGGGAATGGAGCTGCGGAAGGAAATGCTCTTCCGCCTGCTGGTGGAGATCCTTCGGGAGGACGGGCAGGAGATTGACGGCATCTACGAGCGGAATGACGTCCCCATCCGGGAGCGGGAGGGGCTTTCCCAAGGGAAAGGCTTCTTCCCTCTGGAGGGGGAGCCGATCCCCGCCGGCACCTCCGCCCTCCTGCGGGAAAACGGCATTGCCTATCAGGTGGACTTTGAGAACGGGCAGAAAACCGGCTTCTTTCTGGATCAGAAGTACAACCGGCAGGCGGTGGCCCGGCTGAGCCGGGGACGCCGGGTGCTGGACTGCTTTACCCATACCGGCTCCTTTGCTTTAAACGCCGCGTTGGGAGGGGCGCAAAGCGTCCATGGGGTGGACGTATCCGAAGCCGCTGTGGAGCTGGCCCAATCCAATGCCCGCAGAAACGGGCTGGAGGACCGGATCACCTTCCAGGCGGCGAACGTGTTTGACCTCCTCCCATCCCTGCCGGAAAACGGGCAGAGCGGCTATGATTTCATCATTCTGGATCCCCCGGCCTTTACCAAGTCCCGGCAGACCGTAGAGCACGCCGCCCGGGGCTACAAGGAGATCAACCTGCGGGCCATGAAGCTGCTGCCAAGAGGGGGCTATCTGGCCACCTGCTCCTGCTCCCACTTTATGACCGAGCCCCTGTTTCTGGGGATGCTCCGGGAGGCGGCTGCGGACGCGTCCGTCTCTCTGCGGCAGATCGAAGCGCGGCAGCAGTCCCCGGATCACCCGATTCTCTGGAATGTGCCGGAAACCAATTATCTGAAATTCTATCTGTTCCAGGTGGTATAAATGGCAGACTATCAGCTCATCCGCTCCAAGCGAAAGACCCTGGCCCTGGTCGTCAGCCGGGAAGGCGTACTGGAGGCGCGGGCTCCCATGCGCCTGTCCAAGGCCGCCATAGACCGGTTCGTTGTCGCCAAGCAGGACTGGATTGAGGAAAAGCAGGCGGAAATGCGCCGGAGGGCGGCAGAGCGCACGGCCTTTCAGGTCGGGATTGGCTCATGCCTGCCCTTTCTTGGGCAGGCGCTGCCAGTGGAGCCGGGGGACAAGCCCGTGCTTACAGGGGAAGCCTTCCTGGTGGATCCGGAGCGGCCTGTAAAGCCCCAGATCATCGGCCTGTACCGGCAGGCGGCCCGGCGGGAGATGGAGGAGCGGCTCCGGCGGTTCGCCCCCCTGGTGGGGGCGGAGCCGGCGTCCCTGCGGATTACGGGAGCGTCCACCCGGTTCGGCTCCTGCTCCGGGCGGAACGGCATCAGCTTCACCTGGAAGCTGATGCTTGCGCCGCCTGAGCTGGCCGACTATGTGGCAGTTCATGAGCTTTGCCATATTTTGCAGCATAACCACTCTCCCCGGTTCTGGAAAGAGGTGGAGCGGGTCCTGCCGGATTATAGGGAGCGTGAGCAAGCGCTCCGGGCCTTTGGCCGCTCTCTCCAGGAGCAGGACTGGGACAGTGAGAAGGCCTCGAGGGCGCTGCCCAAGGGTCAAGGCCGCAGGCCTTGACCCTGCGAGCCTCCTGCCCAGGGGATTAAATCCCCTGGGAACCCATAACTTTTTTGGGAGGGCGAAGTCTGTACAAATTTCTAATCCGTGCCACAATCCAGGTCTGCACAAACTTACCCGCATTACGCTTTTTTCGTAAAGAAAAAAGCTGTTTCTGCAAGGATGGCCTGGATACCGCGCCCATACCGTCTGCCTGACTATAAGCTATCAAGGAGGAATTGATTATGGAAGGTTTGCTGTATATGGTGATGCTGGAGAAAAGCAAAACCTATAACAGAATGACCAAAAAGGTTGTAACAGATCATGTGGAGAATATAAGAAAGCTGGATGATGAAGGAAAGCTGGAATTTTGCGGCGTGTTCAAGGGCTATCCGGGGATGGCGGGGATGTATATTCTGAAAACGGAAACCCGCGAGGAGGCGGAGGCGCTGTGCAAAGCAGAGCCGCTGGTAATGGGCGGATACGCAGGCTATCAGCTGATTGCCATCCAGCCCGCAAATCGGGAAAATAACTATTTGCTGTAAAGCGCCCCGGCAATGGGGAGAACGCAGCGCGCTTATGCCCTGCTCCTTCCTCGATTCAAGCTGTTTGTCGGCATCCATAAGGGATGCCCGTTTTCTTTATATCCAAAATGCAAACTGTACCCAAGATTATGGACCGCAGGAAAAATGGAGACCCAGGTTGGTGGACAGGTTAAAAAGTAAGGACGTAGCCTAAAAGTGGACGAAAGAAGTAAAGAAAGAAAAGGGATATAGGACAAGAGTACGTTCTAAGGGCAGGGCTGTGTGATAAAATGAAGCCAATAGAAAGGGGCATCACACATGGCACGGAAATTGTTTACCCAAGAGTAGGTGCGGGTTATGGCAGAAAATCCATACACGCTCCATGTGTCCACCACGCAGATCACCTTCACAAACGCATTCAAGGAAGAATTCTGGCGGAGATACCAGGAAGGGGATACGCCCAGAACGATTATGTACGATTTGGGCT
>JAAVZY010000120.1 GCA_022791945.1 Oscillospiraceae bacterium | reverse complement strand
CTGCCCTCGCGTCTCCGCAGTGCGTTGTTTCACAACGCACTTAGGAATTCGGCTTCGCCGAATTCTGAGATGCGCCGCTGGCGGCGCATCGGGAAGGGATTCCCCTTGGATTCCCATTATTTGAAGGGCTTTTTAAGGGCGGAAAGGGTTGGGGTTGGGTCTGTAGAGACTTTCCTTTTTCTGCCACGCAGATAGTCTGGTTCACGCAGACCGCTTTTTACATAAAGAAAAAAGCTCCCGCCTGCTTGCAGGGCACCTCCTGCGCCGCACCGGGTTCCTGCGCGGACTTTGTGCGGCGCAGGAACCGCTTGCCTCCTTTGAGTACCACCCCTATTGCCTTTGTTTGGAAAAGGCGGCGCATCTCTCCTACTTCCGCAGCTTTCGGTTATACCCCTCTTTATTCACCTGACGGGCCCGGGCGATCGCCAGGGCCTGGGGCGGAACCTCCTCTGTAATCGTGGAGCCTGCCGCCGTATAGCCGCCGGCTCCTACTGTTACCGGCGCAACCAGGTTTGTGTTGCAGCCAATGAAGGCGTCGTCTCCAATGGTACACCGGGCCTTGCTAACCCCGTTGAAATTGGCTGTAGCCACCCCGCAGCCGAAATTTACCCGCTGTCCCACGTCGCTGTCCCCCACATAGGTCAGATGGGAGATATGTGTGTCCGCTCCAATGACGCTGTTTTTTACCTCTACGAAATCGCCGATGTGTACTCCGTCCAGAATCCGGCTTCCGGGCCGGAGATGGCAGAAGGGGCCTATGGTCACATTCGCCCCGATTTCCGTCTGATAGCACTGGGACGCGTTGAACACGCTGCCATCCCCAATGACGCTCCCGCTGATCAGGCTGTTGGGGCCGATCACGCAGTTCTCCCCGATGACGCTCCCTTCCCGCAGAATGGTGCCGGGAAGGATCCGGGTGCCCCTGCCCGCACGGCAGTCCGGAGCGATGATCACGCCGTCCAGGCTCAGAAGCTCCACCCCCTCCTCCAGCAGCTGGCCGGCTGTCCGGCGGCGGGCTGTTTCATTCAGCCGAAGCAGCCGGAGCGGCGAGCCCGTCCGCATTGCCTCCTCCGGGGAGGCGGGCAGGCTCCCGGCCTTCAGCCCCGCCTGCCCGGCCAGCTCCGCCAACCCCCGGCAGCTGCTCTGGGCCTGCCATTCCGGAAGCGCGCCCATCCCCTCCCGGCTGATCCAGCAGCCAATAATCTCTTCCCCGACGGAAATGGCGGTGAAGCTGTTCCCATCTCCCCGGTGAAGGCTCAGCGCCCGCCGGAGGGTTTCGGCTTCGATGAGGGGGCGGTCCCCCTCCAGAAGCAGCAGCTCCTCCGGCAGACTCGCCGGAGCCTCCGGCAGGACCTGAATTCCCGCCTCCTCACAGGCAATCTCCACCCACCGGCGGGCGGGCGTGAATAAAACCTCCTCCAGCCAGCCTCCCTCTCCGGGGAGCAGAACTGCGAATAACTGGTCAGAATGGCTTGTCATGGCATCGTTCCTCCTATATTATAGCGGTCACTTTCATCCCCGCTCTCCGCCAAAGGTCAGCGGCACACACCCGATGGGGCGTACAAACTTTGGACTTGTACAAGGGAGCTTTTTTCTTTACGAAAAAAGCGTACTGCGGGAATCAGACTCTCTGCGTGGCAGTAATCAGGAAGTCTGTGCAGACTTGACCCCACCCCTTTCCGGCCTTAAAAAAAGACGGGATTCCAAAGGGACGCGTCCACGATGCGCCGCTAGCGGCGCATCGTGGAGCTCGAGGGCAGAGCCCTCGAGGTCTTCCCTTCGTCTCTGCACGTACGAAGCGGCGCAGCAAGGCGAGCGGGTTGGTGAAAACAGCGGAAAGGGCCCCTGTACCAGCGGAGTATTTCCATATTTACTGAAAATATTATTGCAAATATGCCCAATGTTTGCAAGGCGGATTTGCTGAAAATTTGCCAGAACAGAAAAATTTCAGGGTTCCCATTTTTTTCTTGGATTTTTATAGCTTTTTTTTATACGATCTGCTATACTAAACCTAACGCCTTCCGGCGGCAGTTATAAAATGCAATATATCCCATCAGAAGCAGCTTGCGGCCGGTCAGCGGCGGCAGGTCTGCTTTTTATAGTCGGAAGGACCCAAAAAATGGAGGAGAATTGAATGAGCAAAAAGTACGTCTACCTTTTCTCAGAGGGCAACGGCTCCATGCGGGAGCTGCTGGGCGGCAAGGGCGCTAACCTGGCTGAAATGACCAACCTCGGCATGCCGGTTCCCCAGGGCTTTACCATCAGCACGGAGGCCTGCACCCAGTACTATGAGGACGGCCGCAGAATCAATGACGAAATTCAGGCTCAAATCATGGAATACATCACCAAAATGGAAGAGATCACCGGCATGAAGTTCGGCGACAAGCAGAATCCCCTGCTGGTTTCCGTCCGCTCCGGCGCCCGGGCCTCCATGCCCGGCATGATGGACACCATCCTCAACCTGGGTCTGAATGAGGAAGTGGTGGACGTTCTGGCCGCCAAATCCGGCAATCCCAGATGGGCCTGGGACTGCTACCGCCGGTTTATCCAGATGTACTCCGACGTGGTTATGGAAGTGGGCAAGAAGTACTTTGAAGAGCTCATCGACAAGATGAAGGATGAAAAGGGCGTCAAGCAGGACGTGGAGCTCACCGCCGACGACCTGAAGGCTCTGGCCGCCCAGTTCAAGGCGGAGTACAAGGCCAAGCTGGGCCAGGACTTCCCTGACGATCCCAAGGAGCAGCTCATGGGCGCCATCAAGGCGGTGTTCCGTTCCTGGGATAACCCCCGGGCCAACTTCTACCGGATGCAGAACGACATCCCCTACTCCTGGGGTACCGCTGTCAACGTGCAGATGATGGCCTTCGGCAACATGGGCGATACTTCCGGCACCGGCGTTGCCTTCACCCGTGATCCTGCCACCGGCGAGAAGAAGCTCATGGGCGAGTTCCTGATCAACGCCCAGGGCGAGGACGTGGTCGCCGGCGTCCGCACCCCCCAGCCCATCGCTCAGCTGAAAGAGGTTATGCCCGAGGTTTACGATCAGTTTGTGGACATCTGCGGCCGCCTGGAGAAGCACTACCGGGATATGCAGGACATGGAGTTCACTATCCAGGATCGGAAGCTCTATATGCTCCAGACCCGGAACGGCAAGCGCACCGCCGCCGCCGCTCTGAAAATTGCCTGCGACCTGCTGGACGAGGGGATGATCTCCGAGAAGGAAGCTGTCTGCATGATCGATCCCAAGCAGCTGGACGCCCTGCTCCATCCCCAGTTTGACGCCAAGGCCCTGAAGGCCGCTTCTCCCATTGGCCATGCTCTGCCCGCTTCTCCCGGCGCTGCCTGCGGCCGGATTGTATTCTCCGCCGAGGACGCGGTTGAGTGGGCCGGCCGGGGCGAGAAGGTCGTCCTGGTCCGTCTGGAAACCTCTCCTGAGGACATCGAGGGTATGCACGTTTCCGAGGGTATTCTCACCGTTCGGGGCGGCATGACCTCTCACGCCGCCGTAGTCGCCCGGGGCATGGGCACCTGCTGCGTCTCCGGCTGCGGCGACATCGCCATGAACGAGGAGGCCAAGTGCTTCACCCTGGCAGGCAAGGAGTACCATGAGGGGGATTACATCTCCCTGGACGGCTCCACCGGCAATATCTACGGAGAGGCTATCGCCACCGTTCCCGCTTCCATCGGCGGCGAGTTCGGGCGGATTATGGAGCTGGCTGATAAATACCGGGCGCTCCAGGTGCGCACCAATGCCGACACCCCGGCGGACGCCAAGCAGGCGGCCTCCTTCGGCGCTCAGGGCATCGGCCTCTGCCGTACCGAGCATATGTTCTTTGACGCTGACCGCATCCCCGCCATGCGGGAGATGATCGTCTCCGATACCGAGGAGCAGCGCCGGGTTGCCCTGGCGAAGCTGCTGCCCATGCAGAGAAGCGACTTCGAGGCCCTCTATGAGGCCATGGGCGGCAATCCTGTCACCATCCGGTTCCTGGATCCGCCTCTGCATGAGTTCCTGCCCAGCGCCGAGGAGGACATCGCCGCCCTGGCCAAGGAAATGAGCCTGGACGTACAGAAACTGAAGGATAAGATTGCTTCCCTCCACGAGTTCAACCCCATGATGGGCCACCGTGGCTGCCGTCTGGCTGTTTCCTATCCGGAGATTGCCGAGATGCAGACCCAGGCTGTCATTGAAGCTGCCATCAATGTGAAGAAGAGCCATCCGGATTGGGACATTGTACCCGAAATTATGATTCCCCTGGTGGGGGAGATTAAGGAGCTGGCCTATGTAAAGGCCGTCGTAACCAAGACTGCCGACGCTATCATTGAAAAGTCCGGTTCCGGCCTTCACTACAAGGTGGGCACTATGATCGAGATCCCCCGCGCGGCCCTGACCGCCGACGAGATCGCCACCGAGGCGGAGTTCTTCTCCTTCGGCACCAACGATCTGACCCAGATGACCTTCGGCTTCAGCCGTGACGACGCAGGCGCCTTCCTGGGCTCCTACTACGCCAAGAAGATTTACGAGAGCGATCCCTTTGCCCGTCTGGATCAGAAGGGCGTGGGCAAGCTGGTAAAGATGGCTGCCGATCTGGGCAAGCAGACCCGGCCGGACATCAAGCTGGGCATCTGCGGCGAGCATGGCGGCGATCCCAGCTCCGTGGAGTTCTGCCACAACGCCGGTCTGACCTATGTCTCCTGCTCTCCCTTCCGGGTGCCGATTGCCCGCCTTGCCGCTGCGCAGGCAGCTATTAAACAAAGATAGGCTATCGTCCCGTTAGAGGAAAACTGAATAGACTTATCATATGTACGGTGGGAATGCTCGTCATTCTCACCGTATTCTTTTATGTCGGCAGTTGCTTTGCCTTTTCGTCCCTCAACAGAGCCGATAATCGCCTGTTTTTTACTCTGCGTAAAGTTCAAATCCCAGCGGTAGTGTCCGTTGTCAATCGGAGTAATTCGAGAAACAAACTTTTCAATGATGTTTTCGTCGATTGTAGGTTCAGAAAAATCAATCATTTCGTCAAGAGCGGCTTTAATAGCGTTCATATCGAGGAATTCAACAGATTCATCCGAAACAGCATTTAGCTTGTCAAGTTCTTCGTTTAGAGTGGCGAGTTCGCTTTCTGCTTTTTGCCGTAATTCTCCCAATTTCTCTTTGGATATTTCACCGTCTGCACGCATGGCAATCAAATTATCCAACCTTGCCGTCGCACGAGAGATTTTGCCCTGAACGGCAGCGATAGTCGCTTTATTATTGCTTGTATCGGATTGATAGCACTCTCCAAGCAATTTGTAGGCTTCCATAACGGCGTCTTTTTATCCGTCCATCCACGATTCCACGCAGTTCATCGGCAATCGCCAATATCGCCCGATGGAGTTCATCACGCTCTTGTTCTTTTCTTATATCAGCCATTTTCTTTCTCCTTTTCATCGGGAATAAAGTCCAGAATATCATCTGCCTTGCAACCAAGAGCAGGACATATCTTTTCGATACTATCCAAAGATACATACTGGTCACGCCTTAGTCGGGTTAGAATATTAGCACTAAATCCAGCTTTCTCCGTCAATTCGGCGGTCGGAATGCCCCTGTCTATCAGCAAGTGAAATAGTTTTCTATATGTTACAGCCATATAGTCCTCCTTGCCATGATAATCACTCATGATAATATATCACGAGAATGTGAAAATTTCAATTCATCGTTATAGATATTTAGATCGGAATAGTGTAAGAAAAAAGCCTGATGCAGTAGTTATTACTTACATCAAGCCTTTATCTTTTTTGCAGTTCTGTATAAGCGTGGGTTCGTCATATTTGGTGTGGTATCTTTAACTATGGGGAACTCCTGTTTCCCATTTTGAAACCACTTTGTCTGTAATCCCTAATTTTTCGGCCAATTGACTTTGAGTCAGTCCATTCTCTTTTCTCTAAGCTGCAATAAAGCTGCCGATCTTCTTTTGATCCATATGTCAAAAACCTCCCCTTTCGCATTTCATTATACCGGGGCCAGAGAAAATGAACACCTACCAGCGGTAGAGTTACCAAAATCCACTCATTTTTAGCCTTGCTACAGTGTTATTCTAACTCTGCTCCGTCCAAACAGCAAGGCCATCACCGCTTTGGGCTCATATCCTATCCCGAAATGCAGAATAATATAGGGGGGATCCATACTATTTTTACGATTGCCGATCATCCAGCTTCCGAATCAGAATAGAAAATAGCAAGCAGAGATGTCCGGCTATTCAGCCAGGACACCTCTGCTTGGTTTTCAGCGCAAACAAAATCACCTTTTGCAGGAAGGCAAAGGCAATGCTCCCAGCCAGAAGCCCTGTGCGGAACCGCCCATGAACTGGGGCAGGAAGCGCCTCCTCACACAGAGACAAACAGTTCTGTGTAGCTGGGATGGGAGAACGGGATCGAGAAATCCACTCCGGCAATGAGGCCGTCTCCGTCCAGGCGAAGAGCGTCCACACGGTAGGAGCGCTGATTGGCCGTCAGGAGCCAGTCTCCCCCCAAATTCAGATGCCGGGGCCAATTCCCGCCGCAGGAGGCGTCCTGCACCTTCCGGAGCGCCCCGTCCTCCAGGGCAAAGACAGCCGCCGTATCTGCTCCGCGATTCCCGGCATAGAGCCTCCGTCCATCCGGAGAGAAGAGAATCCCGGAGCCATAGCTCTCCCCGGAGAACCCTTCCGGCAGGGCGGATACCTGGCCTTCTGTCCTGAGCCTGCCGGTGTCCGGCTCATAGGAGAGCAGCCAAATCCGGCTGGTATACTCGGTGATCAGGCAGGCCAGGGGCAGGGCAGGATGAAAGCAGAGGTGCCGGGGCCCCTCCCCGGCCGGAAGCTGCAAAAATTCTCCTTCGGGCTCCAGCCCGCCGGAAACGGCCCGGTAGCGGTATATCCTGTCCCGGGCAAAGTTGACTCCGTAGACATACCGGCCCTCCGGCGAGAGGGTGCAGCAATGGGTGCGTGAAAGGGAGCTTTCCGGCTCCTCCAGGGCCTCCAGCCGAAGGACCTGCCCCTCGGGGGACAGCTCTGCGGTCAGAATATGTCCTGTCTCGTAGCAGGAGCCGTAGAGGGTGCGGCAGGCGGGATTCCATGCCAGATGGCACAGGCCGCCTCCCGGCGTGGGCACCCGATTCAGAAGCCGCAGTCCCTGGGGCTCCTTCTGATAAATCCCCAGGAAACCGCCCTGGGGCTGCTCCTGCCCGGTGATCACCAGAGAGCCTGCCCGGCAGGCGAAAGAGGGTGCGCCGCCCTCCTCCTGCCAGATGGACTTCCAGCCGTCCGGCCGCTGCTCATAAAGCGCCGCTCCGCTGTAACCGGTGATCAGCAGCTGCAGAGGGAATGCCATATCATCATCTCCCAAGAGAGCATTTGTCAAGGGGGGATTTCACCCAAAAAGAGAAAGCGCCCCGTTAAACTGGAATTCAGCAATCTGACTTCTCGTTTCTCTTATCTATGGTAAACTGTTCCAAATTTATTCTATGGTTGTATTTTACAGAAGCTATCTTATCTTTTTCTATGATAAATTTATTTATATCAAGGCCATTTAGTGCAGCAATGGCAACAGCGTAATGTATCACATCCGCCAGTTCATTACCCAGTTGAGCTTGTAAATCCTTACTATCCGGCTTTTTCCTTCCTGCTTTTTTATTTAGAACTTCGGCCACTTCACCAATTTCTTCTACGAGTTTCATAAATAAACTTTGGTCGCTCCCACCATTCCTGTAATGGTCAAATAAATAAGCTTCCAGTTCCGCTATCGTCACTTCCATAATACAATTTCCTCCGCAAACTGGGATTGGTCGAATTAGCACGAACCAAGTATAGCACTAACACAAGCGACTTTCAACCCTCATTATAGGCGTTGATAGTAGTAGCAAGCAATGCGCCGTATATACCCGGCGCGTGCTTGTTGATGGCTGACGGCCCCCAAGTCCCCAGTGCATCGGCGCAGCTCCGCCCGATGCACAAGCCGCCGTTGGCGTCTGCTGGCCTGTCCATACTAGGCAGGAAAGGAACGTCCGGCGGGAGCCGCCCCTGGAGGGCACACGGCTGCCGTCAGGCAGTACCGCCGCCCGCTTGCGGGTGGTGAGTAAGTGCGCTCTTAGCAGAGGGCCTATAAAGAGAACGGAGCGCCCAGGTCATCCCCGGACGCTCCCGCTTCGGTTCCCTCCTGCTGGTCGATCACCGCCTCTCCAGCCTGTGCCATTCTGCCACAAATGAACCGCAGTCAATGTAATGTAGCGGTCTGGTGAAACCACCCTTTATACATTACATCTCAAGAAAATTTGTTTTTGGCCCCGCCGGGGCTCCATGTGCGGCTGAGGGATGTTACAACGGGGAAGGCCGCGGAGCGCGAGACAGCGTCTTACGGCCTTCCCCTGCAGCTACCCCTCCAGATCCAGCCCCAGATGCAGGAGCTCGTTGAGCTCGCGGCCGACGCCGCCCTCCTGGTTGGTCCAGCGGGTGACCCGCAGGGAGCTGACCCGGCGGACCTGCTCGTCGCCGTTGCACATAGCGAAGCCCTGGGCGGCATTCTGGAGCATCCGCAGATCGTTGAGGGCATCCCCGAAGGCAATGATCCGCTCCGGCGGGATCCCGTAATAAGCCGCTGTCTTTTCCACGCAGTACCATTTGTTGGCGAACACCGAGCCCAGACTGTAGATCCGCACCCCGCTGTCCTGCTGCCAGGGACGGCTCTTTACCTCAATTCCCGGGAACAGCCGCAGCTGCGCCAGCAGCCAGGGCGCCTCCGGGCTTTCCTCCACCCAGAGAAACAGCCTGCCTGCCCCCTCCCCGGGGGGATTCTCCGGCCAGAGCGCCCGCACCCGGGACCGGTTGTACATCTCCCGGAAATAGGAGCTCTCTTCCCCCATCCAGCCCCGGCTGACCCGAAGCTCGTCATCGTTCTCCACCCAAACGCCCTTTAGAATCCGCTGGGGACAGAGGCTCAGAATCTCCCTCAGACGTCCGCTGGGAATGTAGTCCCGCCCTGGAGGAAAGGAGGAATCCCCCGGAAGAAAATAGTCCGCCCCGTTGCTCAGGCACAGGGGGGTGTCCAGCTCCAGGGCCTGGTAGTGCTCCATCGTCATGCAGGAGGGGCGGGCAGTGGCCAGCATGACCCGGTGACCGTCCGCAGCCGCTTTCCGCAGAACCATCCGGGTCACCGGGTTCAGCTCCCGCAGATCCTGCAGCGCCGTGTCGTCCAGATCCACCGCGATCAGACATCGTTCATGTGCGTTTATCATGGCGATTTGCCCTCCTCATTCTCCTCTGAATACCGTGTGTCCCTGCCAACGCCGAAGGGCAAGGCCGCGAGGGCTCTGCCCTCGCGCTCCGCGGTGCGTCGTTTCACGACGCACCTAGGAATTCGGCGAAGCCGAATTCTGAGATGCGCCGCTAGCGGCGCATCGTGGACGCGTCCCTTTGGAATCCCATCTTTGTTTAAGGGCGGAAAAAGGGGTGGGGTCAAGTCTGCACAGACTTCCTTCCCCCTGCCACGCAGACAGTCTGCTTCCCGCAGGACGCTTTTTTCGTAAAGAAAAAAGCTCCCCTGTGCGTGCAGGGCATTCCTGCGCCGCACCAGGATTCCGCTCCCCATACCCCCAAAAAAGATGGGAATCCAAGGGGGGCCAGCCCCCCTTGGCAGGAGCTTGAGGGCAGCGCCCTCAAGGCCTTCCCTTCCCCTTCAGATCTGGGCGTCCGCCAGCAGGTCGAAGCCTTTTTCCGCCAGCAGGAGGGCGGCCTGGGCGTTGTCCGAGGCGCGCAGGATCACATAGGCCCGTTCCTGGCTCTGGCTGATATAGGCGTACATATAATCCACATTGATGCCGCTGTCCCGCATCAGCTCCATGACCTCGCAGAGCCCTCCCGGCCGATCCGCAATCCCTACCCCCAGCACGCTGGTCAGGGAAACCGTGAAGCCCTCCTCCTTCAGCACGGAAGCCGCCTTCCGGGGATCGTCCACAATCAGCCGCAGGATCCCAAACTCCCGGGTATCCGCTACCGAAACCGCCCGGATGTCAATCCCGTTGTCCCGCAGAAGCTCGGTCAGAAGGGCCAGCCGGCCCTTCTGGTTCTCTACAAAAATGGAAAGCTGAGTGATCAGGATACCGTTATTCATGGCAAACTCCGCTCCTTTCCCTACGGCTGAAGGTGAAGGGCGTCCCGCCCCAGGGCGAACGCCTTCCGGTTGATCTCCAGGAATTTCGGCGGCACGCATTCCTCTAGGGCCCGCTCCCAGACCTCCGGCGCGAATTCCATCTGCCGGGAAAGCAGACCAATGAGCACCACATTGATCGCCTTCGGAGAACCAGCCTCCGCCGCCAGGGACAGCGCGTCCAAAGGCAGCACCTCCACGCCCTTATCCCGGATCTTCTCTATCAGTCCCTCTGGATAAGCCGCCGCGCCGGTGATCACCGGCATGGGATCGATCCGCTGGGTGCTGACCACAATCTTGCCCCCCGGCTTCAGCCAGGGAAGCCACCGGGCAGCCTCCAGCTGCTCAAAGGCCAGCAGCAGATCCGCCTGCCCCTGATCCACCGTGGGGGAATCCACCCGCTTCCCATAGCGCACGTAGGTCACAACGCTGCCGCCCCGCTGGCTCATGCCGTGAACCTCGCTGACCTTCACGTCATAGCCGCCCTGGAGGATGGCGTGGCCCAGCACCCGGCTGGCCAGCAGGGTGCCCTGGCCCCCGACGCCCACAATCATAATACTTTTTGTATTTTTCGTGTCCTTCATTCCGCTTTTCCCCCCTCCTGCTGTCCGACGGCCCCAAAGCCGCAGAGCTGTCCGCAGACGCCGCAGCCCACGCACTGGGTGGGATCGATCACTGCCTTGGGTGTTCCTCCCGCAGCCAGGGCCTTCATGCTGATGGCGGGACAGCCGATTTTCATGCAGGCCCTGCAGCTCCGGCACCGCTCCGGATCAATGGACAGCGGGGCCCCGTGCTTCACGTGCTTCAGCAGGGCGCAGGGCCTCCGGGAGATGATCACGGAGGGCTCCTCCACGGCCAGCTCCTCCTTCAGCCGCTCCTCCACGGCCTTCAGGTCATAGGGATCCACAACGGATACCCGGCGGATGCCCAGGGCCTCGCAGACCTTCTCCAGGCTGATTTTGCAGGCGGGATCCCCCTTGATATTGTAGCCGGTGGTGGGGTTCTGCTGGTGGCCGGTCATGCCGGTGATGGAGTTATCCAGGATAATAACCGTGGAGTTGGAGCCGTTGTAGGCCACGTTCGCCAGGCCGGTCATGCCTGAGTGCATGAAGGTGGAATCCCCGATCACCGCCACGCTCCGGCGCTCGCTCTCCGGGCCGCAGACCTTGTTGAAGCCGTGGAGCCCGGAAATGGAAGCGCCCATACAGATGGTGGTATCCATGGCGTTTAGAGGCGCGCCGGCTCCCAGGGTATAGCAGCCGATGTCCCCGGACACCATGCAGTGATTCCTGGCCAGTATGTAGAACAGCCCTCTGTGGGGACAGCCTGCGCACATCACCGGCGGGCGGACAGGGATCGCTTCCTCCAGGGAGATGGTTTCCGGCCGCTGTCCCAGAAGCTTTTCCGCCACCAGATTGGGAGAGAGCTCCCCGCAGAGGGGGAACAGCTCCTTGCCCCGGCACTGAATGCCCAGCTTCCGGACAAAGCTCTCGATCACATCGTCCAGCTCCTCGATGACATAGAGGGTATCCACTCGGGCTGCAAAGTCCGCAATCAGACCGGCCGGCAGGGGATGCACCATTCCCAGCTTCAGGTAGGAGGCGCCTTCGCCCAAGGCCTCCCGGGCGTACTGATAGGCCGCGCCGGAGGTGATCACGCCGATCCTGGCATCGTTCAGCTCCATCCGGTTCAGGGGGGAGGCTTCAGCGTACGCCGCCAGGGCCCTGGTGCGCTCCTCAACCGCAGGGTGTTTCCGTTTGGCAAAGGCGGGCATCATAACGTATTTGGCAGCGTTTTTCTCATATTGCTTCTGCTCCGGGACTGCCCGCTCCCCCTCCTCCACCAGGCTCTGGGAGTGGGAGACGCGGGTGGACAGCCGCAGGAGCACCGGGGTATCGAACTGCTCCGACAGCTCGTAGGCCAGCTTGGCGAAGTCCCGGCATTCCGCGGAATCGGAGGGCTCCAGCATGGGTATCTTGGCGGCGATGGCATAGTGGCGGGAATCCTGCTCATTCTGGGAGGAGTGCATCCCCGGATCGTCCGCGACGGCAATGAGTATACCGGCGTTGACGCCTGTGTAGGAGGCGGTGAACAGCGGGTCCGCCGCCACGTTCAGGCCCACGTGCTTCATGGCGCAGAAGCTCCTGCGCCCTCCGATGGAGGCGCCCAGCGCCACCTCCATGGCTACCTTCTCGTTGGGTGCCCATTCACAATAAAGGTCGTCGTATTTGGCAGCAGCTTCCGTTATTTCGGTACTGGGCGTCCCCGGATAGCTGGACGCCAGACAGCATCCGGCCTCATAGAGGCCCCGGGCTACCGCCTCATTCCCCAGCATCAGCTTTTTCAATGGCCATTCCCCTTTCCCGGCCGTCCCGGCCGCTTGAGTCTCTGCGTAAGGTCAGGACCTTGAGGGCTCCGCCCTCAAACGCCTGCCGCCTTTTTGAAAAAAGGTGGACGAAAAACTTGAAGTTTCATTGTTGTTGGATTGGTACGGGCTTTCTGCTTTCTGCCCTGCAGGCGGCTTTGATTCACCCTTTCCGCTTTTTTCTTTACGAAAAAAGCGTACTGCGTGAATCAGACTGCCTGCGTGGCAGAGGGGAGGAAGTCTGTACAGACCTGACCCCCACCCCTTTTCCGCCCTTAAAAATTACGGGTTCCAAGGGGATTTAATCCCCTTGGCGAGAGCGCGAGAGCAGAGCTCTCGCGGCCTTGCCCTTCGGCGTACCCGGAGATTAAATGGGCTCCTACTGGTTCCGGAGATCTACGATTCGCTTGGCTTTGCCGGCGGTGCGCTCGATAGAGCGGGGATCCGCCAGGGAAACCCTGCAGTCAATCCCCAGCACGGTTTTCAGGCTGGCGCGGACCTGCTTCTGGAGCTGCTCCAGCCCGCTGTAATCCTCCAGCAAGGAGCCGTCGATGAGCTCTACCCGCACCTCCAGGGTATCCATCACGCCTTCCCGGCGGACAACGAGCTGGTAGTGGGGGCCGATTTTGTCCATCCCCACCAGGACGCTCTCTATCTGGGAGGGGAACACGTTGACGCCCCGGATCTTCAGCATATCGTCCGTGCGGCCCCTGGTCTTGTCCATCCGGCAGAAGGTGCGGCCGCATTCGCAGGGCTCATAGTTCAGCCGGGTGATGTCCTTGGTCCGGTAGCGGAGCATGGGAATCCCTTCACGGGTAAGGGTGGTCACCACCAGCTCTCCGGCTTCCCCGGCGGGCAGCACCTCTCCCGTCTTGGGATCGATGATTTCCGGCAGGTAGTGATCCTCGTTCACATGAAGCCCCTGGCGGAACCTGCATTCCCCGGAGACGCCGGGGCCGCCCAGCTCGGACATACCGTAGTTGTCCGTGGCGAACAGGCTCAGATCCCGCTCGATTTGGTCCCGCATTTCCAGGGTGCAGCCCTCGGAGCCGAACAGGCCCACCCGCAGCTGCAAATCCTTTTCCGGATCCACGCCCATGTCCCGTGCCACCTCGGCGATATACAGCGCGTAGGAGGGAGTGCTCACCAGGCCGGTGACGCCGAAGTCCTTCAGGAGCATCACCTGCTTCTGGGTGTTGCCGGAGGAGGCGGGCACCACTGCCGCCCCCAGCTTCTCCAGGCCGTAATGGAGCCCCAGCGCCCCGGTGAACAAGCCATAGCCGAAGGAGATCTGCACCATGTCCTCATCCGTCACCCCTACCGCCGCGCAGAGCCGGGCGATGCAGTCGGACCAAATCTCCAGATCGTGCTTGGTATAGCCTACCACGGTGGGTTTTCCGGTGGTGCCGGAGGAGGCGTGGATCCGGACAATGTCCTTCCGGGGCCTGCCGAACATTCCGAAGGGGTAGGTGTCCCGGATGTCGTCCTTGGTGGTAAAGGGTATGTACTGAATATCCGAGAGTACCTTGAGCCGTTCCGGCGTAACCCCGGCCTTGTCCAGCCGCTCCCGGTAAAAGGGGATATTGTCCCGGCAGAAGCCAACGGTCCATTTGAGCCGTTCCAGCTGAAGGGCTTCCAGCTCCCTGCGGGGCATGGTTTCCAGGTCTTTTTGAAACATCAAGCTGTCCACCTCATTTTGGGTTGAGTTTTCTTTGTGCATGATCTGCGCGGAGGGCAATACGTTCGTCCAATTCCACCATTATACTGCAAATCCCCCCAGGGGACAAGTGCCAACCTTTTCCGCAGCCGGAACCCGGCGCCCGCCCGAAATTTCTGCGCGGCCGAAGGTCAAGGCCTCGAGGGCAGCGCCCTCGAGGTCTTCCCCTAAACGCAGAGACTCTGAACAGGGGTTGAGCTGGTAACCGGGTTACTTCATCGTTCCGATGCTGTCCCAGTTTCGCACCACGTACCAGATGCCGGAAATCAGGGTAATTCCTGCGCAGAGCCACATGAGCCCATGGGAGATGGCGGGAATATCAATTGCGGCGGGCAGAGAGATCATCTGCGCCAGCCCGGAAAGCACCAAAATGCCGATCACAGACACCATGGAGATCACCGTTTTCAGCTTGCCAAGGAATCCCGCCGGAATCACCTTTCCGGAGCCGGAGACTGCCACCAGCCGCAGGGAGGTCACCATGAACTCCCGGGCGATGACGATCACCACCGCCACCGAGCTGGCCAGCTCCAGCTGGATAAAACAGATCATCGCCGACAGCACCAGCACCTTGTCCGCCAGGGGATCCAGGAACTTCCCGAAGGTGGTCACCTGATTGTTTTTGCGGGCCAGATACCCGTCCAGCAGATCTGTCAGGGAGGCGGCAATGAAAATCGCCAGAGCATACAAAAAGTTATAAGGGATCCGGCTCACCATCAAAAATACCAGGAACACCGGAACCAGCATGACCCGCAGCATGGTCAGCTTGTTAGGCGTATTCAAAACGCTCGCTCCTTCCCTGAAATACAGACGCCCACCAAATCATAGTCCATGACCTCGTCGATCCGGACCTGCACAAAGTCTCCCATCACCAGCTGCTCCTGGCTGGTGAAGAAGATCTTTCCGTCAATTTCCGGAGCGTCCGCCGCGCTCCTGCCGAAATAGCACTCCCCGAACCGGTCAAACCCCTCCGTGACCACCTCCAGGACAGTGCCGATCTTTTCCCGATTCAGCCGCTCCATGATCCCCGCCTGCTGATCCATCAGGATTTCCTCCCGGCGGGACTTGACTTCCTCTTCGATCTGATGCTCCATACCGGCGGCCACAGTCCCCTCCTCCGGGGAAAAGGCAAAGCATCCCAGCCGGTCAAACTGCACCTCGTCCACAAATTCGCAGAGGCTGGTAAACTGCGCCTCTGTCTCTCCGGGGAAGCCCACCATCAGGGTGGTGCGGAGGGTCACGCCGGGAATCCGCTCCCGGATCCGCTTCATCAGGGCGGTCAGGCTGGGGCGATCCATCCCCCGGTTCATCTCCCGGAGAAGCGCCCCGTCACAGTGCTGGATGGGAATATCCAGGTAGGGGACGAGCTTTTCCTCACTGGCAATGGTGTCCAGCAGCTCGTCGGTGATCCGCTCCGGATAGCAGTAGAGGGTGCGGATCCAGCGGAACCCGTCGATCCGGCAGAGCCGCCGGAGCAGCTCCGGCAGGAGGCTTTTCCCGCAGAGATCCTCCCCGTAGCGGGTGGTGTCCTGCGCGACCACAATCAGCTCCCTGACCCCCTGGGAGGCCAGCCACTCCGCTTCTTTGCAGACGTCCTCCATGGCGCGGCTCCGGAAGCGGCCCCGGATCTGGGGGATGGCGCAGTAGGCGCAGCAGTTGTCGCAGCCCTCGGCAATTTTCAGATAGGCGTAGTAGGGGAGGGTGGTGAGCACCCGGCCCCCTTCCAGGGAAAGATCCTCCCTGGGGCCGAAGGAGAGGGTCTGCTTCCCGCCCACCGCGGCCCGGACAGCCCGGCAGATCTCCTGATTGGAGCCAATCCCCAGCACGGCGTCCACCTCGGGAATCTCCGTTTGGATCTCCTCCCGGTAGCGCTCCGCCAGACAGCCGGTGACCAGGATGGCCTTGATGGCGCCCTCCTGCTTGAGGGCGGCCATTTCCAGGAGGTTTTCAATGGCCTCCTCCTTGGCGGACTGGATAAAGCCGCAGGTGTTGACAATGACTGCGTCGCTTTTGGACACATCCCCCACCAGCTGAAAACCATCCTCTTTTAAGGTGTAGAGCAGCCGCTCCCCGTCGATCTGGTTCTTGGAGCAACCCAAAGAAATCATGGATACGCGAATTGCCATGCGGTGTCCTCCTTACGAAGAAGTTGTATTTACGGGGAAAGGCCCCAGGCACATCCCGCAATCGTTCGGGTGGTCCGTAAAGACTTTTCCATCCCTACCGCAGAGCGGGCCTGCGCCAGCTGCCCGCTTTCTGCCCAAGGCTCCTTTTTCGGGCGTCAAATATCTCAGGATATATTATACTGCTGTCTCTCCCTCTTTTCAATGCCGGACTTCTGAATTTTATGCAAACACTCCGCCGCGGCAAGGCCGCGAGACGCTGTCTCGCGGCTCTGCGGTGGGTCGTGAAACGACGCGTCGGGAAGGGATTCCCATTATTTTAAGGGCTTTTTAAAGGGCGGAAAAGGGATTAGGGTTGAGTCTGTACAGACTTCCTTCCTCCTGCCGCGCAGAGAGTCTGATTCCCGCAGTACGCTTTTTTCATAAAGAAAAAAGCTCCCTTGTGCGTGGGTAATACTCTCTGTGCCGCAGAAAGCATGAGCGTAACAGAGCACGCCCGAGACTTTCTGCGTCGCACCTTCTGCGCCGCCTATGGGGATGAATTTTTTCTTTACGAAAAATGGGTAGGCGGGCGATCGTCCCTACGGAGAGTGTCAGCGAGGTAGGGGGACGGGCGCAAGCGCCCGTCCCCACCCCCTCCCCTAAAAGATGGGAATCCAAGGGGACGCGTCCCCTTGGCAGGAGGCTCGCAGGGTCAAGGCCTGCGGCCTTGACCCTTGGGCAGAGCCTTCGAGGTCTTCCGGCAGAGACTCCCGGCGCGGCTTGACAGGCGGGCTGCTGGACAGTATAATCAAAATAGGGAATATTTTCTCCCAGGGGAGGAGGTGCGCCAATGAAAGCGGGTAACCAGACGCTGCTGAAGAAGAACAACCAGCGCGCGATTGCGGACTGCATTATCAAAAACGGCCCTATTTCGCGGGCGGAGCTCTCCAAGCGGCTCAGCATCAGCAAGCCCACCGTATCCGCCAATATCGCCGAGCTGATGGAGATGGATCTTCTCCGGGAAATCGGCTACAGCTGTGCGGAAATCGGGAAAAAGCCCATGCTGCTGGACTTTAACAAGGAATACCGCTATGTGCTGGCGATGGATTTCATCAGCTACTACACCCGCAACCGGATCTCCATTGCGGCCTGCAACCTCTACTGCGAGCCGGTTTTCATTGAGACGGTCACCCTCCCGGAAAACTACAGCGGCGAAACCCTCCGCACCTTTGTTCCCGCAGCCCTGGACGGGCTCTGCAGGCGCAATCAGCTGGACATCCAGCGGATCGGCAAGGTGGTGCTCACCGCCCCCACGATCGAATACGACGCGGACTACGTCAAATTTGAATGCCGCAACGGAGATATTGTCAATCTGGTGGAATGCGTGAAGCCCTTCTTCTCCGGACGGATCGCTGTAAAAAACGATATCAACCTGGCCGCCCTGGGAGAAAAATACTTCGGCGTGGGCCGGGACGTGGACAATCTCTTTTTCGCTTGGATCAGCAACGGCGTCGGCGGCGGGCTGATCCTCAACGGACAGCTCCACGAGGGCTTTACCAAAACCGGCGGCGAGATTGCCTACAGCACTGTCTATAACGAGGCCACCGGCCGGATGGATTACTTCCGCAACCTGACCGACATGGGCGGGATCCGCACCTATATCTCCGCCAAGCGCCGGGAGGCGGAGGGCTCCATCATTGCCCAGCAGCTCCTGACGGATCGATTCACTTTGGATATGCTCATCAACGCCGCCCGCCAGGGCGATGCCTTCTGTATTGAGTTCGGCAGCTTTATCGGGCGCACAGCCTCTGTCCTGGTGGCAAACATCTGCAGCACCATGGACTTGCAGATGGCAATCATCGGCGGGGATTACCTGGGCTTCGGAGAGGTGTTCCTGAAGCCCTTCCGGGAACGGATCGACAGCCTGCCCATCGGAAGCACCCGGGTGACCACCCCCTTCTATACCAATTCCGCCATGTACGGCGCCTTCAAATTCGGAGCAGACAGCATCATCGCCTCCCTGATCGAATAACAGGGAGGCGATGATGCTGTCTGGGGATCTTTTGCGCCGAAGGGGAAGACTTCGAGGCTCTGCCTCGGGTCTCCGCCAAGGGGAGCTGGCTCCCCTTGGATTCCCACCTTTTTAATGGCGTGAAGGGGTGGGGGGCAAGTCTGTACAGACTTTTTACCGCAAAATCCGGCAGAAAACGCGGGCCGGAGGGGCTATTGACTTTCTGGATGCTATGATCAAATCAAATTTTCCGGCAACGGGCAGAAGCGTCACAGCAGGGCATTGCCCCTCCGACGGGGCAGAAGGGATGAGAAATCATGCTGAATATCGACTATGATAGACACAACGAGGAGGTGCGCCGTCTCCTCCAGGCGGAGCGGGTGCGGATGTCCATTGCCTGCAGCCCAAGGATGATCCTGTCCGATCCCGCGCTGAATCAGGAGCAGGTCACCTTTCAGGAATATATTGAGGATCCGGAGAAGATGCTGGCGGTTCAGTGCCGGTTCCAGGAATACTTCAGCGACGAAATCATCAGCGACCGGGAGATGGGCTTTCAAAATCTGGAGAGCATCCCTGTCTATCCCGACACCCAGAACGTGCTGGAGGCGGCGTACTTCGGCTGTCCCATCGCCTACCACGGCTTCAACGAGCCGGGCACCAGGATCTGCCTGACGGAGGAAAACAAGCGCGCCTTCCTGGATCAGGAATACCCCAGCATTTTTACCGGACTATCCGGAAAAACGCTGGAGTATATGGACTGCTTCGCTCAGCAGAAAAAGAAAGGCTATACCTATCACGGCAAGCCCATCGGCGCCATCGGTCCGGCGGGAACGGGCACCGACGGCCCCTTCACCATCGCCTGCTGCCTGCTGGGAGCAACCGAGCTGTGCATTGCCCTGTATGAGGAGGAGGATTTCGCCAGGGCGCTCCTGTCCTATATTACAGAGGGCGCCATCCAGCGTATCCGGGCGCTCCGCCGGCATCTGGGAGAGCCGGAGCGCTCAAAGGAATTCTTTTTCGCCGACGACAGCATTGCCATGCTGTCGGAGCAGGATTACCGGCGGTTTGTGCTGCCTCTCCACAAACGAATCATTCAGGAGCTGGCCGTGGAGGGCAGCCGCAACCAGATCCATCTCTGCGGGAACGCCTCGCATCTCTTCCCCGCCATCCAGCAGGAGCTGAACGTCTACACCTTCGATACCGGCTTCCCCGTCCGTCATGGAAGGCTGGTTCAGGAGCTGGCGCCGGGGACGGTGATTCTGGGCGGCGTACACGTAGATCTGCTCCTGAACGGAGACGCGGAGGCCATCCGAGCCGAGACACGGCGAATCCTGGAGGAGGTCAAGCCCCATACCAGGAGCTTCATCATCAAGGAGGCAAACAATCTCAGCCCCGGCACCAGGCCGGAAAGCCTCCTGGCCATGCACGAGGCGGTACGGCAGTACGGACGATACGAAAATCCTATGACCCCCTAAAGGACAAGCCCTCAAGGCCCAAAAGCGGGGAAGGGCGCAGCTGATGCTGCGCCCTTCCCCGCTGAAATTGGAAGCCTCTGCCGCCGGTCAGCGGCAGAGGCCGGGATTATTTGTTCAGATAGGCAAGGATTTCCGCAGCGTTGGTATCCGGCTTTACCTTGTACATGGCCTTTTCAATGATGCCGTTTTCGTCAATGAGGAAGGCAGAACGTACAATGCCCATGCTGACCTTGCCGTAGAGCTTTTTCTCCTGCCAAACCCCGTAAGCCCGGATTGCCGAAAGCTCGGGATCGGAGAGGAGGGGAAAGGGTAGGCTATACTTTTCGGCAAACTTCTGATGGGAGGCGGCAGAATCCCTGCTGACGCCTATGACCACGGTGTTGAGGGCTTTCAAGTCCTCGCAGGCCTGGGCGAAGGCGCAGGCCTGCCGGGTGCATCCGGGGGTGTTGTCCCGGGGATAGAAGTAAAGAACCACCTTTTTTCCTGCAAAGTCGGAGAGGGAGACAGGGGCTCCGTCCTTATCCGGCAGCGTGAAGGCCGGCGCCGGCATTCCAGTTTCCAGCATGTTTGCTGTCATCCTTTCTGATCGAAATATCTCCATTTCCATCGGCTGTTGAGAGTCTCCGGAGGGAGGGAAGGCCGCGAGGAACGCTGTCCTCGCGCTCCTGCCAAGGGGACGCGTCCCCTTGGATTCCCATCTTTTGGGGGAGGGGGTGGGGCGGGCGCTTGCGCCCGTCCCCCTACCTCGCTGGTACTCCCTGCCTCGCTGATACTTCCCGCAGAGACGATCGCCCGCCTACCCACTTTTTCGTAAAGAAAAAGATTCAGCTCTGCGTGCGGGGTAAATCGGTACGACGCAGAAAGTTTCGAGCGTGTTCTGCTGCACCCATACCCTCTGCGGCGCAGAAAGTACCCCATACGCAGGAGGAAGCTTTTTTCTTTACGAAAAAAGCGTACTGCGTGAATCAGACCATCTGCGTGGCAGAAAGCGGAAAGTCTGTACAGACTTGACCACCCCTTTTTCCGCCCTTAAAATAATGGGATTCCAAAGGGACGCGTCCACGATGCGCCGCTAGCGGCGCATCTCAGAATTCGGCTTCGCCGAATTCCTAGGTGCGTCGTGAAACGACGCACCGCGGAGCTCGAGGCAGAGCCTCGAGGTCTTGCCCTTCGACCACCCAGAGACTCTGTTAATTCTGCAAGGAGGCGTCCTGGAGCGCGTCAAAGGAAGCCATGCACTCATCCACGGTGGCGCCACCCAGGAGCTCGCGGACAATCAGGCAGGTGTTTCCCCACTGCTCCACCTTCATTCCAGCGTTGGAGCCAAGGACATAAACGCCTTCCTCGATCCGGGCGTTCAAAGGCCGCAAGGCGGGGACGCAGTCCACCCTGATATTTTTAGAGGGAGAAATCACTTGGTTCACCTGGGAATACCCCTGAAGCGCCTCGTCGGAGGTCATGATGTCCAGAACACGTAGGGCGTCCTCGGCGTGCTCCGCCTCAGCGCCTACGCCAAAGCCGGTCATAGACACGACCGGCATCTGCCCCCGGCTGCTGGGAAACCCTATGACCTGCATTTCAAAGTCTGTTTTTCCATAAGAGGTTTCCGTGTTGGCCGCTCCCCAGTAGGCCATCACAATGGGCGTTTTTCCTGCCAGAAAATCCGGCCCCTCCGCCTCGATGGCCTCGCTGACAAGGGTCTTCTCCGCATCAATATAGCCCTCCTCTATCAATGTTTGGAGAAACTCAAAGCCGGGACGCATATAGTCGCTGTATCGGGCCGCGCCGCTGTTCAGCGCCGCGATCTCCCCTTCGGCGTTCCCGCCATTGTAAAGATCCGCGTACGCCTGCGCAAAAACGAATGTCTCCAGCCACCATCGATTGGCGCCCACAGGCGTCTCAATGCCGTTTTCCTGAAACACCCGGCAGCACTCCAGAAATTCCTCCGGCGTCTCAGGAAGCTCCAAATCATACTGCCGGAACATATCCGCATTCACAAACAGCCCGTAGGCAACCACCTCCTGAGGGATCGCCACCAGCTTTCCCTCCACTGTGTTGGCAGTCAGGACGATCTCCCGGAGATTCTTCACGCACGAAAGGCCGGACAAATCCGCCAGCTTTCCCTCCGCGCCCAGGATCAGGGCGGTATCGGGATTGAGCAGATAGAGATCGTCCATGTTGCTGCGGACCCTGTCCAGCACAACCTCGTCATAGGTCTTTTCCTGATAGCTTTCCGCTGTGTAGGTCCTGTAAAACATGGTTACGTTCAGCTTTTTCTCCGCCATACGCACGGTCAGGTCCGAGGCGCTGCGCGCAACGTTTTCCGCATCGGGATCGGTTTTTTCCATGGGACTGAACAGGTTGACCACCCGTTTTTCGTTCTCCTCCCGAATCACTAGATTGCTCTGCTGTCCGCCGCAGGATGACAGCGTCAAGCCTGTAAGAACCGCAAGACAGAACGCTGTGCATGCCTTGGCAAGACCGCTCAGATATTCTTTCACTGTTCTTCCCTCCGTCCAATACATTGACTGAGCACCTTTTTCAGCTGTTCTACGTCCAGCGGCTTTGCGATGTGGGCGTTCATGCCCGCGTCCAGAGCCGCCTTTTCATCCTCAGCGAAGGCGTTGGCGGTCATGGCAATGATGGGGATCCGCGCCGCGTCCTCCCGCTCCAGCGCCCGGATGGCCCTGGCGGCCTCATGGCCGTTCATAACCGGCATCTGGACGTCCATCAGAATCCCGTCGAACGTCCCTGCCGCAGCCTGGCAGAACCGCTCCACCGCCTGCTGTCCGTTCTCCGCAATCTCACAGGAAGCGCCTTCCAGACTCAGCAGCTCCGTCAGAATTTCCGCATTGATTTCGTTGTCCTCCGCTGCCAGGAAGTGAAGCCCGGACAGCTCCTCCCCGGTTTCCGGGACGCATTCCCCGCAGGGGTTCGCTCCCAGCTCCCGAAGCTTCTCCTGGAAGGCGGAAACAAAGAAGGGCTTCGTCAGGGAATAGGTGCAGGGGAGCCGCAGCGCCTCCTCCATCCCATCAGACTCCCCCTCCGTCAGGAGCAGGAGAGGCACCGCGGACGGCAGAAGCCGCCGCAGTGTCTTCGCCGCCTGAAGACCGCCGGTTTCCCAATCCAGCAGCGCCGCCTGATAGATCCCGCCGCTGTTCAGCAGCCCGGCGGCTTCCTCCGGGCCGGGGACAGCGTCCAGCCGGACGCCGGTATTCTCCATCAGGGCCAGGATGCTGCCCCGGGCTTCCTCCTCGCCGCCCACCACCAGAATGCCGGAGATCCCTTGGCTCTCCCAGAAGGCGCAATCCTCCTGCCCCTCCGGGATCCGGAGCTCCAGCTCTACCCGGAACAGGGTGCCCTTGTTCACCTCACTGGACACCTCGATGGTTCCGCCCATCAGCTCCACGATGCTCTTGGTGATGGCCATGCCCAGCCCGGTGCCCTGCACCTTATTGGTGGTGCTGTTCTCCGCCCGGGTAAAGGCGTCGAAGATGGTTTTCAGATATTCCTGGGTCATGCCGTAGCCGTTGTCCTCCACCTCAATCCGAATGTGCTCATACTGGGCGGAGCGCTGCTTCAGGCCGATGATCCGGAACCAGATCTCTCCCTTTTCCTGGGTGTATTTCACCGCGTTGGAAAGAAGGTTCAGCAGGATCTGGTTGATCCGCGTCTCGTCCCCCATCAGGTACTCATGGCGGATGCCGGTCACCTTCAGGTGGAACGTCTGCCCCTTGGCCCTGGCCATGGGCTGGATGATTGCATCCACAGAGGAAATCACATCGTTGAGGGCAAAGGGCTCCAGATTGAGCTCGACCTTCCCGCTTTCGATTTTGGACACGTCCAGAATATCGTTGATCAGGCTGAGGAGGTGCTGTCCGGAGGAGGTGATTTTCCGGGTGTATTCCCGCACCTTGGCGGGATTCTCCGCGTCCCTGGCCAGCAGGGCGGTAAAGCCCAGCACGGCGTTCATGGGGGTGCGGATATCGTGAGACATATTAGAGAGGAACATGGTCTTGGACTCGCTGGCAATCCGGGCGGCCTGCAGGGCCTCGGACAGCTGCTGATTGTGAAGCCTGCGCTCCTCCTCCTGCTCCTGCCGGAGCTTTTCCTCCTGGCGGCGGTTGCGGTAGTAGAGAGCGATGCAGAGGGCGAAGGCTGCCAGCATGGAGACGACCACCAGGAAGATATTCTGATTGACCGCCTGGCCCTCCTGCTGGATGGCGGAGATGGGCACATAGCCCACCAGAAAGATGCTGCCGTCGTTGACCGGCCACATATAGTTAAGGGCCTGGACGTCTCGGATATCGTGATAGAACAGGCCGCGCTTCCCGTTGGCCAGGCAGGAGGCCACCTCCGCCCGAAGCGCCGGCTCCTGGATGTTGTTGGCCCGGTAGAAGTCGTCCAGATCCAGATGGCCCGCGCTCCGCATCCCCATCCCCTTGGGCTTGAGGACGAACCGCTGGCTCTGGGCGTCCATGATATAGAGGGTTGCCTGCTTGTTGTAGAAGCCCTCCTGGGGGAGCGAATCGTCTATGGCGTCGTAGACATATTCGGCATAGAGGGTGCCGATCCTCTGTCCGTCCCGCTCCACAGGGCATTTCATGGTGTAGGACCAGGTTCCCATGTAGTTCAGGTAGGAGCAGGATATGGGCAGCCCATAGACCGTATTGCCGGAGGAGAAGTCCAGCCCCTCCTCGGTGAAGGGCTCCCCGGTGTTGGAAACGCCTTCGGTTTTCCCCGTGAGGATGAGGGAGAGCTTCGCCATGGCGCGGTTTTTGTCATAGGTGCGGATATAGGCCTCGGGATCGGCGGCGCGGGCGATCTCCCGGGCAATCATCATCTGGAATTCCGCCTCGCTGCGGAGGATTGCTTCGATTGTGCATTCGAGCAGATCGAGGCTTTCGCTCAGGTTCTGGACAGCCGACTCCGACATTTCCTGGGAGGTTCTCCGGGCAATCATATATACCACCGTTCCAAACACGCAAAAGACCAGAACGATGGAAAGGAGCAGGGAAAGGCCCTTTTGCTTCTCCTGGGTGATTGATGTTTGTTTCATTGGCAGTCTCCGTTCCGCAGCAGCTGCTCAGAGAGGTCGGCGGCCCTAAGGGCTGTATCATTATTATATTATACCAGCCGTTTCAGTGTCAATAGGATGGAGTGCCACTGGCGACGCACCTGAGCCTGCCCCCCGCCAAGCGAATGCCCTTGCCCTTTGGCAGACAGTGAATGCGTCGCAGGTCTTGCCCCGCATGCAGGGATGAATCTTTTTCTTTACAAAAAAGTGGGTAGGCGGGCAATCGACCACACAGGGAGTGCCAGCGAGGCAGAGATTAGAACTCACCCCACCATAACCCCCAAAAAGACGGGAATCCAAGGGGAGCCAGCTCCCCTTGGCAGGTGCTCGAGGACAGCGTCCTCAAGGTCTTAGACTCTCCCTCCCGCGCGCTCGCGGAGGTTCTGAAGGCGTTCAGGACTCCTCCCAGTCGAGGCTGCGGGAGACAGCCTTGGACCAGCCGCGGATGCGGCGGAGGCGCTCGTCCTCCTGCATGGAGGGGGAGAACACCAGATCGCAGCTCCACATGCTGCGGATCTCGTCCAGGCTGTTCCACAGGCCCACCGCCAGCCCCGCCAGATAAGCCGCGCCCAGGGCGGTCGTCTCCCGGATCATGGGGCGGCGCACCGGCTTACTCAGGATATCCGCCTGGAACTGCATCAGGAACCGATCCCGGCTGGCGCCCCCATCCACATTCAGCTCGGCGAGAGACGCGCCGGTGTCCTTCTCCATGGCCTCCACCAGCTCCATGCTCTGATAGGCGATGCACTCCTCCGCCGCCCGGATGATATGCTCCCGGCGGGTTCCTCTGGTGATCCCCATCAGCGTGCCCCGCGCCCGCATATCCCAGTGGGGCGCGCCCAGGCCAGTGAAGGCGGGCACCAGATACACCCCGCCGCTGTCCTCCACCTTCTGGGCATAATACTCCGCGTCCCGGCTCTCTGTGATCAGCCGCAGCTCATCCCGGAGCCACTGGATCACCGCGCCGCCCACAAAAACGCTCCCCTCCAGGGCGTACTGGATCCGCCCGTTCAGCCCGGAGGCGATGGTTGTCAGCAGTCCGTGCCTGCTCCGGCAGGGGGTGTCCCCGGTGTTCATCAGCAGGAAGCAGCCGGTTCCGTAGGTGTTCTTGGCCTCTCCCTTTTCAAAGCAGGTCTGGCCGAACAGCGCCGCCTGCTGATCCCCGGCAATCCCGGCAATGGGGATCTGCTCTCCCTGAATGGTGGTATACCCATAAATTTCACTGCATCCCCGCACCTGGGGAAGCATCTGCCGGGGGATGTCCAGCTCCCGCAGCAGGCGATCGTCCCAATCCAGGGTGTGGATGTTGTACAGCATGGTGCGGGAGGCGTTGGTACAGTCTGTGACATGCCGGCCGGTGAGCTTCCATACCAGCCAGCTGTCCACGGTGCCGAACAGGATCTCCCCCCGTTCCGCCCGCTCCCTTGCCCCCTCCACATGGTCGAGGATCCACTTGATCTTGGTGCCGGAAAAGTAGGCGTCCGGAATCAGCCCGGTGGTTTCCCGGATGTATGGGGCGAGCCCCCGCTCCTCCAGCTCCCGGCAGATGTCCGCTGTCCGGCGGCACTGCCAGACGATGGCGTTGTACACAGGCCGCCCGGTGGCCTTGTCCCAGAGGATGGTCGTCTCCCGCTGGTTAGTGATGCCGATGGCGGCAATCTGGGAGACGGGGATGCCGCTCTGGGCAATGGCTTCCATCATGACCCCGTACTGGGAGGAATAGATCTCCATGGGGTCATGCTCCACCCATCCGGGCCGGGGATAGAGCTGGGTGAACTCCTTTTGGGCAATCTGGACAATGTTCTGCTCCCGATCGAACAGAATCGCGCGGGAGCTGGTGGTTCCCTGATCCAGCGCCAGGATGTAGCTGGCAGACATAAGCCATCTTTCCTTTCTGAGAGTCTGTTGGATTCGTAAGGGGAAGACCTCGAGAGCAGAGCTCTCGAGGTCTTCCCCCGCACGCATCACCCCTTCCGGGCGGATGCTTCTTCGGCTTCCTTCATGGGGGTGCGGAGCTTCTCAGGAAGGCATTTGTTCAGGAGCACGCCTGCCACCGCCGCAATGGCCAGGCCGCTGATCTTCACGCTGGTGCCCGGAATGACAATGTTGATGCCAAGGCCGACCACCATCAACACTGAGACGATGAACAGATTCCGGTTCTCGGAGAGATCTACCTTGTTGTCCCCCAGGAGACGGATGCCGATGGAGGCGATCATGCCGAACAGCACGATGGAAACACCCCCCATCACCGGGCCGGGCAGCTGGCGGATCACCGCGCCGAATTTGGCGAAGAAGCCCAGCAGAATCGCCACAACTGCCGCCACCTCCAGATTAAAGGGGCTGTAGTTCTTGGTCACTGCCAGCACGCCGGTATTCTCGCCATAGGTGGTGTTGGGCGGGCCGCCCAGAAGACCCGCCGCCATGGTGGCCGCACCGTCGCCCAGCAGGGTGCGGTGGAGGCCGGGATCCTTGAAGAAGTCCTTCCCCACCACCGCGCCGTTGGTGGTGACGTCTCCGATATGCTCAATGAAGGTGACCAGCGCCACCGGGGCGATGGTCAGAATGGCCGACAGGTCAAAGACCGGGAGCTGGTAATCCCGGAAGGTATAGAGCCAGTCCGCCCGGGCGATGGCGCTGAAGTCAATGAACTGCACGCCAGTGGCAAACTGAAGGACAACCGTGACCGCATAGCCCATAATGATGCCGAACAGGATGGGCACCAGCTTGAAAAAGCCCCGGGCGAAGATGCCCACCGCCAGGATGGTCAGCACCACCACAGCGGCAATCAGCAGACGCATCCACAGCGCCCCGGCAAGAGGCGCGGCGGGATCTCCGCTGTCCACCAGGGCGCTCGTGACCACCGAGGGCACCACCGAAAGACCGATGACAATGATAATCGGGCCGCAGACCACCGGCGGGAAGAAGGAGCGCACCTTATCGGAGCCGAAGATCCGCACCAGAAGCGCAAGCAGCAGGTAGAGAACGCCTGCGCAGATGGTAGCACCCATCGCCTTGGGGACGTTGGCCGGATCGTTTTGAATCACTGCCTGAAGCCCAGCGATAAAGGCGAAGCTGGAGCCGAGGAATACCGGCACCTTCCGTCCGGTGATCAGGTGGAACAGCAGGGTTCCCACGCCGGCGCAGATGAGGGCCAGGGAGGGATTCAGGCCGGTCAGGGTGGGAACCAGAACCGTTGCACCGAACATGGCCAGAACATGCTGAATGCCCAGGAGGGCGGTTTTGCCGATTCCCTGCCGGCGGAAGGTGGATTTTGCGGAGTCCATAATGTTGCTCATCCTTTCTGAAAAAGAGGGCGGGGCCGTATTCTCCAAGCTTTACCAAGCATATCACATCCGCCTGCCTTTGTAAAGGCAGGCGGAGCCTGGGCGTTCCTGCCCTTCCAGAGGCGCGGCTACTCCTCCGCGCCGGGTTCGGCGTCCTCCGGCGGAATGAATTCCAGCAGATCGCCGATTCCGCAGTGGAGGACTGTACACAGGCGCGCCAGGACGTCTGTATCCAGCCGGGTAACCGTATTGCTGCAATAATGATTCAGCTGTGTGCGCTGCATCTCCGCCCGGTGGCTGAGCTTGTTCTTGCTGAGGCCGCTTTTTTCAATCAGCGCAGCCAGATTGATTCGGATTGTACCATACCTGTCCATTGGAAGCCACCCTCTGTTATAAATTCTGAATTGACAAGTACAGTGTATCCTTGGTACAATCATCTTATAAGCTCTAAGAAATCAGCTCCTGGAAGTTGCACATAGGGGCCGGACAAAAAAGTAGGCCAGCGGGTATTCCCGCCGGCCTATTCTACAAAGCGTACAATATCGTTTGGTGTGCATCCAATGATGCGGCAAAGCTTCTCCACGGTCAAAAGGGTAACATTCTTATTTTTCTTGAGGGAATCCAGCGTCTTATTGTCAATTCCGGCTTTCAGCAGCTGATATTGTGTGATCCGGCGTTCCCGCAAAGTCTCCCAAAGCGGGCTGTAATCTATCACGCCAAACCACCCCTTGCCCTCAGTCTATGTATGAACACCTTATAGGGTATTATAGGATGATTCTCCGCAAATAAGTATTGTGGAAACATTCACAATATTCTATAATAAGGGAAATCCATTGGCAGTGGGAGGATATGGAAGGGAGCGGGTATGATGCCTTCATTTGAAGGAGTGCTGAGTATATTTCTGGATTATCTGGCAGAGGATCGGGCATTTGAGGTGAACCGCACCGGGCACGGTTATCTTTGTCTGGCATACGACAGCCGCAGGCGGGAATGGTACCCTGTGCGGCTCTGCGCCACCCCCGGCGCGCTTGCGGACACTCTGCTGGACGCCTATGGAAAGTATCTGATACACCAGCTGTGCCGCGGGGAACGGGATCTGACTCCTGACGAGGAGCAGTCTGTCCGCTCCCAGGTTGCACTGCGCCGGGAGCTTCTGCGATGAAGGGAAGGAGCCCCGGCTTCGGCACATCCGCTCTTGAAAACAAAAAAATTCTGGAGTATACTGAAAGGCGCACAGCCCCAGAGGCTGAGGAAGGAACGTGATAACTGATGACCAGCTGCAATCAAAAAATCCTGGAGCAGCTTAGGGGCGGCCTGATTGTCTCCTGTCAGGCGCTGAAAAGCGAACCCCTTTACAGCTCATACATCATGGGGCGGATGGCCTTTGCCGCCTTTGAGGGCGGCGCGGTAGGCATCCGCGCCAACACGCCGGAGGATATTGCCGAAATCAAAAAGACCGTGGAGCTCCCCGTCATCGGCCTTTACAAGGTGGATTATCCGGACAGCGGAATCTACATCACCCCCACCATGCAGGAGGTTGACGCTCTGGTGGCCGCAGGCCCTGAGATCATCGCCATGGACGCCACCGACCGCCTTCGGCCGGAGGGGAAACCCTTATCGGACTTTTTCCGGGAGGTGCGGGCCAAATATCCCGATCAGCTCTTCATGGCTGATACCGCCTCCTTTGAGGAGGGCAGGCTTGCCCAGGAACTGGGCTTTGATCTGGTAGGAACCACCATGTCCGGCTACACGCCCGCCACCGAGGGGACAAGCCTCCCCAACTACGAGCTGATGGAGCGGTACGTGAAAGAGCTGGACATCCCGGTGGTGGCCGAGGGCGGCATCTGGTATCCTGAACAGCTGAAACAGGCAATGGATCTGGGCGTGTGGACAGCGGTGGTAGGTACCGCAATCACCCGGCCCAGAGATATCACCAAACGGTTCACAGCCGCAATCCGACCCTGAGCAAGCGGCTTCGTTAAGGGGCAAGGCCGCGAGACGGCGTCTCGCGGCTCTGCGGTGCGTCGTTTCACGACGCATCGGGAAGGGATTCCCCTTGGCAGATGGCTCGCAGGGTCAAAGCCGCAGGCTTTGACCCTTGGGCAGCGCCCTTGAGGTCTTTCCCTATGGGGCTGTATGCTGTATCCGGCGGGCTTCGTAGTAGAAGCGTTTATCCCAGGCTTCTCCCATAGAGAAGGTTTTTCGGGGGAGGGCACCCTCCAGGGCCACTGTTTGGAACAGCTCCCTTTTATCCATGGCCTCCAGAAGGAAGCCTACAGAGTCGGCCTGCCGGGACAGCTCCCGCACCACGTCCGCTCCGTGGATGTAGTCGGTTTCTCCCCCCTGGGCTGTGGTATATTCGTCCAGGAACGCCTGGAGGGTTCCCACCGGCAAGCTCCTGGAAGGATTGGCAATGTACAGGGGACTGCTCTCCCCCCGGAGCACCAGATCGATCCGCTGTCCGCCCGGTACAGGCGCTTCCTCAAGCCGGAATTGGCGGCCCAGGGCCTCCAGCAGCCGCTCCGGCTTCACCCCGCGGACAATCCGATGGATCGGCTCAAAAACCAGGGCCGGGTCATGCAGGCTGACCAGCTCCGCCAGGGCATACCGGGCCGGGTGCCGCCGGGCGGCTTCTTCGCCGAGCCGCTCCTTCAGATTCAGATAGCACTGTCGGGCGGCCGCAAGGGAATGGTTCCCGTCCCCCACGGCCAGCACCACCTCTCCCTGGTTCACCTCCGCCAGGGCGTCCAGCGCCAGGCGGAGCCGGGCTTCCTCCTCCTTCGGAAGGAGCCAGCCTTTTAGAGCGCCGCTGTCCTCCATCAGCGGGAAGGCGTAGACCTGCTCAAAGGCGTCCTTTCTTTCTCCCAGAGCTTCCAGGATCCGCTGATCCCGATCATCCATCAACAGCATCATGTGAGGGAGCTCCAATGGGGCGTTCTCCCGGATTTTAACCCGCGGGGGAATCCGTTCCAGGACCGTGCCCTCGGTAGCCCGGACGGGGCTATGACTCCCGGGACGATAGTCATAGCGCTCCAAATCCACCTGACCAATCAGCCCCCGGCGGATCCGCCCGTCCCGAAGGGTCCGTTCCATATAGAGAAAGGACTGGGGCAGCTCCCGGAAGAGGCCCCGATCCAGATAGTCCTGCATACTGCGGTTGATGGCAGAAATGGTTTCTTCAAAGGGGGCTGTTTTCAGCCACGCCTCCGGGAATACAAGATGGAGGGCCGATGGCTTATCCCCTGCCGCCCGGCCGACCCGCTCCCAGTATTCCGGCTGGGAAGTGAACTGATCGCAGGCCACCACGCTGAAAGCGGTGGGATCCGCGCCGGTATAGAGCAGAATATCCGCCTGCTGAAACAGGCCTCCGGTTTGATTGGACATTGTACACGCTCCTTTTAGCGCCTGTTCAGCAGCTCTGCGGGCCGTCTCCCTGAGATTTTGAACAGGCAGTCAGCAGTTAACGGCAGACGCGCCTTTTGGGCCTGGGGCGCGTCTGATAGGGTGTATTGCGCGGGTTTTGGCAGGCTGCTGCCATTATAGGGTCAGTCCAGTCCGTCCCCGGCGATGGTGGTCACCGCGCCGTCCATAAAGGTGATAAAGGCCATGGCGCTGGGGCTGCTCTCCCCATACCAAAGGTAGGTGTAATACAGATCCCCCTGAAGGGTTTTCCCCGTCTCCTGGAGCTCCCCCTCTCCGCCGATGATCTGGCAGACCAGGGCGTAGGACATCCCCTCCCTGATTTTCTCATACTCCTCCCTGCTGATGCCCTGAGGATAGTAGTAGCCCTCTGTCACAGAAGGCGGGGGACTGCCTCCGTTGTCCTCCCGGTAGTAGCCTCCGGCGGGAGCGCCGCTTTCCACCAGCCGCCGAACAGCGAAGAACAGTCCGGAAAACAGCAGGATGCAGGCAAGAGAGACGCCGCAGATAAGCAGCGTATTGCGGAGGGTGTGCTTCCGCGCCGCGCCGCCTGCGAAGGCAGGCATTCCCGGCGGGATGGGCTGCGGCTGGAAGGGCGCTCCGGGCACGGGCGGAACGGGCATGGGGGCTGGCAGCCGGCTTGGCGGCGGCTGGACAGGAAAGCCGCAGGCTCCATAGGAGGGGGGCGGCGCCGGCTGCCGCACCGTATAGCAGGTGGAGAGATCCATCCCGCAGTGACTGCAGTAACGGGTGCTGACAATGTGGGAGCAGCGGGGGCACCGCACAGGGAACCCGCCCATGTAGGGCGGCCCGGCGGGCGCAGCGGTGCCGGGCGGGAATCCGGCGCCGGGCTGATTGATCATACTCACCATTCCTTTCAGGAGGAGCTGGGCAGAGACAGGGGATGAACCGGGTAATTATCATCCAATCCTATAGTATCACTAAAAACGATTTTTTGCAATAACCAGAGCCAATGGAAAATCCCCGCAAATCCCGATTCTATGGGAGCTGCGGGGATTTTATTCCAGCGGGGGAGCGGGCGCGCCCGTTACGGGAGCTTTTTCCCTGCGGAAAGGTAGAGCTCATACCATTCCTGACGGGTGAGGGTAATTTCAGAAGCCTTGCAGATATCCGTCAGCCGACGGGCGCTGGTGGTGCCCACGATAGGCTGCATCCGGGCGGGGTGGCGGAGGATCCAGGCGATAGCGATTGCCTCCGGGGCGGCGCTGTACTTTTCGGCCAGCTCGTTCACCTTTTGGTTCAGCTGGGGGAACTTGTCGCTTCCCAGGAAAACGCCCTCGAAGAAACCATACTGGAAGGGGGACCAGGGCTGGATGGTGATTTCGTTCAGGCGGCAGAACTCCAGGATGCCTCCGTCCCGGTTCACCCCGGCGGAATTGGTCATGTTCACATTCAGCCCCGCGTCGATGATGCCGCACTCGGTCATGGAGAACTGGAGCTGATTGACCAGCAGAGGCGTCTCCACGCAGTATTTGGAGAGAAGGGTCATCTGCCCGGCGTTCTGGTTGCTGACGCCAAAGAAGCGGACCTTGCCCTCCCGCTTGAGGAGCCGGAAGGCTTCGGCCACCTCCTCCGGCTCCATGAGAGTGTCCGGACGGTGCAGGAGCAGGAAGTCAACATAATCGGTCCGGAGCCGCTTCAGGCTGGCGTCCACGGAAGCGAGGATGTGCTCCCTGGAGAAATCGTACTGGCTGGGGCGGATGCCGCACTTGGTCTGAATCAGCATCTGCTCCCGGAGGGAGGGGGTCATACCTGCCGCCTCCGCGAAGATGGTTTCGCAGGCGCCGCCCCCGTAGATGTCGGCGTGATCGAAAAAGTGGACGCCCAGGTCAAGGGCGGTGCGGATGAGCTTTTCGGCGTTGGGTCTGGAAAGCCCGCTGAGCCGCATACAGCCCAGGGCGATTTCGGGGGCGGGAATAACGCCGCCGATGTTCAGATACTTCATGGACAATACTTCCTTTCGGCTGAAATCAAGAAGACCAACGAACAGAACAAACAGGGCCAGGAGCCGCAGCACCTATCCTCATCACTTTACCACATTCTGCCGGAAAATACCATCCCCTTTTCAGGCGCTCGCAGGGCGTTGTGTTTTGGGAGGGTGCGTCCTGTGCCCGGAAGGACAATTCGCTTTTGAGTCTTGATATTTGGACAGGGGCTTGACAATTCCATAGAGCCGTGATAAAATATTGTCAATTCGATGTGAGGGCATAGCTCAGCTGGTTAGAGTACTTGCTTGACATGCAAGGGGTCGGTGGTTCAAGTCCACTTGTCCTCACCATCCTTGGCTGACGAAAAAGATGCCATGCGGCTTTAGCCGCATGGCATCTTTTTGGTCAGCCAAGGATGGCACTCATTGACGAAAAAGATCACACTCTCAACACATCTGATTTGCTGTTCACTAGTGCTAATTGTCAGCGAAAAGAAATTCTTGATGAATTCCTCGCTCAGCAAGTGTTTTGATAATATCTGGCTTAGCTTCTCTGGGGATCAAAATGCGCCGTACATAGTCCGGATGCTGGATAATAGAGGGAATGTCTGCAATTTCAGGCAAAATGATATGAGCCTGTGTCCAAGATGTACTCCGCGGAAGGTGAGGAGCTTTTAACTTATTTCCGAAAACAAAAAACACGCCATGTTGATTGACTAATCTGCGATTCCGAATTTTCAGCCTACCCAGTTCAAATCCCGATGGAGTAACCATAAATCCATGATCGATCCATGACAATATGCGAATCCCCAACTCATCAATATCCCGATAATTTTCTTTGAAATCCGCATATCTTTCTATAAGCTGCTCAGCGAAATGACGAACTGTTATTTCGTGTTCAAGGGCAAATAGTTCTGATATTAAACGAGTATCTATATGCTGCGCGTTTCTTATATCATAGCTACAAATGAATAGAGTTCCATCCGAATCATAGTGAGCAGGATTATTGCATGCAAAGAACAGCGCAACATCAACTTCAGTTGTATAATCCAAAAATCGTGTAGGAAGGCCATAATGTTGCATGCATGCGATATTTTCGAACAGTGAAGATTCCGAGCACCACAGACAGCGGTTAATTGCTTCTATTTTCGTCTCGGCTTCGCTAATTTGAATACCTTTACGGCTGATTTTTGGAGTCAAAGTCCAATCACTTCTACCTTGCCCGCGGAAATATATATTTAATATATTCGTATTATAGCACTGGCGAAAAACATTGATATAGTTATCTACTTTGCCCCTAATTATTTCGTAAAAGGATGTCATCCTAACCTCCAAACTATGTTACACTTTTCATTGTATCTTTTACTCGTTGGTATTACAGTAGTCTCACCACCTACAAAGATACTAGGGCTATGCCGGTTACCTATCTCCCACTGAGTTCATAGTACAAACCGTTCACCGATATAAAAAGGACGATCCATCAAAATGCCGAATCAGGAATCACATATTTCTCAAAACACTCTGCACCAATAGCATAAAAGATGCTGTTCGATAAAAACACGCAACCACCGCATATATGCCGGCCGAATTTAAGGCTGCTCCCTGGTGGCTACAAAAACCAGAGTGCCACATGTGCATCATCCTCTAGACCGAGCAACTGCCCAGTATACCATTGCGGAAAAGCTTGCAGGTTGTCAAAGAAATCTATATTCAGCCAAACAAGCCTTAAAGTGTCCGGCGGCTATATGATGTTCTTGATGTTGCAAGAGAAATTTTCCACGCTCATATCTTCTGTAAGGCAGGGAGACATGAATTCCGCGACCCTTTCATTTTATTCCTACTTCAACTTTTTAAACTGTCGCAATGCGTCTTCAAAAATTTTGCAAAACTTTTTTCCGGTATCAGTTATATAGAAATTGAAAACCTCTTTTTCTGCTCCTATATCTCCCCATAATAAGTCAGTCTGTGATATGACTAATCCCAGTGACTGCAGACGCAATACAGGAGACAGGTCCGCATTTGGAAAATCCTTTTTGTGAATTCCGCCATGACACATAAATTCAAACATCCACTCAAAATCCGAAGGGAGAAGCCGATCAATTATTTCTGAAAACTCTGCAAATTCTATCCATGAGATTACATTATCTAAATACGACAGATAAAGCCTTGCCAGCATCCGTGACTTATCAGCCGAAATATAACGATCAAGCAGTACCATGCAGTATTCCAGTTCTCAGTTTCTGAATTGGATATCTTCTTCGAATTTTTTCCTTCGCTCTTTCAGCTTACCGCTGCCAATACATCCTTTATTTATTTCCTCAAGAAAAGCGGCTAACTTCTTTAATTCGTAACATTCTTTAATGGAATGTCCAATTTTATACATTGATACAGCTGTAGAAAGAAAAGGAATATCCTTCCATATATCGGCCCCTATAAGGGCATCCAACCCAACCTCTAGAATATTAGTGCATATACTTAAGGACTCATTCGTAATAGAATTATGAAGCGAAGAAGCTAAAGATTCTGTTTCCATTTTCAAACATCTCCATCCAAAGATATTTTCATCAGAAGTGTTGAACATCCTTTATTTCAGATGCCTCAGATAGTCTGTCTGCCCCGTAGTGATGTTATCCTCCCATTGCGCTGAATGGATAGAGCCATACAAATCCGTTATAGGGGCAGTCATCAATTGACTTCTACAAAACTAGGCAGACCGGTTTCCCAACAGGCTCTTTTCTGCAAACCAACTTTCCGCTTCGTCATCTCCTTAATGAAGATTCGTAATGCCTGAACCAGGTTAACAAGAGCTTCAGACTCACACACTACAACAATAAATGTCAGACAGTCTCCCCCAGGAGCGGCCGCAGACCTTGGAGAACCAATAGCGGGATATCTTCAGCTCGGTCATTCTCTGCCAAATCATCGTTGCTTCACCACATGATGAAATCATCATATCATGGTTTTCATCAAAAGTCTACCTAGACATCCAGCTATTCCAGGCAGCATAGCAGATTTTATCACTGCCCCGCGTATACTTAAGATCTCTCCAAATATTCAAAAGCAATATGTCCTGAGATTCTTGCGGCTTGGTTGCTTACATATCATTTTATAATAGACAAATACATAGCTGCTCTCCATAATGAGAATATCAATTTTAAAGTTATGGAGGTCATTTTATGCAGACACTATCACAATCAATCAAGCAGTATCTTGAAATGTGCAAATACGAAAGAAACTTGTCACCAGACACACTCAAGGCCTATCAAATCGATTTGCAGCAGTTTTCGGAGTTTACAAATCAAGCCTGGGCAGATCGCGATGCGCTAAACAGGTATATCAAATATCTCAACATGCGCTTTGCCCCGCGCTCGGTTAAACGCAAATTAGCCAGTGTCCGTGCCTTTTATCATGAGCTTGAATACAATGGAGTGCTGGAGGAAAACCCGTTTCATAAGTCTTCTGCCAGAGGCAGTCCCCCATGTACCGCTCGTTGGAGAGCAGATAGGCAACGGCTGCATACCGCCACCGGCTGCCTCCGTTTTTGGCGGGAACCTTCCGCCTGTTGAGCTCGTCCACAATTTCTCCCATGCTGGAGCCGGAGAGGTAGGCACTGAACACAAGCCGGACTGTCTCCGTCTCCTCCGGCTGGACAACCAGCCGGGTTCCCTCCAGCCGGTAGCCGTAGGGGACGGACGGGGCCGTATACGTTCCGTTTTTCATCCGCATCCGATTTCCCCTCCGTACGTTCCCGGAGATGGACTGGGATTCCTCCTGGGCAAAGCAGGAGTGCAGAGTCAGCAGAAATTCCCCCTTCAGCTTTGCGGTGTCGATCTTCTCCTTCTCGAAGTAGACGCTGATTCCCAGCATCCGCAGCTCCCGCAGGGTTTCAAGGCTCTCGCCGGTGTTCCGGCAGAATCGGGACACCGATTTGCAGAGGATCCAGTCGATTCGGCCCCT
>JAAVZY010000119.1 GCA_022791945.1 Oscillospiraceae bacterium | reverse complement strand
GGGAGAGGGAAGTCTGTACAGACTTGACCCCACCCCTTTTCCGCCCTTCAAAAGCCCTTCAAATAATGGGAATCCAAGGGGAATCCCTTCCCGATGCGTCGTGAAACGACGCACCGCAGAGCCGCGAGACAGCGTCTCGCGGCCTTGTCCCTCCACCTGCCGATGGCATCACATGACCGACGGGGCCGGAAATGAGGATAACGAAAAGAGTCTGGAACGCAAACCGCGTCCAGACTCTTTCTGGTCGGAGTGACAAGACTTGAACTTGCGGCCTCTTGACCCCCAGTCAAGCGCGCTACCAGCTGCGCCACACCCCGATTGAACCTGACCGCATACATCCTGTAAACGAGTCAGCTTCTATATTATAGCGGCACAGAGCAGAATTGTCAATACCCTATCCAAAAAAAGATGGAAATCCATTCCGCAGGCTGAAAAAGGACGAATCCTCCCGAAATCCGGACGAACGCCTGTTAATCCTTCAGTCGGGCCAGAAGGGCTTTCACCGCGTCCATATCAATCGGCTTGGAAAGATGGCCGTTCATGCCCGCATCCAGGGCGCTGCGCACATCCTCAGCAAAGGCGTTGGCGGTCATGGCCACAATGGGAATCACCGCCGCCCTGGGATGATCGCAGGCGCGGATCTGCCGGGTCGCTTCGTAACCGTCCATCACCGGCATCTGTACATCCATCAGAATCATATCGTAATAGTCCGGCGGAGACTGGCAGAACAGCTCCAGCGCCTTCTTCCCGTTGGCGGCGCGCTCACAGCGGGCCCCCTCTATGTCCAGCATTTCCGAGAGAATCTCCGCGTTGAGGTCATTGTCCTCCGCAACCAGGAACAGCATTCCCTCCAGCACCCTGCCGTCCTCTTCAGCGGCCGCCTTGCTGCTTCCATAGGGCCGCAGAGCCTCCACGCCCTGCTGGAAGGTGGACACAAAGAAGGGCTTGGGCATAAAGGCGTCAATCCCGGCGGAGCGGGCTTCCTCTTCAATATCGCTCCAGTCATAGGCGGTCAGCACGAAGATCGGCACGTGCTCCGGAATCGCCGCCCGGATCTGCCGGGCGGTCTCCACGCCGCTCTGGCCCGGCATCTTCCAGTCCAGCAGGATGGCGCTGTACCCTTTTCCGCTTTCCTGGGCCTCCTTCACCGCTTCCACAGCGGCGGCGCCCTCGGTCACATAGGAAACCTCCACGCCGGTTCCCTGCATCATTTCCCGAATGCCCCGGCAGACTTCCTCCTCATCATCCGCCACCAGGATCCGGGAAAGCCCCTTCCGGTTCCAGAAATCTGCATCGGGGGCAGAATCCGGCTGGGCGAAGGTAAGCTCCACCGTAAAGGTGCTGCCCTGATTCTGCTTGCTGCTTACATGGATCACGCCGCCCATCAGCTCCACCAGATTCTTGGTGATCGCCATTCCCAGGCCGGTGCCCTGAATGCCGCTGGTGGTGGAGTTGACCTCCCGCGTAAAGGGATCGAACATGGTTTTCAGGAACTCCTCGCTCATGCCGATGCCGTTATCCTGCACCACAAACCGCAGACCCGCATACTGGGAGGAAGGGGCCTGGGGAAGCTCCTGAACGGTAAAGTCAATTCTGCCGCCCTCGGGCGTGTATTTGATGGCGTTTGAAAGCAGATTGATCAGGATCTGGTTCAGGCGGAGCTTATCTCCCAGCAGCTGCTCCGCGGGACAGCCCTGCCCGTGGAATTCAAAGGTCTGCTTCCGGGCTCTGGCCTGGGGCAGAAGGATGCTGTACAGCTCCTCCAGAAGCTCCGGCAGGCTGAACTGCGCCACATTCAGGGACGTCCGGCCGCTCTCGATCTTGCTCATATCCAGCACGTCGTTGATCAGGCTCAGCAGATGCTGGCTGGAGGCGGAAATCTTGCGGGTATACTCCTGCACCTTTTCCACATTCTCCGCGTCCTTTGCCAGCAGGACCGTAAAACCGATGATGGCGTTCATGGGCGTGCGGATGTCATGGGACATATTGGCCAGGAAATTGCTCTTGGCTTCGTTGGCGTTTCTGGCCGCCTGCAGGGCTTCCTCCAGGTGCAGATTCATCTGCCGTTCCTGTGTCCGATCGGACATCACAATCAGATATTTCTCCATCCCCTGGATGCTTTCGTGATAGGCGGACTCCCGATACCACAGATGCTCCCCGGTGCCTGAATGCCTGCGCTCCCGCACCCACTGGCGGCTGCCGTGAATGGGAATGGCGGCGAACTCCTCATGGGGAATGAGCGAATCCCCGCCGATGACGTTCTCCCACAAAACCAGGATGTTCTGCATGGCGGTTTCCGGAGAGATGCCCAGCAGGCGCTCCACGTTGGGGCTGAGATAATCCACCTTCCAGGTTTTCCCGTCCAGCATAATGAATATGTCGTCCACACTGGTGGAAAGGGTGCTGAACAACAGCTCCCGGAACTGAATGTTCAGGACGTTTTTTCGGTTCTGGTGCCGGTAGCGGAACACTGCCCACAGAATGGCCAGCCCACTGACAAGCAGAAAGATCAGGACGAGGATCTCTATGGTCGCCCGCTGGATCCGGCGGAGGCTGGCGCTGGCCGCAGACTCGGGAACCACCCCCAGCAGCAAGCAGTTCTCATAGGCCATGGGCTGATAGGCGATATACCGATTCACACCGCCCACATTGCCGGAGATCACGCCCGCAGCCCCGCTTCCCCAGACATCCTTCAGGAGTTCAATGGATCTGTCGTCCAGGTCTGATTCCTCCCGGAGATACTCCAGGTAATTGCCTATGTGCTCCCCGCCGCTGTTGGTGGAGAGGATCACCCCGCCGTCGGAGTAAACCACCAGGCACTGGGACTGGCCCGAGAATGCGTCGATGCTCAAAGAATGCATCAGATCACTGCTGGTATAGCTGACCGCCACCGCCTCATAGTCAAACCCCCGATAGGTTCCCGGCGGAATAGGAACGGCGAATACCATGGCGTCCCGCCCGTTGGGAAGGATCTCGCCAGCCATGATTTGCTCCCTCTGAATAAAAAGCTGATCCTTGGCATGATTCAGCAGAAGCCTTCCCCGATTCCCGTCCGGCGTCAGAGAGGTTCCATCCGGAGCCAGAAAGTAAAACTCGGTAAACCCCCACCGTTCCCGGCGGCTGTTCAGAAAGCGCAGGACGTCCTCCTCATCCGGATTGGACTGGATATTGTGGGTCCAGTCGTCCAAATCGCCCCAGTTCTTATAGAGGAAATTATTGAAGCTCCGATTGATCTGACCATATAGCTCCATCAGGTGCTTGGTGCTGTCCTCATAGATATTCTGAGAAATATAACGCAGATAACAGTTTCCTGCCAGAACAACAAGGAGCGCCGCTCCGATCAGACATCCCATTATCAAATTTCTCCGGCGCCAGGTGCCTTTCAGCATGGAGCAAAAGCCTGCCTTTCTTTTGATTTTGGCCGCTGTGCATGCGCAGATAGGGTCGGGCCCTGTTCACATGAAGTGTTTTATATTTTACCATTTTTCCGGGATCAGGTCAACTGTTTGCCTCATATGTCGGCAAAATTGGTTTGACGGGCGGATATTCCCCGGTTTCAGAGGGGCAAGGAAAAAAATTTATATTTACTATTGACATTTGCCTTGTGAAATTGCGAAAATAGCGGTATACTGGAAGGGAAGCGCCGGGCAGGCTCCGGCCTTACATGGAAAGGATGAATGAGAATGGATCTGATGACTCGACTGGAAGGCGCCGGTGTGGATGTAAAGCAGTCCCTGGCCCGGTTTGGCGGGAACGAAGCCCTTTACACCCGGTTTTTGAACAAATTCCTTCAGGATCTCAACAAGGACGCTCTGAAGGACGCCATTAACGCAAAGAATTTTAAAGATGCCGAGATTGCCGCCCATACCCTGAAGGGCGTGGCCGCCAATCTGGGCATGACCGCCCTGAGCACCGCCTGCTCCGAAATGGTCAGCCAGATCCGCGCGGGGCAGACTGACAATCTGGAGCCCCTTCTGGACAAAATCACTTCCCTGTATGAGAACGTTGTGGGGAATATTCAGCAGAACTGAGAACCTGTATCCATAGCCATCGAACGAACCAGGAATCAGGTCAGAAATCTGGATTGGGGCGAAAAGCCGAAAGTCTGCATGAGCTTGCCCCGCTTTTCTGCCCTTCAAAAAGTACTTAAGACGACGGGAACCCAAGGGGACTGGGTTCCCGCGCGAGTGCGCGGGAGCAGCGCCCTTGAGGTCTTCCAGCTGTAAATACAGCTTCCAGGACAATATCGCGCAGCTCCGGTCTTCCGGCTGCGCAGCGCTTCCCTGAAGATTTACCGGAAAGGAACTGCCATAGCCTATGGAGCATCAAAGCCAAATTCTGATTGTAGACGACATGGAAATCAACCGTGCCATCCTCTGCGAGCTGTTCCGGGAGGACTATGGCCTGCTGGAGGCGGAGAACGGCCAGGAGGCCCTGGAGCTGATCCACCAGTACCGGAGCAGCATCGCCGTGATCCTGCTGGATATTGTCATGCCCGTCATGGACGGCTTCCAGCTCATGGAGCGGCTCCAGAGGGACGGCATTCTCCAGCGCATCCCAGTGATCCTCATCACCGCGGACACCTTTCACGAAAATGAGCTCAACGGTCTGAACCTGGGCGCGGTTGACCTGATTATGAAGCCCTTCGACCCGCTGATTGTCAAAAAGCGGGTGGAGAACAACGTGGAGCTCTACCACTACAAAAACCACCTGGAGGATCTGGTGGAGCATCAGACCCAGAAGCTGACCGAAGCCAACGACTTCATGGTGGAAGCTCTGAGCACGGTAATTGAGTACCGGAGCCTGGAAACCGGCCAGCACAACCGCCGGATCCGGGTATTTACCAAGATCCTGCTCCAGCATCTGGCCCGGCTGCGCCCGGACTACGGTCTGACCACAAAGCAGATCAACACCATCACCAGCGCCTCCGCCATGCATGACATCGGCAAGATCGCCATCCCGGAATCCATCCTCCTCAAGCCCGGGCGGCTCACGCCGGAGGAGTTCGCCATCATGAAAACCCATACCACCAAGGGCTGCGAGGCGCTCCGCGCCTTCCGGGATATGGAGGATAAGGTCTACCTGCGGTACTGCTACGATATCTGCCGTCATCACCACGAGCGCTGGGACGGACGGGGCTATCCCGACGGGCTGCAGGGGGATGAAATCCCTGTGAGCGCCCAGGCGGTGGCAGTGGCGGACGTGTACGACGCCCTGACCAGCCCCCGGGTCTACAAGCCCGCCTTCCCTCATGAAAAGGCCATTGAAATGATTCTAGGCGGGGAATGCGGCGCCTTCTCCGAAAGCATGATGGAGTGCCTGCGGCAGAGCCAGGAGCTGTTCCGATCCGCCGGCAGCGCCTACAGCGCCACTAACGAAGAATCCATGGATTCCTTTGTGGACTTCCTGCTGAGCAGCCAGGAGGAGCCGGAGGCCAGCCCCCATGCAGCCAATGAGTTCCAGAAGGCCTCCGCCGCCCTGCAGAAGGACGCCCTGGAGCGGGACGCGCTGATCAACGCGGTCCCCGGCGGTGTGGCGCGTATCGCTGTGGATGAGGACTTCAAGATTCTGCTTGCATCCGCAGGCTTCTACAAGCTGGTCGGCTACACCCCTGTAGAATTCCGCCAGCCCCCCTTTGAGGGCCGGAGCGCGCTGCTGATTCTGCCGGAGGATCTGCCCAAGGTGCGGGAGACGGTAGAGCTTCAGCTTGCGGAGGGCAGACCCATTCTGGCAGAGTACCGGATCCGCCGGAAGGACGGCACCATTGCTGTCCTGCGGATGGACGGCACCCAGGTGGAGGCCGCCGACGGTTCCCAGGTGGTGCAGGCTATTTATACGGATGTAACCGACAGCCATCGCACCCAGGAGCTGCTCCGCGTGAATGAGGAGCGCTACCGAATCCTCATCGAGCAGGCCCAGGACGTGATCTTCGAGTGGACCATTCAAAAGGATCAGATGTACTACTCGCCGGTATTTCAGCGGAAGTACGGCTATGAGCTGCCCACGGAACATTTTTCAAAGCAGCTGATCAACAGCGATATTATCTATCCGGAGGATCACGCCGTCCTGATTGCCTTCCGGAACCAGCTTCTGGCCGGCAAGGATGACCGGGAGGTGGAGTTCCGGCTGAAATCCGGCGACAGCTACCGGTGGTGCCGGGTAAAAATGACGCTGATCTTCGATCAGGATCACCAGCCTCAGCGGGCGGTGGGCACCTTGAGCGATATAGAGGATTACAAGCAGGCCAACGCGCTCCTGCGGGAGCGGGCGCAGCGGGATCTTCTCACCGGCCTGTACAATAAGATCACAACGGAAACCCTGATCCAGGAATCCCTGGCCCAGGAGCAGGCGCAGCAGCACGTGCTGATCCTGCTGGACGTAGACGACTTCAAGACCGTCAATGATACCCTCGGGCATATGGAAGGGGATCGGCTCCTGCGGGAGATCGGCTGCAGGCTCCGGGAGCACTTCCGGGACCGGGATATTGTGGGGCGGATTGGCGGGGACGAGTTCATGCTGTTTTTGCAGAACATCCCCTCGCCGGAGCTGGCCATGGAGAAAGCCGATCTGATATGCAGGCTTTTCCAGGAGATAGCGGCAGATATGGGGAACCGGGTGCCTATCTCCGCCAGCGTGGGCTTAGCGCTCTATCCCAGAGACGGCAAGGATTTCCCGGAGCTGTTCCGGAACGTGGACCACGCCGCCTACGCCGCCAAGCGCAGCGGCAAGAACCGCGCCTGCTTTTACCGTCACACTTAACGCCTGCCCAGACTCTCTGCGCAGCGGTCGGGCAAGACCTCGAAGGGCTCTGCCCTCCGAGCCTCTCGCCAAGGGGATTAAATCCCCTTGGAACCCGTAATTTTAAGGGCGGAACGGGTTGGGGTCAAGTCTGTACAGACTTCCTTCCCCCCGCCACGCAGAGAGTCTGATTCCCGCAGTACGCTTTTTTCGTAAAGAAAAAAGCTCCCTCCTGGGTGCGGGGTACTTTCTGCGCCGCACAGGAGTTTCTGCGCAAACTCTGTGCGGCGCAGAAGCCTCTTGCGCTCCTTGCACGCTTCTGACGAAGGGCGTGGGATTTCGAGCGTATTACGGCGCTGCTCCTTGCAGAAGCTATGAGCGTAACAGAACATGCCTGGGACTTTCTGCGTCGTAGTCTCCGCGCCGCACACGGGGCTGAACTTTTTCTTTACGAAAAAGTGGGTAGGCGGGCGATCGTCCCTGCGGAGAGTGTCAGCGGGGCAGGGACTGAAATCCTGCCCCCATAACCCCAAAAAAGACGGGAATCCAAGGGGGGCCAGGCCCCCTTGGCAGGAGTTTGAGGGCAGAGCCCTCAAGGTCTTGCAGGTTCCCTCTCACTTGAAAGGAGGTAGCTCTTTGAAGCTGCTGGCAATCGATGGGAACAGCATTCTGAACCGTGCGTTTTTCGGAGTGCATCCTCTGAGCACCAAGGACGGCGTTTATACCAACGCCATTTTTGGATTTCTCAACATTCTCCTCAAACTGGAGCGGGAGCATCAGCCGGACGCAACCGCCATCGCCTTTGACGTCTCCCGCAAAAACTTCCGCCATGAGCAGTACGCGGACTACAAGGCCAACCGCAAAGGGATGCCTGAAGAGCTGGCCGTTCAGCTTCCCCTGATGAAGGAGCTCCTGACCTGCATGGGCTACACCCTTGCCTCCTGCGAGGGCTTTGAGGGAGACGACATTCTGGGCACCCTCTCCGCCCGCTGCGTGTCCCGGGGGGACGTCTGCGTCATTGCCACCGGGGATCGGGACTGTCTTCAGCTGGTATCCGAACAGGTGACGGTATCTCTGGCCAAAACCAAGGACACCCTGCTTTACACACCGGAAAAGGTGCGGGAGGACTACGGCTTTGACCCCATCCACATCATTGATTTGAAGGCCCTGATGGGAGACGCCTCCGACAACATCCCCGGCGTCAAGGGCGTCGGGGAAAAAACCGCCCTCTCCCTGGTAGGAAAATATGGAGAGCTGGAAATCATCTATCAGGATCTGGACGCCCTGGAGGCCACGCCCCGGGTGCGGAAGCTGCTGGCGGAGGGACGGGAGTCCGCCTTCCTCAGTAAGCGGCTGGCGACGATTGTCCGGGATGCGCCCATTGAGACGGAGCTATCCGCTTATGTGAAGCGTCCCGCCGACGAAGCCGCCCTTGGGGAGCTCCTTCGGCGGCTGGAGCTGTACAGCTTTTTTGAAAAGCTCAATCTCACCTCCCCCGAAGCGGCGCCCCAGGCGGAAACCGTCTCTCCGGCCGTCCTCTCCGGGCTGGCGGCTTTGAAGCAGCAGTCCCCCTCCGGCTGGATCGGCCTGCTTCCCGCAGGGGAAGGGCTCCAGATCAGCCTGCCGGGCGCGGTGGCGGAAATCCCCCCGGAGGAACGGGAGCAGGCCCTGGCTTTTTTGGCAGGACTGCCCGGCAAGCGGCTTTGCAGCTTCATGGCCAAGCCCCTCTACAAGCTGGCCCGCGGGCTCTCTCTGGAGGGGTTCCGGGTGGATTTCGACGGAGAATTAGCAGCATACCTCCTCAGTCCCAGCGCCAAGGGCTACGATCTGCGCACCCTGGCCAACCGGTATCTGCCCGGGCGGCAGTATGAGGTGCCGGAGAACCTGACAGAGGCCGCCCTTCTGCCGGATCTCTGTCAGGCGCTGGAGAAAGCCCTCTGCGCGGATGGGCTGACCTGGGTCATGGAGGAAATCGAGCTTCCTCTCTGCCGGGTGCTGGCAGATATGGAGCTGGAGGGCTTCGCGATGGATCGCCAGGGGGTGGAGGCCTTTGGAGAGCGGCTCTCCGACGGGATTGATCGGGTCACGGAGGAAATCTACCGGCAGGCCGGCGAGCCCTTTAACATCAATTCCACCCGTGATCTGGGGAACATTCTCTTTGAAAAGCTGGGGCTCCCCGCAGGAAAAAAGACCAAAACCGGCTATTCCACCAATGTGGAGGTGCTGGAGGGCCTGCTGGACAAGCATCCCATTGTCCCCCAGATTCTGGAATACCGCCAGCTGACCAAGCTGCATTCCACCTATGTGGTGGGGCTGCTGAAGGTGATCGGGCCGGACGGGCGGGTGCGTTCCACCTTTAACCAGACGGAAACCCGCACCGGCCGGATCAGCTCCACAGAGCCCAACGTGCAGAACATCCCGGTTCGCACTCCTTTGGGAAGCGAGATGCGCCGGTTCTTTGTGGCCAGAGAGGGCTACACCCTGGTGGATGCGGACTACTCCCAGATTGAGCTGCGGATTCTGGCTCATATCGCCAACGACGAGCAGATGATCCGTGCGTTCCGGGAGGGCGCGGACATCCACGCTATCACAGCGTCCCAGGTGTTCGGCCATCCGCTGGAGACTCTGCCCTCTTATCTGCGGAGCAGGGCGAAGGCCATCAACTTTGGGATCGTGTATGGAATTGGCGCCTATTCCCTGTCCCAGCAGATCGGGGTATCGGTCGCAGAGGCGCGGGAGTATATTGCGGCGTATCTGCGCACCTACAGCGGCGTTGCGGCTTATCAGAAAGAGGTGGTGGAAAAGGCCCGGGCCGACGGCTACGTCTCCACCATCTACGGGCGGCGACGGGATCTGGCGGATATCGCCTCCACCAACAAGACTGTCCGTGCCTTTGCGGAACGCGTGGCGCTGAATATGCCGGTGCAGGGCACCGCGGCGGATATCATCAAGCTGGCCATGATCCGGGTTCACGACCGAATCCGCCGGGAGGGCCTTGAGGCCCGTCTGATCCTCCAGGTTCACGACGAGCTGATCGTAGAGGCCCCTGTTCTTCAGGAAAGCGCTGTCAAACGCCTGCTCCGGGAGGAAATGGAGCAGGCAGCCCAGCTCCGCGTCCCCCTTCTAGCAGACGTTCACGCCGGCCGAACCTGGTACGACGCTAAGGAGTGAGCGGCTTGAAGCCCGAAAGGCAAGGCTGCGAGACGCTGTCTCGCGGCTCTGCGGTGCGTCGTTTCACGACGCATCGGGAAGGGATTCCCCTTGGATTCCCATTATTTTAAGGGCTTTTGAAGGGCAGAAAAGGGGTGGGGTCAAGCCTGTACAGACTTTCCTCTTCCTGCCACGCAGACAGTCTGATTCACGCAGGAGCTTTTTTCGTAAAGAAAAAAGCTCCTCCATAACCACTGTGAACTGATCCAAATTTTTGATGAGATCGTTCTCGAAACGCTCAAAGAAGAGCTTTCCTGCCTGGGAGTCCCAATCCTGACGGAGCTGCTCAAAGGAGCTCTGAATCTGGCCGCTGAGCGCCTCCAGATTCCGGCATTTTTCCTCCAGTCCGGAGCAGGCTACCTGAAAAGCATCCTGATCCAGATGTAAGTTTACAGCCATAGCCACACCTCATCCTCTCATTACGCAAGCCCTACTTCCGCAGCTCCGGAGGGAGCTACTAAAGTGTTAACTCCCCCTACCAGCAGGAACTTGATCGCTGTGGCGTCAATGAATCTCTTCATCTTCACTTTCTTCACTCATCTCACCAATAATGTAAATGGGACGCCGCTTCGTTTCCAGATAAGTCTTAGATAAGTACTGCCCAATAATTCCCAGCGATAGCTGTATAGACCCACCAACTAACAATAATAGGCATGCTAAAGTTGGATAACCCGCCACTGACTCGCCCCAGCTTAAGGTCCTTAGAACGATAACGATCATCCAAATAAACGCCGCCAAACAGAATAGAATTCCAACCACAGAAGCGATTGCTAACGGCGCTGTCGAGAAAGCTATGATCCCATCTAATGAATAAAGCAGCAGTCTCCCAAAAGACCAATTGGTTTCTCCGGCAACCCGTTCCACATTCTCATAAGGAATCCACTTTGTTTTAAATCCGATCCACCCGAAAATTCCTTTGGAAAAACGATTATACTCTCCTATTTCAAGTAGGGCGTGTACTGCTTTGCGGGAAAGCATACGAAAGTCCGAAGCTCCATCCACAAACTCCGCTTTTGAAATTTTGTTGATGAGGTGATAGAAGCGGCGCGCGAAAAAAGAACGAATGGGGGGGTCCCCCTTCCTGGAAATCCGTCTGGCCGCTGCAACATCAAATGCTTCTTGCTTGATGCACAGATACATTTCTTCCAGCATGGCTGGTGGATGCTGAAGATCCGCATCCATTAGTACAACATAGTCCCCTTTGGCATGGAAAAATCCCGCATACATAGCTGCTTCTTTCCCAAAATTCCTGGAAAAGGATATGTAACGTGTACGCTGATCCTCCCGCACAAATTGGTGTAAAAGCGAAAGGGTTTTATCCTTAGAGCCATCGTCTACAAATATAAATTCAAAACAGAGGTTATAGGTATCTGACAGATTGTCAGATACCTTCCGTATTTCTTTAAAGAAATACGGAAGGGCAGCTTCCTCGTTATAGCAGGGGATAATTACAGATATGATCTCCAATTTTTCTACCTCTCTTATTGACTCTTTAATTGGCTATAAATTGGAATCTTTTGGCCTTGTTACCTTGGCAATCAGAGAAAGTCCAAAAGGAAATGTCCCTCCTTTACACAGCCATCTCTTCTCCAGATAGAAGATGTGATAAAGCATTTGATTTAAGGGAGAATCCCGAAATTCATTTTCCATGGAGCTGGCTTTATCAATTGGTAAAATCTTGGAAAGCAGGCGGATCAACGCTGCGGGTGGAAAAAGGAGCGTATTGTAATAGCTAATAAAAAGTACTTGGAAGCCTGCTTTCGTAAGTAATTCTTTAAGCATCGCTTTATTATAACGCCGTTTGTGCATACAGTTCTCATCGTGAGCGGACCAAAGCCATTGATAAGCGGGAACCGTTATAATACATGTTCCGCCTGGGCGTATGAAGTGATAAAGGTTTTTGGCTGCAAGCAGATCGTCTTCAATATGCTCCAATATGTCCAAAGCAATGCCGAAATCATAGGTTTCCCAGGGTTCAACAGGAACAGAAAGATCGATCTGGTACAGCCCCCTTGCATTTCCAATTTTTTCTTTGCAATATTCCAATGCCAACGGTGAAAAATCGGCTCCCGCCACTTCTCCATACCGTGCCAGTTCCCCGAGCATCATCCCGCATCCACAGCCGAAATCGATGGATTCTATTTTTCCGCAGCAGAAAGGACCGATTCCGCCAAACCCAAAACAATCTCACGCTTTCCACGGAACCACCAATGGTAGGTATCCGTTAAATACATGTTGTCGTACATCTCCTGCTTCATCTTGAGTAATACTCCTCTTTTAAATTTATAAAGAAATCACTGCCATCGGCTTAAGGAATTTGTCCTTCAACTTTATGGATTGCTTTTTACATTCATCTTTCATCGTAAAATCCATTTAATTCGCGGGTATCTGCATTCCAATACCCTCATTAAAAAGAGAATACGATTGTACAATTTTTATTGAACTAACGCTATTTTTGCGCAGGCTTATAGTTATACTGGATCTTCCGTTTTAAGGTTTATAAAGGCTATTGCTTCTTTTTTGCGGAAGTCACTTGTCAAGAAGGCTATATCCCCTTTATTAGTTAATTGTCTTATGTCCTCTTCCTCAAAGACGCCGCCGGGATGCGCCAGAATCTCAATGTTTTGGTTCAGGCGCTCTGCCTCCGGACGCAGCGCCTGAATATTTTGAATACACATTCTTCCCGAATACAGGACGCCGATAAATACGCTGTGCTCCAATCCGGCTTCAAAATTCCGATATTTAGACAAATTCCTTCTGGAAAGAACGTTTAGAATTAGCGTTTTCAGAAGATTGATCGGACGAAAGCCCATCAATTTCTTTTTACAGCGGAGATAGATTTTGATATGCTCCCTTGGTATGCGAATATAGGATACCGGTAACTCTTGTTCCAGAATTACGTCCATCAGGGCATCAAAAACAACGGGAATCATATGATAATGGGAGTGACTGTCAATCCTCAGAGGTTTGCCTGATAAATAGGGGAGTACAGCATGTATCTGGGCACAAATTTCTTTAGAAAGCTGCTTTCTATATTGTTTATGTACAGGTAAAAAAGAGATTAAGAGAAGTTTCAGAAACGAAATATTGAATACGCCTTTTTCGTCTACCAATAAAGATACCTGATCTATAGGACAGCAGCTTTTCCCTTCCATAAAATTCAAATGAACAGAGATTTTCAGCTGATCCCATTGACTACACCGTATTCACAGCATTCGACGATCCGCCTGCTTTGGACGGGAAACACCCCAAAATCATCTGCATGATATTCAATCATTCTGTTTGTTCGCACCTTCAGCTTTCCGCCGCTTTCGATTCCGTATCAGCATAATAGCTACAATGATTCCCGAAGTCAAAGAGCAGGCTATTCCGAGTTTTAGGCCCGGCGTAAAATAGTAAAACTCAATTTCATGATATCCAGCTTCTAATGGAATCGCCATAAACATAATGTTGCCCCGTAGAATCTCTACCGGTTGTCCATCCACCTTAGCGGACCATCCTTTACTGTATGGAATACTTATGCAAAGGATTTTGTTTTTGGAGAGATCGACCGTCCCGGTAATTCGATTTGCGGAGAATTCAATATTCTCTAACGGCTCCTCACGAAGTGCCTCTATCTGCGCCGGATAATTCTCCATCGGCAGAGCATACAATTGGATATCATCTAAACGAAAGGTTCCTTTTCTCTGGAAAATGATGGTGCAGGCCGTGCGTTCCTCCCCAATGTAGCCAAGATTAAACAAATAGTTTTCGCGGCCATAGTACCAATTGTAATCCGTGGAGGTTGCCGTCGTTCGTTTGCTGATATCTTCACATTTTGCGGTTACATTGACGCTCCCCTGATTAGAGTTGTTAATATCAAGTCCTTGCAAACGGAGATATCCCTCCGTTCCAGCGGGTAGTTGAAATTCCAGGGTGATAGATGCATCCGCTTTTTTCACCTGAAGGATCCCGTCTGTCCACTCTACATTACTCACCTCATGGATCGTATACGGGATTTCTTTAATACTGCTCTCAATAGAAGCAACGGAAGAGCTTTCAATAGTTTCATCCAAGGTGATGGTTTGCAACATGGCTTCTTCTACTTCCAACCCATTCAATTCTTCCAGTGCATCATAGGAAGTATAACTGTCATAGGTGTACCCCCAAGGCAGCGCGTATTCATTTAAATAGATATAATTCCCATTTGCCGTCGTTTGGAGCAATTTATAACCATATGGACGATATCGAGATTGACCTTCCTTTTCGATTGCATATTTTGTGGATAGCAATGTATTCATGATCGTTCGCTGATCTGCTCCCGTGATTCTGTATAATGTGTCTCTTTGCTGAGCATTTTCCGTTGCTTTCCACAACTCAGTGCTGTTTCCGTTACACAAATTTTGATAAATATACATTGTCGGAACATGCCATACCATATTGGCGTTGTAAGTAAAAGAAAGGCTTTCAAATCGACCATCCTGCCTATTCAAAAAGGGCTCTGCCTCCCGCTCAAAAGCAGTTTCCAGTCGATTTGTCTCCACTCCATACTCCGCAAACTCATTGACATAATTTCCTTGGTCACTTGCATAACGGTAGACTGCATTTATACTAACATTTCCAATGACCAGCAATGCGCAAGCCAATGCACCTGTTCCATGCCCCTGCCTACGATCGAAGGCGGAAGTTGTGTTATTGAATAACAGTAGAATCACAAGCATGACGGCCAGCATTGCCACTCCTACGACATAATTGGCGCTTCTGTCTTCTGGACCTATAAAAACACATAGCGCATAAACCAACAGGGTACCAAAACAAATCAGCGATTGCCTTCTATTCAAATTCAGCAGAATTGGAAGCATATCCACTACAATATAGGAGACTAACAGTGCCGCGCTGAAAGTCCACCTTTGAGATGGATATCCGAATCCATTCATAACATATCCGCCCAAGGGAAAGGCGTAAATAAGTACCGCAACAGCAAGCCAAATCTTGAGATTGCGGCATTTTTCTTTGTGAGAGAATAGCAGTAGTACGACTGCCGGGAGGACAATTGCGGCCATCCCAAGAGCATTCCAACTGCCGCCGGGCGCAATAATTCTCAGTATATTATTACGATAATAGCTCCAACCCCAGGATAAATAGTTTCGTGTAATCGTCTCTTCAAAGCGGCAGCTAAAATAGAATCCCAAGATGGCTGGGACAAATATTACCGCCGACAGGCCAAGTCCCCATAAATAACTTCCTACAATCCGTCCTGCCATATGGACAAATTCTTTTAGGCGGTCGGCTTGGCAACACTCAAAAAATCTTACTATTGTATAGATCCCCAATAGAATTGTCATCATATATAAAAAATAGAACCCGCAAAGCGCAGAATATAACACGGAAGCAATAAAAATCATCGGCGATTTTCTTTTTATGATCATATCTATGCCAATCAGTAGCAATGGAAATTGAATCATTGGATTCATAAAAAACGGATGTCGAACAGAACAAAAGATTGCATACCCGCTAAACACATACAGCAAAGCTCCGACCAATATGTGGCCGGCTCTTTTCCGATGATATATACAAAGCGCCGAAAAGGCCAGTCCCGCCAGATAGAGGCGGAACACCACTAAAAAATTATAGAGATATTCGATATATTTCGTTGGAAACATCGGTGTACAAGGGGTACAAACAAGATAAAATAGAAATGAGGGGCGATAGAGCGGAAATGTCAGATTTTCCACTCTATCTGAACACGGTCGCTGGTGGCCTTGATCGTAGAGATCAAACCATCGGCGGCTTTT
>JAAVZY010000118.1 GCA_022791945.1 Oscillospiraceae bacterium | reverse complement strand
AGGCCGCGAGACGCTGTCTCGCGTCTCTGCGGTGCGTCGTTTCACGACGCACCTAGGAATTCGGCTCCGCCGAATTCTGAGATGCGCCGCTGGCGGCGCATCGGGGATCTAAATCCCCTTGGAACCCGTAATTTTAAGGGCTCTTTTAGGGGCGGAAAAGGGGGTTGGTTAAGTCTGTAGGGACTTTCGAACGTCTTCCACGCAGATGGTCTGATTCACGCAGTACGCTTTTTTCGTAAAGAAAAAAGCTCCCTTCCGAGTGCGGGGTACTTCCTGCGCCGCAGAGAGTTTGTACAGCAGAACACGCTCGACGCTCTCTGCGTCGCAGCCCCTACCCCGCATACAGAGCTGAACTTTTTCTTTACGAAAAAGCGGGTAGGCGGGCGATCGTTCCTGTGGGAAGTAACAGCGGGGAAGGAACCGAAATCCTACACCCCATAACCCCCAAAAAGATGGGAAGCCAAGGGGAGCCAGCTCCCCTTGGCGGGAGGCTCGGAGGGCGGAGCCCTTCGAGGTCTTCCCTCAACAAGCAAACTCCCGGAGAAGGAGGGAAACGGCGATGATAACGGTACGGGTGATCTGTGTAGGCAAGCTGAAGGAGGCATATCTCCGGGCGGCCTGCGAGGAATACGTCAAGCGCCTGGGGGCCTTCTGCCGGATAGAGGTAATGGAGCTGTCGGAGCACCGTCTGCCGGAGAATCCCTCTCCCGCTCAGATCGTCCAGGGGCTGGACGCGGAGGGACAAGCCATCCTGCAGCGCTGCACCGGCGTTCTGTCTGCTCTCTGCATTGAGGGAAAGGCGCTTTCCTCCCCGGAGCTGGCTGAATGGATGACCAGGCAGGCGCTCTCCGGGCGGAGCGAGCTGGATTTTGTCATCGGCAGCTCCTGGGGACTTGGGGAGGAGGTCAAGGGCAGGGCCAGTCTGCGGCTGTCTATGTCGCCCATGACGTTTCCCCATCAGCTGGCACGGGTGATGCTCCTGGAACAAATTTACAGGGCGTTTCAAATCAATTCCGGCGGAAAATATCATAAATGAAAGGGTGTATTCTATCATGACAGCTCCGTTTCAAATCGCGCTGGCAGGCGCGTGGCACGTGCATTTTGATCAATATGCTTCCGAGCTTGCGGCGCGGGAGGACTGCAGGCTGACGGCCCTTTGGGACAGCCAGGAGGAGCGGGGCCGGAGTGCCGCCGCCAAGTACGGCTGCGATTTTGAGCCGGACTACGATCGGCTGCTGGCCCGGCCGGACGTTCAGGGAGTGGCCATCACCTCCGAGACAAGCCTCCATCCGGAGCTCATCCGCAAGGCTGCTCTGTCGGGAAAGCACATCTACACTGAAAAGGTGCTCTGCTTTGATTATCAGACCGCCCGGGAGCTGGCTGAAGTGGTAAAGGAGAGCGGCGTGAAATTCTGCATCTCCTTCCCCTTCCTCTGCCGTCCCGAATACGTGTATGCTAAGCAGGCCGTTGAGACGGGAATGCTCGGGCAGATCACCTACGCCCGGGTGCGGGACGCCCACGATGGCGCCACTGCCGGATGGCTCCCTGACTATTTCTTTGACGAGGCTATCTGCGGGGGCGGCGCGATGATGGATTTGGGCGCGCATCCCATGTATCTGCTGGCGGATCTCTTCGGCACGCCGAACAGCGTCAGCTCCGCTTTCACCAAGGTCACAGGCCGGGCCGTGGAGGACAACGCGGTATCCCTGCTGGAGTTCGGCGGGCTGATCGCCAGCTCCGAGACAGGGTTTGTCTCCAAGGGGTGCCCCTTTATGCTGGAGCTGAACGGCGTAAAGGGAACCCTGCTCTGGAACGGGGAAGGCCTGTCGGTCAATACCGGAGACGGCTTTGTCAAACCGGAGCTTCCTCAGGGACTGAAAACGCCTACGGACCAGTGGGCAGACGGGGTGCTGTACGGGGGAGAAATCCGTGCAGGAGCGGAGGATGCCGCCCGTCTCACCCTGCTGATGGAGAAAGCCTATCAGTCCAGCCGCGAAGGCCGGAGGATCCCATTCTGAGCAAGGAAGCCCCTCCAATAAAGCCCGTACAGAAAGTACCTGCGGCGCAGGAAGCATCCCGCACGCAGGGAAGAGCTTTTTTCTTTACGTAAAAAGCGAAGAGCGTGTATCCCACCCGCTGCATGGAAGAAGGAAAAAAGTCTGTACAGACCTGCCCTCTATGAAACTTTAAGTTTTTCGCCAGCCTTTTTTCAAAAAGGCTGCAGGTGCTCGAGGGCAGAGCCCTCGAGGTCTTACCCGATACGCAGAAAGGAAGAAAACAAAATGACCGTACAGGAAGCACTGAAACAGCTGACAGAGCTGGAAAAGACCCGTCACGCCTATGAGCACGCCATCGGGCTGATCTACTGCGACGCGGTGACCGCCGCGCCGGAGGACAGCGGGCGGGGCCGGGGCGAAACTCTGGGCACGCTCAGCGGGTTGTCCTATGAGGTATTTGCCAATCCCCAGGTAGGCGGGCTGCTGGCCTTCCTTCGGGAGCACAGCGGAGAGCTCACCCCTTTGCAGAACCGTCAGGTGGAAATGCTCAACCGGGAATACGAGCGGATCAGCAAGGTGCCTCAGGCGGAATACGTTCAGTACGCCCAGCTGCTCAACGAGGCGGATACCGTCTGGCATCGGGCCAAGCGGGACAACGATTTCCCCTCCTTCGCTCCCTGCCTGAAGCAGATCGTAGAAACCCAGCGCCGGTTTGCCGGATACTTCGATCCTGCCCGGGATCCCTATGACGTCAGCCTGGACGAGTATGAGCGGGGACTGGATCAGGCGCAGCTGGATCGGTTCTTCTCCGCCCTTCGGGAGAAGCTGGCTCCGCTGGTTCACCGGATTCAGGCCGAAGGCGCGCCAGTGGACGATTCCTTCCTCCATCAGGAGTTCCCCATTGCGCAGCAGCGGGCCCTCTCCGACTATCTGATGGAGCTGATGACCATCGACCGGAGCCACTGCTCCATTGGTGAAACGGAGCATCCCTTCACCACCAATTTCAACAAGTACGACGTCCGCATTACCACCAAATACCACCTGGACGATATGACCAATTCGCTGTTCTCCGTGGTGCATGAGGGGGGCCATGCCCTCTATGAGCTTCACACCGGGGACGAGCTGATGAATACCTGCCTGGCAGGCGGCGCGACCATGGGGATTCATGAGAGCCAGTCCCGGCTGTTTGAGAATATGATCGGGCGGAGCGAGGCATTTGTGGAACGGATTTTCCCGAAGCTCCTGGAGCTTTTCCCGGAGCAGCTGAAGGGTGTGACGCCCCGGCAGTTCTACCGGGCCATCAACAAATGTGAGCCTTCACTGATTCGGATAGAGGCTGACGAGCTCACCTATCCCCTGCATATCATGGTGCGCTATGACATTGAAAAGCTGCTTTTCGCCGGGGAGATTTCGATTGACGAGCTGCCCCGGATCTGGGCGGAGAAGATGAAGGAGTATCTGGGCGTGGAGGTTCCGGACGATCGCCGGGGCGTGCTTCAGGATTCCCACTGGAGCGGCGGCAGCCTGGGGTACTTCCCCTCTTATGCAATCGGCAGCGCCTACGCGGCGCAGATCGTGGACGCCATGAGCAGGGACCTGGATGTTCCCGCGCTGGTAAGGGAGGGGAATCTGGCGCCCATTGTGGAGTGGCTGACCCAGCGGATCTACCAGTACGGCAAGGCCAAGGATCCGGATGAGCTCCTGCGGATCGCCACCGGAAAATCCTTCGATCCCACCTACTACACCGACTACCTGACCAGGAAGTACAGCGCGATTTACAATCTGAAATAACAGAGTGTCAGCGTGGCATAAAAAAGCTTTCCTGTGCGGAATCCAAACCTGTACACACCTCGTGCGTCTGCCGGACCCTTGGCAGGCGGCGGGGGCGTCGTACTGATTGCCTCGCGCGCAGGGCTGAATTTCTTCTTTACGAAAAAATGGGTAGGCGGGCGATCGTCCACGCAGGGAGTACCAGCGAGGCAGGGGGATGGGCGCTTGCGCCCGTCCCCACCCCCACCTCCAAAAGATGGGAATCCAAGGGTACGCGTCTGCATGCGTAAGCTCACCGCTTCTTGACGTGCTGCGGGGGAGCGTGGTATACTGAAAGAAACGCCCGCCCCAGAGCGGCGGGGGCGAAGAGATTCGGGGAGGAATAATGGGAATGAAACGGCTGGAAGTCAGGGTGTGCGTCTGCACACAGTGCGTCATGAACGGCGCGATGGACATTGTAGAGGCGGTAGAGAGCCTTCAGAAGCTGAAAAATCAGCTCCGCTTCAACGCGTCGGTGAAGGTTTCCGCCAACGAGCGGATCTGCGATAAGGATGCGGACGCCAGCGTCTCGCCCCTGGTGATTGTCAACGGGGAGCGGCTGGAGGGCGCTACCTGCGATCAGGTTATGTCCCGCATTATCTCATCGGTTTCCTGACTACGTGGGAGCAAGCGGCTACATAGCGCCAGGGTATCAGACCGATAGAAAGGAATCACGAACGCAATGAGAGGATTTTACACACCTGTTACAAAGATTCGCCGCCAGATTTTCAAAAAGGTGGCGGAGCTGGCTTACAGCGGCAACTACGCCCACGTGGACGAGCTGCCCTATGAAATCATTCCTGGGGAGGTAGCCTCCTACCGGGAAAGCGTCTTCAAGGAGCGCGCCATCGTGGCCGAACGGATCCGGCTGGCCTGCGGCCTGAACGTCCGCACCGCCGCCGAGCACGCTCCCATTTCCAAGGACTTTGACAAGGCCATTTCTACCGAGCGGGTGTTTGAAACACCCCTGGTCAATGTGATTCCCTTTGCCTGCAACGCCTGCCCGGTAACCGCCTATGAGGTTTCCAACAACTGCCGCGGCTGCCTGGCGCACCCCTGCACCAGCGCCTGCCCGGTAAAGGCCATCTCCATTGTAGACGGAAAGTCCTTCATCGATAAGGAGAAGTGCGTGAAATGCGGCCGCTGCGCGGAAAGCTGCCCCTACAACGCCATTGTCAAGTACGACCGCCCCTGTGCGGCTGCCTGCGGCGTGGGCGCCATCGAAAGCGATCATTTGGGCCGGGCCATGATCAATTATGACAAATGCGTCTCCTGCGGCCAGTGCCTGGTAAGCTGCCCCTTCTCCGCCATTGCGGACAAATCCCAGATTATGCAGCTGATCCTGGGCCTCAAGGGGGAGACAGAGGTGATCGCGGAGATTGCGCCCGCCTTCGTGGGCCAGTTCGGCCCCCTGGCCACCCCCGGACGGGTGAAGGGCGCGCTGCTGGCTCTGGGCTTTTCCCATGTGTACGAGGTGGCGGAGGGCGCGGACGATGTGTCCGTCTCCGAGGCGGAGGAGTTTGTAGAAAAAGTGCCCGGGGAGCTTCCCTTCCTGGCAACCTCCTGCTGTCCCTCCTGGTCGGTGCTGGCAAAAAGTATGCTGGGGGAGGATCTGTCCAAGTGCGTTTCCATGTCCCTGACCCCCATGGTGGCCACCGCCCGGGTGATTAAAAAGAAGCATCCCAACTCCCGGGTCTGCTTCATCGGGCCCTGTGCCTCCAAGAAGCTGGAGGCCTTCCGGCGGACCGTCCGCAGCGATGTGGATTATGTGATTACCTTTGAGGAGCTGATGGGCATCTTCGCGGCCAGGGGGATTGACTTCTCGGAGGACAACGACGTTCCCATGGAGGACGCCACCGCCACAGGACGGGGCTACGCGGTATCCGGCGGCGTGGCGGAAGCGGTCGTCAGCTGCATCCAGCGGGAGCATCCGGGCATGCAGGTGCCCATCGACCGCGCGGAGGGCCTGGCCAACTGCAAAAAGCTGCTGACCCTGGCCAAGGCCGGAAAGCGGAACGGCTATCTGATCGAGGGCATGGCCTGCCTGGGCGGCTGCGTCGGCGGCGCCGGCACCCTCCAGCCTATCAAGAAGGCGGACGCCTCCGTCCGCAAATTCGCCTCCGAAGCCAAGCTCCAGAACGCTCTGGATCGGGAGGGGTAAATGCCCGCTCCGGCAAGGCCGCGAGACGCTGTCTCGCGCTCTGCGGTGCGTCGTGAAACGACGCACCTAGGAATTCGGCTTCGCCGAATTCTGAGATGCGCCGCTGGCGGCGCATCGTGGACGCGTCCCTTTGGAATCCCATTATTTGAAGGGCTTTTTTAGGGGCGTAAAAGGGGTGGGGTCAAGTCTGTACAGACTTCCCTCTCCCTGCCACGCAGAGAGTCTGATTCACGCAGTACGCTTTTTTCGTAAAGAAAAAAGCTCCACCCTGCGTGCGGGACACTCTCTGCGCCGCACGGCGGTTCCTGCGCAGAACACGCTCGGGACTTTCTGCGTCGTAGTTTCTGCGCCGCCTGCTGGGCTGAATTTTTTCTTTACGAAAAAATGGGTAGGCGGGCGATCGTCCCTGCGGGAAATATCAACGAGGAAGGTCCCCCACCCCCCAAAAAATTTACGGGAATCCAAGGGGATTTAATCCCCTTGGCAGGAGCTCGAGGACAGCGTCCTCGAGGTCTTCCTGAATAGGCTCTGAGAGCGAGATCATAGGTACGGGAGGGCGCTCCAAGGAGTGCCCTCCCGTATTTTCAGCCGGTACTTGCAAAGCGGGAGAGACAGATGGATAACATAAGGATAGAAACAAACAGGCTCATCTTGCGAAGATTTGAAGAAAGCGATCTGGAAGCGGTATACTTGCTTTTTTCAGACAAAGAGGTCAATGCTTTTTTGCCCTGGTATCCCGTAAAGGATATGGATGAAGCCGCGCATTTTTTGGAACAGCGGTTAAAGGGCAAGAAGTATTGTTTCGCAGTTTGTCTGAAAGAGGATCATTATCCTATCGGCTATGTGCATGCGGAGGAGGACGACAGCCATGACTTTGGGTATGCGCTCCGCAAGGAATACTGGCATCAGGGAATTGTCAGTGAGGCGGGGGCCGCTGTTATCGAATTCCTGAAAAAAGAAGGGCTTCCTTATATTACAGCGACACATGACAAAAACAATCCCCGAAGCGGAGCCGTTATGAAGCGAATTGGTATGCACTATTGCTATTCCTATAAAGAACAGTGGCAGCCTAAAAATTTCCCGGTGATCTTCCGGATGTATCAGTTAAACTTTGACGGGCAGGAACACAGAGTATATCAAAAGTACTGGAATCTGTATGATGCGCATTTCATTGAAGCGGATATCTGATTCCGCTTTGCCGGAGAGCCTTCCCATGGATTTCGCTGAGAGTTTCTCCGCCTTTTTTCGCCCCTGATAAAGATGGGAGCTTAATGGGACGCCATCTTTTCCGACTTTTGAAAAATTCTGCTTGCAAAGTGTCCCCGAATGAAGTACGATAGAAGGAGAGAAAGCCGTCCCGGCGGGGACGGGAACCCCAATCCCTGGACAGCCGGCCCATTCCCGGCGCGGCCCCAGACAAAGAAAGGAATGCTACCATGGAACACCAAAAAGGCAGAGTGACCATTCCCACGGACGTGGACGTTATCCCTCAGACTTTGGAAATCATGGAGAAATGGGGCGCTGACGCCCTGCGGGACTGCGACGGCACAGACTTTCCCCCTGAGCTGAAGGATGCGGACGCCAAGATCTACTCCACCTACTACACCACCCGCAAGGACAACGCCTGGGCCAAGGCCAACCCGGACGAAATCCAGCAGATGTACCTGATGACCCCCTTCCGCACCGCCCAGGGCGATTCCCTCACCATCCACCTGATGGAGGGCCTCTATCCGGATATGCTCAAGGTCAACAGCCGGGATGATATCCGCCGCTGGTGGGAGGTCATTGACCGCACCACCGGCCAGGTCACCAACGACTGGGACTACAGCGAGGAAACCGGCGACGTCACCATCCGTTCCACCCCCTTCCATGACTATACCGTCAGCTTCCTGGCCTATATCATGTGGGATCCGGTACATATGTACAACGCTGTGGTAAACGGCTGGAAGGGCGTGGAGCACCAAATCACCTTTGACGTCCGCCAGCCCAAAACCCACGCCTTCACCATGGAGCGGCTGCGGAAGTTCATCGCCGAGCATCCCTATGTGAACGTGATCCGCTATACCACCTTCTTCCACCAGTTCACCCTGGTGTTCGACGAGCTGGCCCGGGAGAAGTATGTAGACTGGTATGGTTACTCCGCCTCGGTCAGCCCTTACATCCTGGAGCAGTTCGAGAAGGAAGCGGGCTACAGGTTCCGGCCGGAGTACATCATCGACCAGGGCTATTTCAACAACACCTACCGGATCCCCTCCAAGGAGTTCCGGGACTTCCAGGCCTTCCAGCGCCGGGAGGTGGCCAAGCTGGCCAAGGAAATGGTGGACATCACCCACGAGTGCGGCAAGGAAGCCATGATGTTCCTGGGCGATCACTGGATTGGCACCGAGCCTTTCATGGATGAGTTCGCCTCCATCGGCATTGACGCGGTGGTGGGCAGCGTGGGCAACGGCTCCACTCTGCGGCTCATCTCCGACATTCCCGGCGTCCGCTACACCGAGGGACGGTTCCTGCCCTACTTCTTCCCGGACACCTTCCATGAGGGCGGCGACCCGGTGAAGGAGGCCAAGGTCAACTGGGTGACCGCCCGGCGGGCCATCCTCCGCAAGCCCATCGACCGGATCGGCTACGGCGGCTATCTGAAACTGGCCCTGGAGTTCCCGGAGTTTGTGGAATATATCCAGTCGGTCTGCGACGAGTTCCGCACCCTCTATGAGAATATCCGCGGCACGACCCCCTACTGCGTCAAAACCGTGGCCGTGCTCAACTGCTGGGGCAGGATGCGGGCCTGGGGCAATCACATGGTGCACCACGCGCTCTACTACAAGCAGAACTACAGCTATGCCGGGGTGATTGAAGCCCTGTCCGGCGCTCCCTTTGATGTGAAGTTCATCAGCTTTGAGGATATCAAAGCGGATCCCTCCCTGCTGGACAGCATTGACGTCATCCTCAACGTGGGCGACGCCGACACTGCCTATACCGGCGGCGAGTGGTGGTGCGATCCGGAGATCTCCGCAGCCATCAAGGGCTTTGTCCACCGGGGCGGCGGCTTCATTGGCGTGGGAGAGCCCACCGCCCACCAGGCCAACGGCCGGTACTTCCAGCTCTCCGGCGTTCTGGGCGTGGAGGAGGAGCGGGGCTTCACCCTCAACTACGACAAATACAACTGGGAGGAGCATTCCCACTTCATCCTGGAGGATGCCGGGAAGGACGCCTCCGGCAAGGCCGTGGTGGACTTCGGCGAGGGCAAGAAGAACATCTTCGCCCTGGAGGGCACAGAGATCCTGATCCACAAGGACAAGGAGATTCAGCTGGCGGTCAATGAGTTCGGCTCCGGCCGGGCGGTGTATATCAGCGGACTGCCCTACAGCTTTGAGAACAGCCGCCTGCTCTACCGTTCCATCCTGTGGAGCGCCCATGACGAGGGCAACCTGAACAAGTGGTTCTCCACCAATTACAATGTAGAGGTTCACGCGTATGTGAAGAACGGGAAATACTGCGTGGTCAACAACACCTACGAGCCCCAGGACACCACCGTCTACCGGGGGGACGGCAGCAGCTTCGAGCTCCATATGGAAGCCAACGAGATCAAGTGGTATCAGATCTGAGCGCGCCCTATTGTCAGCTATAAATACCCCCAAACGGCACATACGTAAAAAGTGGGTAGGCTCTAAATACAGACTTGCTTTTGCGGCACCGATCAAAAGTCTACACAGACTTAATCCCAAAAAATTGCGGGAATCCAAGGGGATTAAATCCCCTTGTCAAGAGCGCACAATGTCAAAGCCGAAGGGCCCTGACATTGTGCGCTCTTGCGGCCTTGCCCGATGTGAATACGGCTCTCAGATACCGTTCAAAGAAATAGCGGGACGTTTTCAGCAAATAATCAATCCAATTCGACAATAGGAGGGCGCATACTGGCTGAACGAGTTTTGCTGGATCCGATTAGCGCCCGGGATATCACATGAAGAATTACTGATGAAAATCCGTCCGTTTTTGTCAGCGGTATTCGAGAATATTTCAATAGTTAGCGCCTGTCCAGGACTCTGCGCAGGAGCGCCAGCAGCCCTCCGAACAGCAGGCAGAGAGCGCCTGACGCCAGTCCCGCCGCAGGATGGAGCAGGGGCACAGGCACCAGTTCCGGCGGAAATCCGCCCAGAAATCTTCTGCTGGAATCAAGCATCCAAAGAAAAGCGATCATGCCCGACAGCAGACTTGTTCCCAGCGCGGAGAAAAAGGCCCTTCGCAGGGAATGACATCCCTGGGCGAGCATGCCGCCCAGGATCCCAGCAGAAAGGCTGGAGAGAAAGGCAAAGGAGAAATGCGCTTGATGCCAGTCGATATCCCCATGAGCAGGATCGAACCAGAGGTAGCTTCCATAATAAAAGCACCGGGAGAGAAACACCGACAGTCCCAATATTAGCAGTGCCAGTGCCGCAAGCGCGGCAAGCCACTCTGACCGATTCCATAGCGGGAGACATTTCCTGCTCTTTGCCGTAATCTTCATACAAGCACCTCCTTATCTGAGAGCCTGTCAAGGCTCTGCGTGGCCGGTCAAGGCCGCGAGACGCTGTCTCGCGCTCTGCGGTGCGTCGTTTCACGACGCACCTAGGAATTCGGCTTCGCCGAATTCTGAGATGCGCCGCTAACGGCGCATCGGGGAGGGATTCCCCTTGGATTCCCATTATTTGAAGGGCGTAAAGGGTTAGGGGTCAAGTCTGTACAGACTTCTGAGCATCTGCCACGCAGAAAGTCTGATTCCCGCAGGACGCTTTTTTCGTAAAGAAAAAAGCTCCCTCCCGCGTGGCACAGCGTTTGACCCCGCAGAGAGTATGTGCGTGGCAGAACACGCCCGAAACGTTCTGCGTCGTAGTCTCTGCGCCGCTCGTAGAGCTGAACTTTTTCTTTACGAAAAAGTGGGTAGGCGGGCGATCGACCACAGATGGAGTATCAGCGAGGCAAGAAGTACCAGCGAGGTAGGGGGACGGGCGCAAGCGCCCGTCCCCCCCAAAAAAAAGACGGGAATCCAAGGGGAGCCAGCTCCCCTTGGCAGGAGGCTTGCAGGGTCAAGGCCTGCGGCCTTGACCCTTGGGCAGAGCCCTCGAGGTCTTCCCCTCACGCCTGCGCTTTTAGCCAGCGCACCAGCTCCCAGAAAGCCAGCAGGAAGAGGGCGAGGGAGACTGCTCCCCAGGCCAGGCAGGCGAGGAGGCCGATGTGGGAGAGGTTCCAGTAGAAGTCGCAGATGGGAGCGGCGTTTCGGGCCTGGAGGGCCTGGAGGATGGTGCGGGTATAGAAAGGGAAATCGAAGATGTTGTCCGCCGGGAGATACTGGGGCGGAATCTCTGGGGGGAAGCAGATGAGCAGGAGCACCGCCGCCAGCCCGGCGAGCCAGGGCAGGCAGAGCAGGCACTCCCGGAGGCTTCTCCGCCCCGCCTGGAGGCCCAGCACCGCGGCCTTTCCCTGCCGGAACAGACAGGCGCTTACCAGAAGCACCACCGGGATTCCCCAGAGAAACACCACTCCCCGGAAGAGCTGCCAGGCCATGGACTGGATCTCCGGGTAGGCGGAGATAGTCTCCCACCCGATGCCGTGCCCGAAGGCCCCGGCGGCGCCGTCCGCGATGCTCTGATGAATGGAGGCGTCCCCGCCCCGGACGTAGAGCAGCTGGGGAACCGCCTCCGGATCCAGGTCAAAGGGAGCGTAGACCGCCTCCCGCCCGGAGGAGGACGCCTCTGCCAGCAGACCTTCCTCTGCGCGGTAGACTCCGCAGATCCGGCAGTCCGTGCCGTTGACCCGGAGGGTGTTCCCTACGGCATTGTCCGTGAGGAAGAACCGCACCGCCAGCTTGTCGCTGATGACAATGAACCGGTTTTCCTCCGGGGTATCCGACCGGAGGAAGTAATTGCCGTAGAGCATTTCCAGGGGCGCAATCTCCCCGTAGTGTTCATCAGTGAGGATGAGATCCACCGATTCCCCCTCGTAGCGCGCCCGGGCGTTGGCGGCCCAGGACTGCCGGAGCGCGGCCAGGGAGTAGGTCTGCCCCTCCGGGGGCAGATCCTCCCGGAGCTCCCGGAAGGAGAGGGAAAGCCCCTCCGGAGCCCGCAGGACCAGCGCCTCCGGAAGGAGCCGCTCCATGCTCCGGACGGTTCCGTTCAGAGCCAGCAGCGCCGCGGCGGCAAGCGTCAGCAGGAGGGCGGCGGGTATGCTCCCCCGCAGCCGGGATTTGATATTCACAAGGCCACCTCCCCTACTGCTCCACCCTTCCGACGCTGACCACGCTGCCGGGAGAAACCGGTTTGGAGCTATAGTGCACCAGCCGGGTATTGTATTCAAACTCGCTGCAGCTCACGGCGGCATTCAGGCTGTTTTCTTCCAGCACCTCCACCCGGAGCTCGGCAATGTAATCCTCCACGGAGAACATTCCCTGGCGGGTTTTCACCACTAGGACGGTATCGTTTCCGTACTCGTCCTTCCGGAGGCAGGAGAGGGGCACAATCTGGTCGTAGCTGGCCCCGGACTTCACCATTCGCACCCGCAAGGTCTGGCCGGGTTCGGCCACCCCTTTCTCCAGGCCGGCGGTGTAGATCCAGCGATCGGTCTGCTCATCCAGCACCCGGTCGGAGACAGCCGCAGTGATCGTCTCCGCCTGGCCGTAGATGTTCCCCCGCTGGGGCAGGGTCACGGTCACCGCCTGGATTCCCTGGTAATCGTTCCCGGCTTCCCGGGAGAGGCTCCACCGGAGGCAGGGCTGAGATTCCTCTGTAGCCAGGCTGACCGCGGTCACGCCCTTGAGAAGGGTTTCCCCTTTCCGGGCCGCTAAGGCGGTAATCGTCCCGTCCGCCGGGGCAGTGACGATACCATCCGCCGGCCAGCTGGCCCGCTGGAGGGCAAGCTCTTCCTCCGCAATCCGGATCTGGATGGCCAGCTCCTGCCGCTCCGCTTCGGTTTTGGCGCTGCCGGCCAGCTGGTTTTTCAGCTGGAGCACGGTCAGCTCCAGCTTTTTTGCGTTCAGCTCACTGCTGCTTTTCTGCTTCTGCTGGTAGAGGGCCAGCTCCTCCTGGGCGATCTCCATTTGCAGCTGGTACACCGACCGATCCCGCTCGGAGGGGTTCGCCTTCAGGTTCTGCTCCGCCTGCAAAACCGCCTGCTTTAACTGCTGCTCATACAGGGGATCGTAGCCGTCGTAGCCGTAGGAGAGTTCGTCCCGTTCCTCCTGGGCCTGGGCAAGCTCAGCTTCCAGCTCTTCCCTCCGCTCGTCGCTGAGGCTGTTGGACTGGAGCCGCTTCTGCAGGCTGGCAATCTGCCGATCCAGCTTGAGAAGCTCTGCGGTATCCATCCCGGCACCCTTCCGCTGGTAGCTGGAAAGGTTCTCCCTTGCGATGCGCAGGGCCTCCTGATCGATTTCGGTCTGGTTCTCCAGCTGGATCACCGCCAGTTTCAGGCGCAGCTCCTCGATGTCGTTGGACAGGGGCAAGCCCTCCCGGTAGGCGGCCAGCTCGCCTTCCGCAATCTGGATTTGCAGTTCCAGCTCGGCCCGCTCCGCCCCGGTGACGGAGTTGGCGTTCAGCTGGTTCTTCAAGCGGAGCAGGGCCAGCTCCGACTGCTCCAGGGCAATGTTCGCCTGGGAGACGTCCACCTTGAACAGGGGGGTTCCTGCGGTTACAACGGCGCCTTTTTTCACCAGGACATCCGTCACCCGCCAGTTGTCCCCGGCCAGGATTTCCGTTTCATTCTGGAAGCCGGGGGTGCCGTCGGCCTCCACCCAGGTGCCCAGGCTTCCCTGGGTTACCTGCACTGTCTCCACTATCGGGAGAAGCAGACGGTAGATGGTTTGGGAGAGGATGGTACACGCCACCAGGAATACCAGCAGTCCTGCGGCAATTTTCAGCGTTAGTTTCTTTCGGGGGGTCACCGTTCATCATCCTTTCAAGGGCAAGGCCACAGAGGCTTCGCCTCCGCACCTCCGCCAAAGGGACGCGTCCCTTTGAAATCCCGTTATTTCAGATTTGAAAGCGAGATGCCTTCCACCAATTCCTGCTCGTAGAACAGGAACAACAATGCTACTGGGATCATGGCTAGGACGCCGCAGGCGAAGCCCAGGCTGGGATCCGCGCTGTTGGATTCCGCCAGGAAGACGGAGAGAGGATAAGCTGCCCGATCCTTGAGGAATATCAGGGGCTGTTCCACCATGTTCCAGCTGTCCACGAAGCTGAGGATAATCAGCGACACCAGTCCCGCCCGGCACCGGGGCGCCACGATCCGGAAGAGGATCTGGAACTGGTTGGCCCCGTCCAGCTTGGCGGCTTCGATGATGTCATTGGGCATCCCGTCGATGACCTGCCGCATGAGGAACACCCCGAAGGGGGAGAAGATTCCCGGCAGGATCACGGCTGGATAACTGCCGATGAGGTTCAGCAGGTCCAGCACAATGAAATTGGACACCAGGGTTACCTGATAGGGCATCATCATCAGGATAATGAGCACGAAGAAAATCCCGTCCCGTCCTGGGAACCGGAACTTGGAGAAGGCGTATCCCGCCGTGCAGGAGATCACCGCCTGACCGATGACAATGGAGCCGGTGAGCAGGAGGGAATTCCAGAATTTCACCAGATAATCCGGCCTGCGGAACAGCATCTGATAGTAGCTGTCCAGTGTCACCCGATCCGGGAAGATGTGGAACAGCGTAACGGCCCCTTCCTTGTTCATATCCCCATAGTACCGGTTGATTTCCTCCACGCTCATGAAGGAATTGGTAATCGTGTAGACAATGGGGAGCAGCACAAACAAAGCAAAGAACCCCAGAAAAATCCAATTGAAAACCGCGTGCTTCTTTTCCATTTGGTATGTACCTCACTTAAAGCGTGTGAAGACCTCGAGGGCGCCGCCCAAGGGTCAAGGCCTGCGGCCTTGACCCTGCGAGCCTCCTGCCAAGGGGATTAAATCCCCTCGGCCTCGCTGGGCGGCTTCGCATAGAGCCGAAAGTCTGTACAGACTCTGTCCCAACAAAATTTACGGGAATCCAAGGGGATTTAATCCCCTTGGCGAGAGCGCGAGAGCAGAGCTCTCGCGGCCTTGCCCTTCCCATTGACTCTACAGCTCCACCGTCCCGGCCTTGCCCTTCAGGCGGAACAGCAGAAAGACGCAGCCGAAGATGACGATGAACACAATCAGCGCCGCAACGGACAGGCGCTGGTAATTCAGGTTTGAGAAGTTGTTGTTCATGAAGTGCTGGAGCATGTAGATGCTCTTGTGGGGCATCGTCCCGCCCAGCAGGAACGCCTCCCGGAACGATTTGAAGGAGTTGATGATGGAAATAACGAATATGAAAAAGAAATTCGGGATCAGGATGGGGGCGGTGATATATCGAAATGAATTCCAGCCCGTGGCCCCGTCCAGGCTGGCGGCTTCATAGAAATCCTTCGGAATGGAATTCAGCCCCGCCAGAAACAGCACAATGTTGTACCCGCAGTTCTTCCAGATGTAGAGGCCGATTAACAGATAAAACGCGGATTCCGAGTTCAGCCAGCTCTGTACCGGGAAATTCATGGAATTCAATATGGAGTTGAGGATCCCGCTCTCCGAAAAGAAGACCTGCACCACCATCACCGTAGACGCGATGGGAATGACCAGGGGATACAGAAATACCGAGCGGAAAAATCCAGATCCTTTGAACTTTTGGTATAACAGTAAGGAAAAGATCAGGCTGGACACCATGATCAGCGGCACCCCGACGACGATGAACCGGAAGGTGTTCCACGCCGCCAGCTTGAACGCCCCGCTGGTGAGCACCTCCTGATAGTTGGCAAAGCCCACAAAGGCTCCGCCGCCCGCCCCGAAGGTGAAGGTATACCCGATGCTGATGAGAAACGGGATTACGAAAAACGCCGCAAATCCGATCAGGAACGGCGCCGCAAACCCGAGCCCCGTCAGCGCTTCCCGCTTTCGCTGGATCATGCCGATCAGTCCTTTCGATCCTGCGCCAACTCCGCAGTAAGCGGAACTGGCGCAGAGACTCTCTTTTCTACCCTTCTCAGTATATCTCTTTTTTTACTAAAAGTCTACTTTAGACAACCGGAATTTCAGATATTTTTTATACATCTGAAAACACGCATTCCACACAAGCCTACTCGCTGATGTAAATCTCCATGGCGTTGGTCAGCTCCTCAATGCAGGCGTCCAGGGATTTTTCATCTTCGTAGTAGGGGGCCAGGTAGGAGGCAACCTGGCCGGACAGATAGCCAAAATTAAAGGATGCGTGGCCCAGATTGGCATAGGCGGCTTCGTAGTCCTTCTGTACGTCCTCCGGCAGTGCCGCCATGGTGAGCATCTTGCCCCCGAGATCCAGCTGATAGCCCTCCGGTGTTTCCATCGCTTCCTCCAGCCGAGCGGACACGCAGGATTTCCGTATGGGGAAGCTCAGCAGGTTAATGCGTTCATTCTGAATTTGCTCCGAAAGCAGAATTTTCATAAACTCCCAGGCGTTGCGCTGGTTGCCGCTGGAGCGGACAGCGGCGGCGTTGTAAATCAGGCCGGAGCTTTTCCCATCCGTACCCAGAACCGGGATCAGCACCGGGGTTTCCTCTGACGCAATCACCCGCGCGTTCTCCAGGGGTTCCAATCCGCTGGAGTCGCTGTAAGGCGCGAGCACCGTCTTGCGCCCCAGCACATCCTGACAGCCGTCAAAATTGGTGGTGGTGATTCCCTCCACCATGGGCGAATCCATCTTATAAAAGGGCTTGTAAAGCTCCGCGGCTTCACGGAACTCCGGGAAGGAAAAATCCACCGTCCGCTTGTCATAGTCCAGGAAGGAAAGCCCCAGATAATCCGGATAGTACATGCCTGCGAAAAGACGGTCATAGACAGGGGGATCCTGTCTCCGCTCCAGATAGGACGCGATCTGGCGGGAGGTTTCCAGGTAGCCCTTGCGGAGCTCTGCCTCATCCATGCCGAATTCCGCCAGAGCCTCCTTTGAAGTGAGCAGCATGGGAATATTATAGGTCAGGGGGATCACATACTGCCGCCCCTTCTGCTGGCCCGCCGTAAGCACTGTGGTTTCCAGCTCCTCCAGGGAGATCTCCGGATCCAGGTCAAAATAGGGATTCAGATCGGCGAATACCCCGGTTGACATGGTTTTCTGTATATCCGAGAAGAAATATTCCGGACGGTAGATCAGATCCGGCCCCTTGCCCGCCATGAGCGCGGTTTGCACGCTTTCAATATCGGAGCCCCATTGGCTCTCATCGTGGTTTTCCACGTTTACCTGTACATTGGGGAACTTCTCCTGATAGGCGGCAATCGCCGGATTCATCCAGCCTCCCATAATAGGTGAAACGTGCAGGTTCAGCTCTCCGGTGGCTTCCGGAAGCGCGGTAATGGCGCCGTTTTCTCCCGCAGAGCAGCCGGAAAGGGCAGAAAGCCCCAGCGCCAGCGCCAGTGAGAGAATCAGTGTTTTTTTCATGCAGATACTCCTTTCTGTATATCCATCCCGCGCCCCGCCCCCGGCAGGGGCAGGGCACAGGAACGAATGCTATTCGCTGATCAGAATCTCCATATCGTTTGTAAGCGCGCGGATACAGGCGTCCAGGGATTTGCCGCCCTGATAGTATTCACACAGATGGCCTTCCACCTGCCGGACAGGAAGCCGAAGGAGAACACTGCATGGCCCAGATCCTGATAGGCGGACTCATAATCCTTCCGGACTTCCTCCGGGAGGGGGGCCAAGGTAAAGACGCCGTTCTCCTCTTCACAGATGGGAGCCGGCCTCCAACACCTTTTCCTGCCGGGCGGAAAGGCAGGTTTTCTGGATGGGGAAATTGCGCATATTCACATTGGAGTTCATGCTGTCTTCAGAAAGGAGGATCTTCATAAATTCCCAGGCGTTCCGCTGGTTGCCACCGCTGCGGATGGCTGCGGCATGGAACAGGCTGGCGGTGGTTTTGCCTCCCCTTGCTCTGTCCCACGTTCAGGACGGAGGCTTCCAGCTCCTCCAGGGAGATCTCCGGATCTGCGGCGAAATAGGGCTTCAGATCCGCGAACACGCCGGTTGACATGGTTTTTTGTATATCCGGAAAGAAATATTCCGGACGGTAGATCAAAAACGGCCCCTGTCCGGACATGAGCGAGGTCTGCACCCCTGGAATATCCGCGCCCCAGTTATCCAGGTTGTGATCCTCCACGTTGACCTGCACCTCCGGGAATTTCTCCTGGAAAGCGGCGATCGCCGGATCCATCCAGGCGTCCATATAGGGCGATCGGTGGAGGTTGAGCTCACCGGTGAGCTCCGGAAGGGGGCCGCCTGGAGCAGGGGCGCAGCCGGGAGCGGCCGCAAGTCCCAGGGCCAGCAAAAGAGCGAGCGGAGTGCCTGTTTTTGGTGCCACATGTATTCATCCTTTCCAGTCCCTCCCGCCCTTTTACCGGCGGGAGGGTCATTCACTCATATAGATCATCGCCGTATTTTCCAGCTCCTCCAGGCAGCTCTCAAAGGAGCGCTCCCCTTTGTAGTAGGGCTCCATCTGCCGGAGGGTGGTGGTGGAGGCGTAGGAATAGGTAAACGCGGTATGGCCGATATTTTCAGTAATTCTCCGGAATTCCTGATAGAAGGCGTCAGACAGAGGGGCGAGGATGATCTGGCTGCCGCTGACCATCTCCTCCATCGGTTCGCCGGCTTCCTTCTGAGAGGCGGAGATGCGATCCTCCAGGCAGCTGCTCAGAACGGGCAGATTCCGGACATTATACCAGTTGTTCTGGATCTCCGGGGAGAGCATGACTTTCAGGAACGCCCAGGCCGCCTCCGGATTTTTACAGGAGGCAGGAATCGCAGCGGACTGGTACACCCAGGCGGAGTATTTCCCATCCTGAGCGGCCATAGGCACCAGCTGGGGATGCTCCTCCCCGGCCAAAGCGCTTGCGTTCCAGAAAAGCTCCTCGCCGGTATTGAAATTGTAGCACTCAAACACAGCCTCCCGGTTTTTGATATGGCGGTAGCCGTCCAGGGGCGTGAATATCATGTCGTCGTCCTCCAGGATGTCGAAGGGGTAGAAGGGCTTGTAAAGCTCTACTGCCTGCCGGTACTCCGGGAAGGAAAAATCAGCGGTGCGCTTTTCGTAATCCAGGAAGGGAAGCCCCAACAAATCCGGGAAATAGAGCGCAAAGAACGGGGAGCTGTAGAAGGCGGGGGTATTTTCGGTACGCTCTGCGTAGCGGGCGGCTTCCTCCAGAATGGCCAGCTGGCTTTCCTTGCAGCGTTCCCCGTTCACGCCCGCCTGAGCCAGGGCTTCCTCCGTGGTGAGCAGCAGGGGCATGTTGTAGGTCAGAGGGAGCACATACTGTTTGCCATCCCGTCTGCCTGCGGGCAGGACCCTGGGGTTCAGACCGTCCGTTCCGAAGTCCCGCTCCACCAGAGGGAGCAGGTCGGCGAACACCCGGGTGTTCATAGTTTTGTCAATGTCCTCAAAGAAGAGATGGGGGTCGAACAGCACATCCGGGCCTCCGCCGGACATCAGCTCTGTCCGGATGGTGTCGATGGCGTCTGTCCACCGCTCATCCTGGCTGATCTGGACATCCAGGCTGGGAAACTGTTCCCGGCAAGCGGCAAGAATGTCCTCCTGATAGGTTTGCTGATAGGAGGTGAGCTGAACCCGCACCGTTCCCTCTGGGGACTCCGGCGCTTCCGGGACCGGGGCGGGCGCCTTTCCTCCGCAGCCTCCCAGCGCCAGCACCGCTGCCAGCCCGCAGATACTCTTTCTCAGAACTGCCTGTGACATGATAGAAACCACCTTTCTGATAGTGTCAGGTGTATTCTACCTCCGGGAGCAGAGAAATGGTATCGGTTTTCCTTACGGTTCCCTTACAGAATTGAAAGACTGCCTCAGACCTGTCTGCCGCCTCCGGCAGCTCCTGCGGCAGAAGGGAGCGGGTATGGATTATCGGCGAAGATTCCCCATGTACTTATCATAGCACAATTGTTGGGAAAATCCTATTACAGCTGCCTTACACTTTTCTTTCAATTTTCTTACAGCATTGTTGAATTTGGTCGAATTCCAAGAGGCTCAACAGCGAATATGCGAGCTGTTTTATGTATGTGTGTACTTACAAGGCCTCTTCCGGCTCTCTGTGCACGTGGTCGGGCAAGGCCGCGAGACTCTGTCTCGCACCTAGGAATTCGGCTTCGCCGAATTCTGAGATGCGCCGCTGGCGGCGCATCGGGGAGGGATTCCCCTTGGATTCCCATTATTTTGAAGGGCTTTTTTAGGGGCGGAAAAGGGGTGGGGTCAAGTCTGTACAGAGTTCCCTCTCCCTGCCACGCAGAGAGACTGATTCCCGCAGTACGCTTTTTACGTAAAGGAAAAGCTTCCTCCCGCGTGCGGGGGACTTTCCGTGCCGCAGAAAGTCTGCACGCAACAGAGCACGCTCGAAACACTTTGCGTCGTACTGTCTGCGCCGCCTATGGGGATGAATTTTTTCTTTACGAAAAAATGGGTAGGCGGGCGATCGGCCACGCAGGGAGTATTAGCGAGGCAGGGGGACGGGCGCAAGCGTCCGTCCCCACCCCATACCCCCAAAAAGATGGGAATCCAAGGGGAGCCCGCGCCCCTTGGCAGGAAGCTCGCAGGGTCAAGGCCTGCGGCTTTGACCCTGCGAGCGCCCTCGAGGTCTTCCCCTGATACTCAAAGAGCCTGAATGGGCGCAAAGAACCATTAGCAGAGCCCGGCCTTTTGGCCGGGCTCTGCCCTTCATTTTTCGTTGGCGTCTACTTCCGCTTTTGCAAGGAGGGTGTTTTCCTCCGGGGGATGAGGGATACGGTTGCCGCGCTGGGGTTCCTTGGCCACCAGATTGTTGGCGAGGAACATGGGAGTGATATCCGTCATGGGATCGATCCGGCCATCGTTGCCGTGCCGGATATTCCGAGGGAGAGGCCGGCTGGTCCGGGGCGCTTCGTTCATAGAGGGCACTTCCTTTCGGAGGATTTATAAAGCTAGTATCCGCCATATCCGGCGGAATAACCGGCCAAGGGAAAGATTTTATAAAACCTGCTTAAAACCCTTTGCGGCACATTGACTAAAAAGACGGAAGTCTGTATAATAAGGTAAGATGCAGAGGTCTGCGCACAAGGGACTTGTAAACGCCGGGAAGTCTTATCCCGGGCTGATCCCTTGAAGCGGTTTGCGGAAGGAGCGGCTGCCATGATCAGCAAGCTGATAGAGTTCCGATCCAAGCCCCGTATTGACGAAAACGTAATCATTGAGGATTATGTTGTGCTGGGCCGGAGCAATGTGATCGGAGCGGGAGCGGTGCTCCACACCGGCACCATTACCGGCGACAATGTCCGGATTGACGGGCTTGTCACCGTCAGCAAGCCTCCCCTCCGGCCCGCGCCCGGAAACGACACCTGTCAGATCGGCTCCGGCTCCGTTTTGGGAACCGGCACGATTCTCTATCGGGGCTCCTCTATTGGGGAACGCTGCCTGCTGGAGGAATACGTGGTAATCCGGGAGGGCGTGACAGTGGGGGACGGTTCCCAGATAGGCCGGGGCGTTACAATTGAAGCGGGCTGCACCCTGGGAAAGAACTGCCAGCTTCTGCCCAATGCCTGCCTGACTGCCGGTACAGTGCTGGAGGAGGGCTGCTGCATCGGCGCAGGGGCAGTCCTTTCCCGGCAGATGCGCCTTCCGGCAGGAAGCAGTGTCCCTCCGGGCGCGGTACTCTCCGCGGAAACAGAGGAGCAAACGCCCCCTGCCTCCCTCTGACGCCGGGCAGAAAAAGTCAGAAGGCAGGCGCGTGGCCCTGCCTTCCATACACGTATAAACCATAACAAAAGGAGTGGGATTTCCCCATGGAAAAGCTGCGTTATGCCTTGATCGGGTGCGGACGGATCTCGCCCAACCATATTGCCGCCTGTCTGAACCACCCGGAGCAGCTGGAGCTGGCTGGGCTTTGCGACGTACTGCCGGAGCGGGCGGAGGCGCTGTCGGCGCGGTTCGGGCTGACAGCGCCCATCTACACGGACTACCGGCAGCTTTTAGCGGAGCAGCGCCCCCAGCTGACCGCTGTCGCTACAGAATCCGGCAGACACGCCGCTATTGCCCTGGACTGCATCCGGGCCGGGAGCAGCGTTATTGTGGAAAAGCCCATTGCGCTCTCCCTAGAGGACGCAGACCGGCTCATCCTCGCCGCCCGGGAGGAGGGCGTCAAGCTCTGCGCCTGCCATCAGAACCGGTTCAACCCCTCCATCCGAAAAATCCGGGAAGCTCTGGAGGCCGGGCGCTTCGGCAGGCTCTACCACGGCGCCGCCCACATCCGATGGAACCGGAATCAGGGCTACTATGATCAGGCCAAATGGCGGGGCACTTGGGATCAGGACGGGGGCGCGCTGATGAATCAGTGCATCCACAACATCGATCTGCTCCGCTGGATGATGGGAGATGAAGTCATCGAGGTCACCGCCTACACCGATCGCCTTGCCCATCCGTATATTGAGGCAGAGGATCTGGGACTGGCGCTGATCCGCTTTGCCAACGGCAGTTATGGCCTGGTAGAAGGGACCACTAATATCTTTCCCCAGAATCTGGAGGAAACCCTCTATCTCTTTGGCGAGCGGGGTACTGTAAAGGCCGGCGGGAAATCCGTCAACCGGCTCGAGGAATGGCGGTTCGGGAATGTGACTCCGGAGGAGGAGCAGGCCGTCCGGGACTGCTCTGAGGATCCGCCCAATGTATACGGCTTTGGGCACACCCCGCTGTATACGGACGTGCTGGAGGCCATTGCTGAGGATCGCCCGCCCCTCTGTGATGGGGAGGCCGGGCGGCGGGCCCTGGAGCTGGTGCTCGCCATCTATCAGTCCGCAGCCTCTGGAAAGCCCGTCCGCCTTCCCATGGCCGCCTGCGCCTCGACAGACTTTTCAGGCCGCTTCCCCATGGAGTGAGCAGAGCCAAGGCTGTTCTGAAATTCCGCGTGATTGGAAGGGTAAGGCCGCGAGACGCTGTCCCGCGCTCTGCGGTGCGTCGTTTCACGACGCACCTAGGAATTCGGCTCCGCCGAATTCTGAGATGCGCCGCCAGCGGCGCATCGGGGAGCAGGCTCCCCTTGGATTCCCGTCTTTTTTGGGGGGATGGGACGGGCGCTTGCGCCCGTCCCCCTACCTCGCTGATACTCCCTTCGTGGTCGATCGCCCGCCTACCCATTTTTGTAAAGAAAAAATTCATCCCTGCAGGCGGCGCAGAGACTGCGACGCAGAAAGTCCCGGACGGGTTCTGTTGCGCGCATACGCTGTGCGGTGCAAGGAATGCCTTGCCCGCAGGAAGAAGCTTTTTTCTTTACGAAAAAAGCGGTCTGCGGGAATCAGACTCTCTGCGTGGCAGAAAGTCGGAAGTCTGTACAGACTTAACCCGCCCCCTTTTTCCGCCCTTAAAAAGCCCTTGAAAATTACGGGTTCCAAGGGGATTTAATCCCCTTGGCAGAGCTCGAGGCAGAGCCTCGAGGTCTTGCCCTTTGATAAACGGAAACTTACGAGACTTGCAGTGTTCGGGGAAGGATGTGACGTTGTGTGCTGAAGCCCAGCGTTTGTATCATGACCTGCCGGCACCGTCATGACGACGTGCGCATATATCACAAGGAAGCCAAGGCTCTGCGGGCCAGGGGCTATGAAGTAACGATCCTCTGCCCGGACTATGAGGGCGCCGACAGCATGGGGATCCGATTTATCCGGATTCAGCCGTCCCAAGGACAGCTGGGGCGGCTGGTTTCCACGCCCATGCGGTACATCAAGGCGGCCCGGGAGTCGGGCGCGGCCTTCTGCCACCTGTGCGATCCGGAGCTGCTTCCGGCCGGGCTCCGCCTGCGGAAGCGGATGAAGGTCACCTACGACATACAAGAGGATCTCCCCCGGCGGCTTCTGGAAGGGCCGGATCCCCGCCCCAGACTGTCCAGATGCCTGGAGTGGTTCGAGCGGCGGGCAGTTCGGCGGTTTTACGCTGTGATCGCCGCTACAAAGGCGCTGTATGAGCGGTTTGTCCAAATTAATAAACGAACAGTCCTGGTAACCGGGTATCCCAATCCGGCGGAATTTTCCGAGCCGGGAAGAAACGCGCCGAAGCGGGAAAACGCAGTCTGCTGTCTGGGCACCGTCCGGGAACAGCGGGGAATCCTGGAACTGCTGGATGCTGTCCGGGACACCGGCATCAGCCTGATTCTGGCTGGAGAGTTCGAGTCCCCGGAGCTGCAGGCCCGGTGCGAGTCCCATCCCTCCTGGAAGAATGTCCGCTATCTGGGATACGTGGATCGGGAGGAAATCCGCTGGATCCTGGCCCGGGTCAAAGCCGGGCTGGATCTCCCTTATCCCCTGCCCAAATATCAGGAGAGGCCGCCGGTAAAGATGCTGGAATATATGGCGGCGGGAGTCCCGGTCATTGTGTCGGGATTCCCTGAGTGGGGAGAAATCGCGGACAGCGCAAACTGCGGCTTCTGCGTGGATCCGCAGAACCCGGAGGAGATCCGGGCGTCCATCCTCTATATTATGGAGCATCCGGACGCGGCACGGGACATGGGCCGGAACGGACGCCGCCGGGTGCTGGAGCAGTTCAGCTGGGAACGGGAGCGGGAAAAGCTTTTCCAGCTTTATCCCCCGCCGCCCGGCAGCGAGGGGCTGTGAATGCAGCTGCGTAACTGTGCGACTATGTAGTGATGCAGCTTTGACAGATCGTAAAAATATATTTCTTATATACAATTTGTATAGTGAGGCGATATGTCATGTTGAACGAGCTTATCAGGCAGGCAGACACATTACTGCAAAATCAAGGCTTTGCATATGCCTTTTGCGGCGGATGGGCGATTGATTTGTTTATTGGAGCGGAAACGCGAAAGCATGGGGATATTGATATCCTTGCATACTGGCCGGAACGCGACACGATTATTCAGCGTATGCAGTCCCTTGGGTTTCAGGTTTACGAAATGCTTGGAGGCGGAAAGGTTCATCATATTACTGATATCCGGCATCAGTCCAAAATGAAAAGAAACATTTTTTGCTGTACGCAGGATTGCGAACTGGTACATTTGTTTGAGACAGATGAAGCAGAAACATACTTTCTTGACTTTCAGCATACAGGACAGACAAAGTTGAATTATATTGAATTTCTCTTTAACGATAAAGAGGACGCGGATCTATTATACGCGCGCAATCCCGCGGTCAGGCTGCCGCTGTCAGACGCTATTTTATATCGTGACCATTTGCCGTATTTAGCGCCGGAAATGTGCCTGCTTTATAAATCCACGGATACTGAGCGGGAAGGCTATCAAAGCGATTATGATCATGCTGTGGCAAGGATGAGCCAGTGCCAAAAACACTGGCTTGATCGGGCGTTGACGGTGATGTATCCTGAAGGCCATAAATGGAACTCCGTTTCCGGGCGGAAGGAATAACACGTCTGCAAAGGGGGATACTAAATGGAAGTCACAAGAGAGGATCTGCTGAAGCTGGCAGAGGAAGCCGGAGCCTATCAGTACGGCTTTGTGGAAACGGCGGACATCTGCTTTGAGCAGGAGGTGCGCCGGATGTGCGAGGTGAATTCCTGCGGGCAGTATGGAAAGAGCTGGGCTTGCCCGCCCGCTCTGGGGACGGTGGAGGAATGCCGCGCCCGGCTCCAGGCGTACAAAACCCTGCTGGTATTCAGCGTCAAATGTGATCTGGACGATTCTTTTGACTATGAGGGAATGCTTGCCGGCGGGAAGCGGTTCAAGGAGATCTGCCGGGCGGTGGATCAGGCGGCGGAGCCGCTGCTGGAGAAGTATCTGATACTCTCCAATGAGGGCTGCGGGCTCTGCAAAGAATGCAGCTATCCGGACAAGCCCTGCCGCTTCCCCCAGCGCGCCCACGGCGCCCTGGAGGGCTACGGGATCATGGTGAGCCGTCTCGCCGCCCAGGCCGGCATCCGCTACATCAACGGCGCGAACACGGTCACTTATTTCGGCGGGCTTGCGTTCTGAAGGGTTAAGGCCGCGAGAGCTCTGCTCAAGGGTCAAGGCCTACGGCCTTGACCCTGCGCGCCTCTCGCCAAGGGGAGCGGGCTCCCCTTGGATTCCCGTCTTTTTTAAGGGCGTAGAGGGGGTGGGGGTTAAAGAACCTGTATTCACAGCTGAAAACGGGGTCTGGACGGAGCTTTTCCAGTCCGATCCGCGTCAAAAATGCTCGGAATCCACAAAGGATTCCTCCGCTTTTTTCCTTGACGGACTGGAAAATCCCTCGCCCATCCCCCATT
>JAAVZY010000117.1 GCA_022791945.1 Oscillospiraceae bacterium | reverse complement strand
GGGGTCTGGACGGAGCTTTTCCAGACCGATCCGCGTCAAAAATGCTCGGAATCCACAAAGGATTCCTCCGCTTTTTTCCTTGACGGACTGGAAAATCCCTCGCCCATCCCCCATTTCCAGCTATGAATACAGGTTCTAATTTTATTCGGAGGAAGGCAGAAACAGAAGCATGAGGAAGAGCCAGAGACTCTGCGTGTGCCGGAAGGGCAAGGCCGCGAGACGCCGTCTCGCGCTCTGCGGTGCGTCGTGAAACGACGCACCGGGGATGCGTCCCCTTGGATTCCCGTCTTTTTTAAGGGCGTGGAGGGTGGGGGTTAGTCTGTACAGACTTGTTATATCCTGCCTTGCTGGTACTCCCCGCAGAGGCGATCGCCCGCCTACCCATTTTTTCGTAAAGAAAAAATTCACCCTTACAGGCGGGGCAGGAATTACGACGCAGAGTATTTTGATCGCACTCTATTACGCTCAGGACTGTCTGCGGGGTGAAACGCTGTGCCACACTCGGAATCTCCCCGCTCATACTCTGTGCGGCGTAGGAATTATCCCGCAGGCAGGGTGGAGCTTTTTTCTTTACGAAAAAAGCGTACTGCGTGAATCAGACTGCCTGCGTGGCAGTGGTCAGGAAGTCTGTACAGATCTGACCCCACCCCTTTTTCCGCCCTTAAAAAAGCCCTAAAAAAGACGGGAATCCAAGGGGAATCCCTTCCCCTTGGCGGAGCGCGAGGCAGAGCCTCGCGGCCTTGCCCTTCGTCCACGCAGAGACTCCGATTGGCAAAATGTTTTCATGTTCCCGCAAAATTCTCCATTGACTTTTGAGTGGCAAGTGCTATGATATAGTCGATTTCCGAGGCCGAAGGGGGCGTACAGATGCGAATATGTGTGCGCCCGGGGGCTTCTGGCAATCAGTCAGGCTTGCAGGTACAGATTTGTTAAAAGGTAAAGGAGGGCTCATTGATGCTGAGCCGGGAAGACATTGCAATTCTGCGGCCTCTTGCCAAACAGCTCCATGATCTGGCGGAGCTGCCCGAGCAGGAGGAAAAACGAGAGCTGTGGCGCCGCCATACCTCTTTGAAGGGAGAACGCCCCATGGTATTCGTCCATCCGGACGGAGCCTGGGCGGAGCTGCTCCCATGGGACAGCCTCACTTGTCAGACAAGCTTCGGAAAGGAACTTGAATATCTGCTCCGGCAGAGGCTCATCCGCGCCCGGTATCTGCCGGATGATGTGCCGGTGGAAGGGGATCTGCCGGTTAAAAAGGTGTTCAGCAACTCCATGTGGGGTGTTGAGCCCAAGCGGGTTCAGTCCAGCGCCACCGCGGGAGCCTGGCATCATGTTCCCATCATCGATTCCCCGGAGGATTGGAAAAAGCTCAGCATGCCGGTGATCCTCCCCGACGAGGCTGCCACGGAGCGCCGCCTTGACGCCGCGCAGGAGGCGCTGGGCGATCTGCTTCAGGTCAGGCTGGTGGGCGAGACGAACTTCAGCTTTCACCTGATGCACTGGTACTGCGACTATCGGGGCCTGGACAACATGATGTACGATCTCATCGACGAGCCCGAAATGGTTCACGACGTGATGCGCTTTTTCACAGAGGGCTGCAAATCCCTGCTCCGGCAGTACGAAGAGTATAACCTGCTCTCCCTGAACAATGACGGCACCTTCCACTACACCGGCGGGATCGGCTATACCCACTCCCTTCCGGCAGAGGGCTTTGACCCGGAGCGGGTGCGGCTCTGCGACCTGTGGGGCGCAGCGGAGGCCCAGGAGTTTTCCAGCATCTCCCCGGCCATGCACGAGGAGTTCGTTCTCTCCTATGAGCGGGAAATCCTGGAGCCCTTCGGCCTGAACGGCTACGGCTGCTGCGACGATCTCTCCCAGAAGCTGGACAACGTGCTGAAAATCCGCAATCTGCGGCGGGTGGCAGTCTGCCCCTGGGCGGATATCGCCAACTTTACCCCCAGGCTGGGGAAGGATTACATTATGACCTGGAAGCCCCAGCCCGCCTATCTGGCCACAGATCCCATGGACGAGGACAGCATCCGGGCGGAGCTGGCCGCAGGTGTCCGCAAGGCCCATGGCGGCATCCTGGAACTGATCCTCCGGGATACCCACACCTGCCGGAACGAGCCGGAGCGGTTCACCAGATGGATTGCGCTTGCCCGGGAGGCAATCCGGGAGAACTGGTGAATACAGGAAAAAAGCAAGGAGGCTGTCTATGGTTGAGCTGACCGGCCGGCAGATACTGCTGGCGGAGCCCTTTTTCGAGGGAATTGAGGAAACCATGATCTGGTCCTGCCTGGACGGGAGCATGGGGCGAGCCTGGGCGGACGCTCTCCCGCCCAGGTCCGTTCAGATTGTGACGGGCTGTTTCGGCTTCTTTGGAGGCGTCCCCAGCCGGGAGCTGGCGGGGCACATCCCGCCGGAGCAGAGCTATCTGCTGGCAGTGTGCCCCGGGGACTGGGATCCGCTGTTCCAAGAGCTCCGGGGGGAGCCGCTGACCCGCTATGCCCTACGGAAGGATACCCGCTTCGACCGGAAGCAGTTAGAGGATTACCGCTCCCGGCTGCCGGAGGGATACGCCCTCCGGCGGATCGACGGGGATCTGTATCCCATCCTGATGGGGGAGGCCTGGTCGGCGGATTTCTGCGGAAACTTCCGGGATCGGGCGGATTATCTCCGGCGCGGACGGGGCTTTGTTGTGATGCACGGCGGCCAGCCTGTGGCCGGGGCGTCCTCCTTCACCGTTTACCGGGGCGGAATCGAAATCGAGATTGCGACCAAGCCGGAGCACCGGCGGAAGGGGCTGGCGCTGTCCTGCGGCGCAGCGCTGATTTTGGATTGTCTGGACGCGGGCCTCTATCCCAGCTGGGACGCTGGAAGCTTGGCGTCGGCGTCCCTGGCGGAAAAGCTGGGATACCGGCAGGCCGGCGCTTATCCGGCCTGGCTGCTTCAAAAGCACGACGCGCCAGGGGAGTAGGAGGCTTATCGGGGAAGGCCGCGAGAGCTCTGCTCTCGCCAAAGGGACGCATCCCTTTGGAATCCCATTATTGGAAGGGCTTTTTAAGGGCGGAAAATGGTTGGGGGAGCAAGTCTGTACAGACTTGCTCCCCCAACCATTTTCGCCCTTAAAATAATGGGAATCCCTTCCCCCGATACCCGGAGATCTTGAACAGGCTTTTAGGGGGAAGACGCTTCATCCTCATACAGGCGGACGTAGGCCATCCGGCTGGAAAAGCTGTCTCCGTCGAAGCGGGCCCGCCCCTCGCCGGTCTGCGGGTCATGCCATAGGATCAGCTTCATCAGCGGAGACTCATTCTGGTAATACGCCTCGATATTTTCCTCGGGGAGCCAGCGATCCGGCTCCAGGCGACCCCAGGCAAGCCGCTGGCCCGCATCCAGCTTTTCTTTCAAATCATCAGGAAGCGTGAGATTGGTAACCGTACTTTGGGCTTCCCAGCGGTTTTCCAATCCCCATGTATCCACAGTGTAGCTGGACTTCTGCTGTTTCAGCAGTTCCTCAGCGTGAAGGCAGAGCTCCTGAAAATCCTCCCGGAAAACCGGCTCGCAAAAAGACACCGTTACCTGGGACAAGCACTCGACTGAGCCGCCAAATCCGCTGGAGAAAGTCAGCTCCAATTCCACAGGCCGGCCCCAAAGGGTGTGTCCCGCCTCCTGGGGAAGATGACAGATCGTCATACTCCGGCGGGCGTCGTCCTTCTTTCGAAGCTCCGCTAGGGAGAGCTCTGTATCCAGCTTGTGGAAAACCTCATCCATGGTCATATCCCAGTCGGTGCCGGGGTACACAAATCCGCCCAGCTCCCGGGTGAGAGAGGATCGCTCCGGGACACAGCCAGCCAGGAAGAGGACACAGATAACCGCAAGGTACACACAGCAGCGCTTCATACTCAATATCGAGGAGTACAAACAATCTCTACCCCCGTTCCGTCAGATGCATCTGCATAGACGTATCCGTATATTCCATGGTGATATACCCCTACAGAATCATCCGTTTGGTGAACATACCAGCCATTATCTGTGCAATTTAATGTAAACGTCTGTCCTCCCGTACCGGCAACATTGTTGTAGGAAAAAGCTTTTTGCACATATGAGTCTTCTGATAAAGTATAGCCTAATGTTAGACCAACAATCATTTGGGTAGTTACCTGTGTTTTTACAACTGTAGATGTTACTTTACTTACTTGGAATAATGGAATCAATCCGCTTTCGTCCATTCGAGCTGAGTAATAGAGTGTACATGCTATAGAAAAATCTTTTATATTATTATTACTATGTGTTACAGAACCCCTAGTAGAAGGAGAAACCACACCATACTTCAACGCAGTTTCAGGATCCAAAAAAAACTCGGTGAACGCATAGTCTTTCTCTACAATATTGTTTTCATACTCACGCACTTCTAGTAACTGTGTAACAGATATTGTACTATTTCTTACGGAGTGTGGAGATGGTTGATTTAGCGCTATCTCCAGCAAAGCATAGAAGTCTGTAACTTCCTCAGATGAATAGGTGACGCTATATGGGATATCATTTATTGGTTCAGTAGCTGCTACAGTACCAGCATTTCCTATAGACAATATCCTTTTTCCATCATTATACACCTTGAATTGTATAATGTCAATATATTTACGATCATCTGTTGGCTATATTTCGCCACTATATAAAAATGGCGAGCACAAAAGGCCGGGGGACTTCTATTCAGACGGTTAGGAGGAAGGCGCTTGCCCTTCAGAGCGGATTATGATATGATTAGGACAAGGCTCTGACAAGGAG
>JAAVZY010000116.1 GCA_022791945.1 Oscillospiraceae bacterium | reverse complement strand
TAATAGAGTGCAGCATCTACCCACAATGATATCAGAAAGGATCCTAATTTGATGTTGACACAGAATTTGGGATATTGTCCACTGTGGCAAACAGCTGGATCTGTTTTCTCTCTGAATTGGTTCTACCTTTCAAGTGGTCTATTCTTGTCAGCCCGCCGTTTTCCCTTCGGCGGGACTCCTTCTCAATATAGCCCGCCCGTTCCAGCTCTCCAAGGGCACGCTTGACGGTGGAGCGGGAAATCCCCAGCCCCTCCGCAATGGTCCGGATGGCTGGCCAGCACCGGCTCTGTCCACCGCAGCGATCCTTCAGGTACATATACACCGTCCTGGCCCTGTGGCTCAGGCTGGAAGCGTAGATCGAATCAAAGTATCCCATTTCGTTCCTCCTCCAAATCTGTACGCAGTGCGCCCCGAGGCGTACCACGCGGCCCCTGGGCGTGTCCGGAGTTTTTCCTCGTCTCTCCTTTGGGCGGATGGCGCTGGAGGATAGCCTGCTCCAGATCCCTTCTGCTGGCGTAAGCAACCTCCCTTTGCGCCCGCTCCGGCACCTGGTAGAGCTCCCGGAACCGGATACCCCAGTCCAGAAACAGCCGCAGCTGCACCCGCATGGGATGCACGCCGGTTTTCATCACGATGAAGCTGCCTTTCGGCATGGATTTGAGCTCGTCCGGCGACATGAGGGGCCGCTCCATCATCTGGAGGGACTGGCTGGGATCGTTCTTCCCCCGGCTGATGGAGCCGCTCATGACGGTTCGGCTGCCCAGGGAGCGCGAAAGCTGCTCCGCCGTCTGGCTTCCCGGCGCAAAGCCGCCGAACAGGTTCACCGGGCAGTTGTCCACGATGATCTCCGAACCCTCTTTCCCATAGTTCTTCTGAAGCTGTCCGGTGATGGACTGAACAATGGGAACCAACATGAGCCCCCTGGAGCGGGAGGCGGAGAACATCAGTTCCAGGGATTGGATGGGCGGGCAGGAGCCCAGCTCGTCCGCGAAAAAGGCTACCCGGTTCTTCAGCCTGCCGCCGTTCTCGTCCGCCACAGTGAGGATCTCCCGATAGAGATTCTGGATGATCAGGGAGACCATGAAATATTTGGTGGTGTCCTCCTCGGGCAGCACCACGAAGACGGCGGATTTCTCATTGCAGAACTTCTCCGCGTCGATGGCGGTATCGAAGCAGAGGATCTGCTCCAGCTCCGAATCCAGGAAGGCGTTCAGCCGGGAGAGAACAGTGGAAAGGATCGAGGCCATGGCCTGTTCCGACGAGTTAAGAGCGGAGCCGGCGAACCATCTGGCCTTGTGATTCTCCGGGAGCTTTTCCAGCAGAAGCTGAAAGAGATTCTTCCCTTTGACCTGGCTGGGCCCCAGCAGCTCCTGCACCAGCTTGAACACGCTGACAATGTGCCGCTGTTCCGCCGGGAGGTACTCCGCCGCCAGCAGAAACATGGCGGTCAGCAGGCCCTCCGCGGCGTCGTAGAAGAACTGATTCTGCCCGTAGTTTCCATCCCCTCCGCTGGTATTGATGAGGGTCTTGGCCAGGATCTTCGCGTATTTTTCAGTTTTCGCTCTGGACGCCAGATCCTCCGGATGGGCTTTGTGGAAGTCCATGTATTTGTTGATGAGATGCAGCAGATTGTTCCCGTCCGACCGGGTGGGATTGCGCAGGTCAAGGACGGCGATGCGAAACCCATAGCAGTCCCTAGCAATCCCGGCGTAGTTCCGAAATAAATCCCCCTTGGTATCCGTGCAGAGGAAGCTCATCCCCGAGGCCAGAGCGTATTCAATATTGGGATAAAGGAAATACGCGGTTTTTCCCGCGCCGCTGGCGGCAGTGACGAGAGCGTGGATATCGTCCGTATCCACCAACGCTTTCGCCTTGTTCTTCCTTCCCTGGCAGCCCAGCACAAGTCCCTGCTTTGGGGGGAGATTCTCCCCCTTCCGCCAGGCTTCCGGTGTGAAGGGGACGAGGGTGTAGGTTCTGGAGATCTCCTTCTTTGTGGCCCAGCGGGCTGTTCCATGCTGCCCGTCGCCCACCGTTTTGGACTTGATTCCGTCCAGAGTATGCGTCTCCGACAGCAGGACAATGCAGCCGAAGGCCAGGGCCAGCAGCCCGGCCGCTCCTATCAGGATCCAAAGGTTTGACAAAAGCCCTGCACCTCCTCCTGTTCGTATTCCGAAACGAGATCCTCGTTCCAATCTTTGTTTTTCGGGGTCAGCCGCTCCGCGCTGAGTCCCCGTCCGGCTATCAGCTCCGCCATACGCTGACTGGCAGCATGGCCCGCTCCATCATTGTCGAGGCATAAAAAGACCTGCCGGAGCTGCGGCAGGCGGTCAAGCAGATTCAGCACGGGAATGGACGAGGTCCCGCAGCAGGCCGCATAGCTGTGCCGCTCCCATCTGTCCGGGTTGAGGGTGATATACGAAAGCAGATCGATCGGCGCCTCGAATACGAAGAGCTGATCGTCCTTTCCGATGTAGTGGAAGCTGTAACGCGGGTCGCTGCCCTCCACATTGATGCGGAAGGCTTCGCCGTAACTGTTGGTGCTGCGCTTATGGGCGTGCCGGGGGATACCGTTTTCATCCGTTCCCACAAACACACAGTTGTGGTACTTGGCGTCCTCATAGAGCAATCCAGCCTTTACAAAATGAGAGATAACCTCTCGGTCAATGTGCCTCTGCTTGAGAAGATAGGCATACATGCAGCGGCAGTCACTGTGGGCGGTTGGAGGCTCAAAGGGCTTGGGCGGAGCTTCCTCTTTCTGTTTTGCAGCAGGGTATTCCACGCCCTGTCCGCCGTCCAGCAGGAGCGATACCGCCTCCGGATAGCTGAGTCCGCAGAAGGTTTGCAGGAAGGAAACGGGCCCGCCGCCCCGCTCGGCCTCGTGGTCGTACCATCGGTTCCCCCGAACGGTCACGCTGTGGTCGCTGGCCATGCGCTTCTCGCCGCCCGAGCGGATGAGCTTCTCACCGCGTATACGCAGGAACTCCTCCAAGTCGACAGAGGCGGCACGGTTCTTCTGTTCCTCGGTAAAATGAATATAAGGCACTGGGGACCTCCTTTGCTGTGCTTTTTCAGTGACCTCCTTATAGGAGAGATCCTTCTCCTTGTACAGCGCGTAGAGCTCATCCTTGAAAGCCTCATTGGTGAGCGCCGAGCGCATGGCTGCGATCCCGTTTGGGTTCAGGCAGCCCTCTTGTTTGGGCGCATCGCTCCAGACCATCATGTGGATGTGCGGGTGATGCCCCTCGTCGTGGAAGGCGGCGTACCAACGGAGGCTGCCTGCCGGTATCCTCATTGTCTCCGCCAGCTTTTGCTTTTGAGAAAGGATGAGCCGCCGCCATTGGGCGGCGCTGTCATAGCCGAGCCGGGCGGCGTCCTCCCGGCGCAGGGAGTAGATGAAGGTCCAGACCCGCCCGTCATGGCTGTTCAGATCCTCTATCGCTGCGCTCAGGGATACCGAGTCGGCGTCGCTGAACAGCCCATGTTCGCCATGACGCTCCGCACGGGGACGGGTGGCGATGTACTTCATGTAGCCGTCTGCCGCCTGTATGGAGTGGGCATTGGCGTCCAGCGCCATGGTGATGAACGCGGAGGCATTGCCGAAGGTGGGAGCGGCTGTGTAGTCCCCATACTCGAACAGCCCCTTTGCATCCGGGAAATCGCGGAGCAATTCCGCGATGAGCTTCTTCTGATTCTCCGTAGCAGGACCGTTGCCCTGGAGCTTCTCCACATTCTCACGTCCAGCGATGTATTTCATATAGCCTGCGGCGGTACCGCCGCTTTTGATGTAGCCGCTCTTTTGTATGAGCTTCGCCACAGCTTACAGCCCCTTCTGGAACTTCAGGATATCCTTGAAGGATATCTCGCCGTTGGTGCGCTTGGCATCCTGGACGCAGCGCCCGCGGAGCCTGTCCAGAGTGGGTGCGTCCACGTCCGTATCGGAGGCGATGATGTGCATCAGCATGGATTCCTCCACCGTCAGCTTGAACAGCAGCCGCCCGATCCGGTCGCCCAGCACGCCCAGCTTGGCGTCCAGTGTTTCGCCGAGCATATACGGGAGATAGTTCTCAGCCTTCTGTGCGTTGAGGTAGCCGAGGTAGAACTCCACGGCCTTTTCCACGAAGTCGCTTTGGCTGCCGCAGTTATCCGCACGGTAGTTTGCCTCGACCTGTTCCTTGACTGCCGGGGTAAACCATATCGTGGATTTGACCTTTCCTTTGACCATATTTCCTCCTCAAAACGCGTAGGAACCGCTGTCAAAAGCCCTGTTCCGCATCAACAAGTATGCCATCGCTGCCGCCCTGATCCAGCGCCAACAGACAATGGATCACGCCGTCCCGGCTGAACATGCAACTCTTGTGTTCCGCAAGGAACGGCTGATTTTCCAGGGGCGTGATCTTCAGCCGGCAGAAATCCTCGTGGGACAGCTCTACGACTTTTTCAATCTCACAGTCGTCCATCTGGAAATTTCCCGGCTTTTCCATAAAATTTGCTTTGAATTTCATAGTGCGTTTTCTCCTCTGCGTTTATGGCAAGTAGCTTCTGGGATTGGTCCGCTCCCCATTGATATGCACCTTGAAGTGAAGATGCGGGCCGGTAGACCTCCCGGTGGAGCCGGAGAGGGCAATCACGTCCCCGGCCTCTACCGCTTCTCCGGCCCGCACCAGCAGTCTGGAGCTGTGGGCGTACAGGGTGGACAGTCCATCGGCGTGATCAATCAGGACGTAGTACCCGTACCCGCCCTGGTTGTACGCAGCCGTCCGGACCGTCCCCGGCAGGGCGGCGCGGATGGGAGTTCCGTTGGGGACCGCCAGATCCAGTCCGGTATGGCCCTTCCGCTTCCCGGTGAAGGGATCCGCCCGGAGCCCGAATTCAGAGGTGACCAGCGTCCGCCAGTTCTCACCTATCGGGGAGCAGAAGCCGTCCGCGCCTATGAAAGGAGCATCCGTAACGCTTTCACCGCCCGCATAGCCGAAGCGGACGATGTTATAGATGCTGTCCGCGTTGTTCTTCTGCTCATCGAAAATGTCCAGTCCCATGCGGGCGCTCAGATTCCGATAGACTTCCTCCAGACTCTCGATTGGCATGGTTACCGTATAGGATTCCTCCGTCTCGAATTCGTTTCCCTCCTCATCCACAGTGACAATGATGCGTGTGCGCTCCTCCTGCCGGACGAAGCAGTCCGCGAACTGCCGGTGGAGCTGGCGGCTGGGATGCTCCCCGCCGAAATACAGCGCATAGAAAACAGCCTGGATACGAACCGTATCCAGGCTGTTCTCCATCCGATCATTCAGCTTCTCCGCTTCCTTCTCCAGCAGGGAAAAGCTCTCCCGCATCTCCTGAATGCGCGCCCGGTACTCCATGGGCATGGCGGGCGGGATGGCTCCGTCCTCAAAGCAGAGCTTCAGGGCGGCGGTGTTATGGCTGGCTCCTCCCGCCAGCAGGGCCGACAGGAGAATCAGCAGGAGCAGCAGCGGGGAGAGGATGGCGGCGATAATCCATCCCAGGATCTTGCGGGTCTTTTCGTTCTGCAGGACCGCCGCTGCTGCTTTTGCCGCCATCGTCAGGGTACCGGGATCAACCAAGGGGCATCCCTCCTGTCCCCCACCGCTCCAGCTCAATGATTTTCATTTGTCTGTCGTTCATCCTTTCTGAATATGGAAAGGGCCGGGATCCCTCCCGGCCCTGCTGAAAAGCAAAGGGGCGAGCCATTATTCCGGCTCGCCCTCCTCGTCCTCCAGGCATCGCTCGATCATGCTGACAACCACGTTGTTAAAGCTGGTTTCATTGTCCTTCGCGATGCGCTCGATCTGATCAATCAGGCTTCGGCGCAGATAGATCGTTTTGTATCCTGTCTCAACCTTTTTTCTGGTCTGCTTTGGCACAAAGGACATCTATACCACCCCTTGCCCCTATTGTATTGCAAACATACAAGATAAAATACATTAGAATTTTCTATTGCATTTTGAAGGAAAATATTGTAAGCTGTCATTGAGGTGAGAAAGATGCCGAACTATAAAGAAATGTATCTGACCATGGCGCGGGAAGCGGAAAAGGCGATCCGCCTGCTCGTCAAAGCCCAGCAGCGGTGTGAGGAGCTGTATATCCATTCTCCCGAGCCGGTCATCGTGCCGATTGAACGGGAGGACCCGCCGGATCAGAAATAGCAGAAAAAAGTACAGAAAATCCGCTTCTTTTGCCCTTACAATAAAGATAATCCAAGGGGACACGTCTCCTTGGATTATCTTTATATTAGACCTCTTGCGAAATTAAGCTAAGCGGTCAAAGTTGCAGATACCAGCAATCAAGGAAAAGCGGAGAGCAAAGCGCTTTCTCCGGTTACGGTAACGTTCCGAGAGGATACGAAATCTTTTGACAAAACGGATGGCGT
>JAAVZY010000115.1 GCA_022791945.1 Oscillospiraceae bacterium | reverse complement strand
TTTGTCATCCTTCCCTTGGCCCATTTGTTTTTTATTGTCCTTTTTGATGCATCTCTGTCTTTGTCTGCCGCTATTCGTCGTTTTAGGACCCTTTTGTGCAGTTTTTAATTTTGCTCATTTAGAGTTTACGAAAAAAGCGTACTGCGTGAATCAGACCCTCTGCGTGGCAGAGGGAAGAAAGTCTGTACAGACTCAACCCCACCCCTTTTCCGCCCTTAAAAAGCCCTTCAAAAATTACGGGTTCCAAGGGGATTTAGATCCCCGATGCGTCGTGAAACGACGCACCGCAGAGACGCGAGACAGCGTCTCGCGGCCTTGCCCCTCCCACACCGCACAGCCCCCTTGACAATGCAAATTTTTCATGGTATTATGTTCGTGTCCTAACAGTAAGGAGGCGAATTGAATGCCATCGGAAACAGAGCTGGGGTTTCAGATCAACACCCTGGCACACTGCATCCGCCGGAAGATAGATGAGCTGCTCTCCCAGGCGCAGGAGGAAGGGGACAGCGTCACCGGCATACAGGGCCGGGTGCTCGGCTATCTGTACGACCACCGGGAACAGGACCTGTTCCAGCGGGATTTGGAGCGGGCGTTCCACGTCAGGCGCTCTACTGCCACCGGGCTTTTGCAGCTCATGGAGCGGAACGGCCTCATCACCCGGAGCCCGGTCCCCTACGACGCCCGGCTGAAAAAGCTCTGCCTGACCGAAAAGGCTCTGAGAGCGCACACTGCCGCCCATGCCCAGATTCTGGAGATGGAACGCCGCCTCCGCAGGGGCCTGACCGACGGGGAAATCCGGAGCTTTCTGGACGTTCTGGGCCGGATCCGGCAGAACCTGGAGGACTGATTCGAGAAGAAAGGAATGTGATGTTCATTGCTGAAGCATTTGCTGCGGTGCGTGGGAACCTATAAGAAGGACTCCATCCTGGCGCCGCTCCTTGTAAGCCTGGAAGTCCTGATGGAAGTGGTCATCCCCCTCCTGATGGCTTACCTGATCGACTGGGGCATCACCCCCGGCAATATGGAGGTCATCATCCGGACGGGCATCGCCCTGGTGTTCTCCGCGGTGATCTCCCTGGCCTTCGGCTGTTTGTCAGGGCATTACGCCGCCAAGGCCTCCGCCGGCTTTGCGAAAAATCTGCGGAAGAAGATGTTCCACCATGTGCAGGACTACTCCTTCTCCAATATTGACCGCTTTTCCACCGCCAGCCTGGTCACCCGGCTGACCACGGATGTGACCAACGTGCAGAACGCCTATCAGATGATCATCCGGATCGCCGTGCGCGCGCCTGCCATGCTGATCTTTTCCCTGATTATGGCAGTGCAGATCAATCCCCGGCTGGCCCTGGTGTTTCTGGTGACCATCCCGATTCTGGGAACAGGGCTTGCCCTGATCGTCACGAACGCCTACCCCATCTTTGAGCGTGTATTCCGCACCTACGACAAGCTTAACAGCGTGGTGCAGGAAAATCTCCGGGGCATCCGGGTGGTGAAATCCTTCGTCCGGGAGGAGCACGAAAAGGAAAAGTTCGGCGCTGTCTCAAAGAGCATCTATGAGGACTTTTCCAGGGCGGAACGGATCCTGGCCTTCAACAGCCCGCTGATGCAGTTCTCCATGTACCTCTGCGTCCTGCTGATCGCCTGGTTCGGCACGCAGATGATCGTCTCCTCCACCCTGACCACCGGCGAGCTGATGAGCCTGATCACCTATGCGGGCCAGATCCTTTCCAGCCTGATGATGCTGGCCATGATCTTTGTGATGCTCACCATGTCCCGGGCCTCTGCGGAGCGGATTGTAGAGGTCATCCTGGAGCAGAGCGACATCCACAGCCCCGCCAACCCGATCACAGAGGTGAAGGACGGGGAAATCGTTTACGAGCATGTGAACTTTACCTACGGCCGGGGCCGGGGCGAGGAGGGGCTCTGCCTGAAGGACATCTGCCTGCGGATTCCCTCCGGCAGCACGGTGGGCATCCTGGGCGGAACCGGCAGCGCCAAATCCACCCTGATCCAGATGATCCCCCGGCTCTACGACGCCACTCAGGGAAGCGTCCGGGTAGGGGGCGCGGATGTGCGGGAGTATGACCTGAACGTCCTCCGGGAGCAGGTGGCGGTTGTGCTTCAGAAGAATGTGCTGTTCTCCGGCACCATCAAGGAAAACCTCCGTTGGGGCAGCCCGGAGGCCACGGACGAGGAGCTGGAGCGGGTCTGCCGTCTGGCCCAGGCGGACGGCTTCATCCGAAGCTTCCCGGACGGGTATGACACCTACATTGAGCAGGGGGGCGCCAATGTCTCCGGCGGGCAGAAGCAGCGGCTCTGCATTGCCCGCGCCCTGCTGAAAAAGCCCCGGATCCTCATCCTGGACGACTCCACCAGCGCGGTGGACACCCAGACCGACGCCCTGATCCGCAAGGCCTTCCGGGAGGAGATCCCGGAGACTACCAAGCTGATCATTGCCCAGCGGATCGCCTCGGTGATGGACGCGGATCAGATCATCGTCATGAACAACGGCCGGGTGGACGCGGCAGGCACCCATGCCGAGCTGATGGAGCAGAGCCCCATCTACCGGGAGGTCTACGAATCCCAGATAAAAGGAGGCAACGGCAATGACGCAGCCTAAAGCGCAGGAGTCCCGTACCATGCCGGGCCCGCGGGGCCCCATGGGCCGCGGCATGGGAGGCCCGCGGGCCAAGCTGGATCTGAAGCAGCAGGGCAAGACCATCCGCCGCCTTCTGGGGTATCTGACCCGCGGCTATAAGCTCCGGCTGATTCTGGTCGCGGTCTGCATTCTGGCCAGCGCCCTTACCGGGGTAGCCGGCTCCCTGTTCCTGCGGATCCTGATCGACGATTACATCACCCCCCTGATCGGGATGGAGCATCCGGTGTTTACCGGCCTGCTGCAAACGATTTTCACCATGGCCCTGATCTATATGATGGGCGTGGTGTCCAGCTGGCTGTACAACCGGATCATGGCGGTGATCGCCCAGGGAGTGCTCCGGAAGATCCGGGAGGATATGTTCGCCCATATGCAGACCCTGCCCATCCGGTACTTTGACACCCACCCCATCGGCGACGTAATGAGCCGGTACACCAACGACACCGACACCCTGCGCCAGATGATTTCCGCAAGCCTGCCCCAGATGTTCGCCTCTGTGGTGACGGTCCTGGCGGTGTTCTGCGCCATGGTTTCCACTAGCATCTGGCTGACCCTGCTGGTGCTTGCGTCCCTGGCGGTGATGATGGCGGTGACCCGGAAGGTGGCCGGGCACAGCGGAAAATTCTTCGTCCGCCAGCAGCAGGCCCTGGGAAAAACCAACAGCTACATTGAAGAGATGATCAACGGCCAGAAGGTGGTCAAGGTATTCTGCCATGAGGAGCAGTCCAAGGCGGACTTTGACCGTCTCAACGAGGAGCTCTGCCATGACGCCACCCAGGCCAACCGCTTTGCCAATATCCTGGGGCCCATCATGAACAATCTGGGGCATCTGCAGTACGTGCTGATCGCCATCGTAGGCGGCGCTCTGGCAGTCAGCGGGCTGGGCGGCCTGACCCTGGGAGCCATTGCCAGCTTTCTGGATCTGAGCAAGAATTTCACCATGCCCATTAATCAGGTATCTCAGCAGCTGAACTCGGTGATCATGGCGCTTGCGGGCGCGGATCGGATCTTCCAGCTGATGGATGAGGAGCCGGAAACAGACGAGGGCTATGTAACCCTGGTGAACGCCAGGGAGGAAAACGGCGTTCTCACCGAGGCGGCGGAGCATACCGGCCGCTGGGCCTGGAAGCATCCCCACGGGGACGGAACCATCACCTATACGCCCATGGAGGGGGACGTGCAGTTCTTTGACGTGGACTTCGGGTACACGGAGGAAAAGCTGGTGCTGCACAATGTGTCCCTCCATGCGGAGCCTGGTCAGAAGATGGCTTTTGTAGGCGCTACCGGCGCGGGCAAGACAACCATCACCAACCTGATCAACCGGTTTTATGATCTGGCGGACGGAAAGATCCGCTATGACGGAATCAATATCAACAAGATTAAGAAGAACGATCTCCGCCGTTCCCTGGGGATTGTGCTTCAGGATACCAATCTTTTTACCGGCACGGTGATGGAGAATATCCGGTACGGCCGTCTGGACGCCACGGACGAGGAGGTCTACGCCGCGGCCCGCCGGGCCAACGCGGACGGATTCATTGCTATGCTGCCGGAGGGCTACGATACCGTGCTTTCCGGGGATGGGGCCGGCCTGTCCCAGGGCCAGCGGCAGCTGCTTTCCATTGCGAGGGCGGCCGTGGCGGATCCGCCGGTCATGATCCTGGATGAAGCGACTTCCTCCATAGACACCCGCACGGAGGCCATTGTCCAGAAGGGCATGGATGCCCTGATGCACGGCCGGACTGTATTTGTAATCGCCCACCGGCTGTCTACGGTGCAGAACTCGGATATGATCCTGGTGCTGGAGCAGGGCCGCATTATCGAGCGGGGCACCCACCGCTCCCTGATTGCCAGCCAGGGCAAGTACTACCAGCTCTACACCGGCGTTTTCGAGCTGGAATAAATCCGCTGAAGGATTGCCAAGGGGGGAGTCTGTAAAGACTCCCCCCTTGGTCTGCGCGCGGCGGGGAAGACCTCGAGGGCTCTGCCCAAGGGTCAAAGCCTGCGAGCCTCCTGCCAAGGGGAAGGGATTCCCCTTGGATTCCCATTATTTGAAGGGCTTTTTTTAGGGCGGAAAAGGGGTGAGGTTGAGTTTGTACAGACTTCCTTGCTCCTGCCACGCAGGCAGTCTGATTCCCGCAGTACGCTTTTTTCGTGAAGAAAAAAGCTCCCTCCTCCGTGCGGGTGACTTCCTGCGCCGCACCAGGGTTCCTGCGCAGTCTGGGATAGTGCTTCCGATCGGTATGTACAGATGGGGGGATTTGTACTCCCGGGGGAATCCTTCCACCACCGCCGCTCCTTCAGAGCAGCGGCGGTCCCCTCTCCCATACGTTCCTTCGGAACGTATGACAAGGGGGCTGGCAGGGATGCCGCCGTCAGGCGGTAGCCCTGACTGGGGGATTCCGTGCGTAGCACAGTGTTTCCTCCCCGCAGAAAGCATGAGCGTAGCAGGACACGCTCGGGACTTTCTGCGTCGCAGCCCCTGCCCCGCACGTAGAGCTGAATTTTTTCTTTACGAAAAAATGGGTAGGCGGGCGATCGACCACGAAGGGAGTATCAGCGAGGCAGGGAGTAACCAGTCTATACAGACTTGCCCCCATAACCCCAAAAAATTTACGGGTTCCAAGGGGATTTAGATCCCCGATGCGCCGCCAGCGGCGCATCGCAGAGCGCGAGACGGCGTCTCGCGGCCTTTCCCGCTCAGAGCCTGAGAACGCCCTGATCCAGCATGGACTGGGCGGCAAGCATGATGCCGATTCTTCCGGTGTTGTAGGTGAGTCCGCCCTGAAGATAGACAGCGTAAGGCGGGCGGAGCGGGCCGTCTGCCGAAAGCTCGATGGACGAGCCCAAGGTAAAAGCGCCTGCGGCCATCACCACCGGATCCTCATAGCCGGGCATGTCCCAGGGCTCCGGAAGGACAAAGCTGTCTACCGGGGAGCCTTTCTGGATTCCCTGGCAGAAGGCAACCAGTCCCTCCGGACTTCCAAGCTGGATGGCCGCGATCAGATCCGTGCGGAGAGCGTCAAAGGCGGGGGTCACCGGATAGCCCAGCAGATCGAACAGGGACAGGGCGAAGATGGAGGTCTTCACCGCGCCCGCCACAACGGAGGGCGCAAAAAAGAAGCCCTGGAACAGGGAACGGCTCTCTCCCAGGGTGCAGCCTACCTCCTTGCCCATTCCCACGCAGGTGAGCCGATAGGCGCACTGCTCCACCAACGCCCGTTTCCCGGCAATATAGCCGCCGGTGCGGGCGATTCCCCCGCCGGGATTCTTAATCAGGGAGCCCACTATCAGATCCGCTCCCGCCTGGACAGGCTCCTGCCGCTCTACAAACTCGCCATAGCAGTTGTCCACCAGAATCACCGCCTCCGGATTCACGGAGCGCACCGCCTCCGCCAGACGGGCAATGTCCGCCACTGTCAGGGAGGGCCGGAGGGCATAGCCCCGGGAACGCTGGATATAGGCCACCCGGGCGCCGGGCACTGCCTGACGGATTCCCTCCAGATCCGGCGTGCCGTCCGGCAGCAGCTCCACCTGGCTGTACGTCACCCCGAAATCCCGGAGGGAGCCGCACCCCTGGCCCCGGATGCCGATGACCTCTTCCATGGTATCATAGGGAGCGCCTGTGAGGGAAACCATCCGATCCCCCGCCCGGAGCACGCCGAACAGCGCCACCGTCAGCGCATGGGTGCCGGAGACGAAATTGTGCCGCGCCAGAGCGTCCTCCGCCCCGAAGGCACAGGCGAAGACCTGATCCAGGGCCTCCCGGCCCCGATCTCCATAGCCGTAGCCGGTGCTTCCTGCGAAGTGGGTTTCGCTGACCCGGCAGTCCGTAAAGGCGCGGAGCACCTTGGCCTCATTGTATGCGCAAATATCCTCCATCCGGCGGAACGCTTCGCCGCAGCGCTCCTCAGCGGCTGCAAACCGCTCCTTCAGCCGGGGATCAAATTGGTAGATATCGTTCATTTTGGAAGCTCCTTTCCCTGTGCTTCTGCTGCCTGCCCAGAATGTGCGCCGGAGCGGGCCTTCCCCAGGGAAAACCCGGAGGTAATGGCCCCTGCGGGACAGGCAGCCTTGCATTTTCCGCACCGGATACACTCCGGACTGTTGATAGTTTGGGTGATGCGCACGTTCATGGGACAGACCCGTTCGCAGCTTTTGCAGCCGGTGCAGCTGGCGGGCTCCAGGTTCATCTGATAGAAGCTGATCCGGTTGAACAGCCCATAGAAAGCTCCCAGCGGGCAGAGGTATTTGCAGAAGGGCCGGTGGATCACCATGGACGCGGCAAGGATCGCTGCCAGCACCAGGGCCTTCCAGCTGAAAAGCAGCCCCACGGCCTGCCGGAGGAAGGGATTGGTCAGCAGCAGGGGAAGCCCCCCCTCCAGCGTTCCGGCGGGACAGAGATACTTGCAGAACCAGGGGACGGGCACCCCGTTCTCCCCGGCGGAAAGGGCGGGGAGCAGGAGGACCAGCAGGAGCAGAACCGCGTATTTCAGATACCGGGCGGCGCGGTCCGGCTTTTCCGGCAGCTTCCATTTAGGCAGGGGGATCTTGTGCAGCAGGTCCTGCACCAGTCCGAAGGGGCAGAGAAGCCCGCAGACCAGCCTTCCCAGAAGGATCCCGAAGACCATCAGCAGGCCAACGGTGTAGAAGGGAAATCCGCTTCCCAGGGCGGATTGGAGGGATCCCACCGGGCAGGCCCCCAGTGCGCCGGGGCAGGAATAGCAGTTCAGCACCGGAACGCAGACCGCCTTGCTGGCTCCGGTAAAGATCCGGCCCTTTTGAAAGCCCAGCAGATAGCCATTAAAGAGGACTGCGGCCAGGATCTGGCTCCGCCGCTGAAAGGATCGCTTCACCCGATGCCGATGCATTCCATGCATATGCGCACCGCCTTTCTCATGACCTCCAGATGCTCCCCGCCCCCGATGCCGATGGCGATGAACAGGATGCCCAGCGCCAGCAGTCCCCAGCGGAGAAGGGAGAGACGCCTACTCACCGGAAAGCTCCGCCTTGCCCTGCTCTTTCAGGGCCTGATTGACCGCCTTGTTGAAAGCGTCGGCCAAATCGGGCTGTCCGCCGACGATGGGAGAACCGGAAAGCCGGCCTTCGCTGTCTATGAGGACGGTAGTGGGTACGGCCTGGATGGAGCCCACCAGAGCCGCCATATCCCCATCGCCGCTGATGAGGGTGACGCCGTCGTATCCGGCCTGCTGGAGAATCTTCCTGACCGGGTCGGCGTCGCCTGCATAATCCGCACAGACGGTGATCAGCTGCACGTTGTCGGGAAGCGTTTTGGCATAGGCGGCAAGGTCGGGCATTTCCTCCAGGCAGGGGCCGCAGAAGGTAGCCCAGACGTTGATAATGGTCACATCCTTGGATTGGATATCCTCCTTTGTGAAAGAGCCGCCGTCCAGCGTGACAGCGGTGAAGGAGGCCAGGACAGCGTCCTCCGGCGGGGCGGACTCACAGCCCGTGAAGAGCAGAAAAACCAGAGCCAGTCCCAGAAGAATGCGGGGTGTTTTCATAATGAATGCTCCTTTCGTAAGACCTCGAGGGCGCTGCCCAAGGGTCAAAGCCGCAGGCTTTGACCCTGCGGGCCTCCTGCCAAGGGGATTAAATCCCCTTGGAACCCGTAATTTTTGAAGGGCTTTTAAAGGGCGGAAAAGGGGTGGTCAAGTCTGTACAGACTTCCTTCCTCCTGCTACGCAGATGGTCTGATTCACGCAGTACGCTTTTTTCGTAAAGAAAAAAGCTCCCTCCTGCATGTGGGGGACTTCCTGCGCCGCACTGGGATTTCTGCGCAAACTAGGCTCGATCTTCCGATCGGTATGTGCGGCTGGGGGGCTTTGTGCCCATGAGGGAATCCTTCCACCGCCGCCGCTCCTTCGGAGCAGCGGCGGTCCCCTCTCCCATACGTTCCGAAGGAACGTCCGGGGCATGGCAGGGATGCCGCCGTCAGACGGTAGCCCTGACTGGAGGATTCCGTGCGTCCCTCCCAAGTCCCTCCTTGCAGAAAGTATGAGCGTAGCACAACACGCTCGAAACTTTCTGCGTCGCACCTTCTGCGCCGCCTGTAGGGATGAATTTTTTCTTTACGAAAAAATGGGTAGGCGGGCGATCGTCTCTGCGGAGAGTACCAGCGAGGAAGGGACTGAAGTTCTGCTCCCCATACCCCTAAAATTACGGGTTCCAAGGGGATTTAATCCCCTTGGCGAGAGCGCGAGAGCAGAGCTCTCGCGGCCTTCCCCTTCCGAACAGGCAGAGAGCCTAGACAGGCTCTTGGCCCAGCTGGGAGCGGGCGTCCCGCTTGAGAAGGCGGCTCTTGACAATCCAGGTGGTGACCAGCATGAGATCCGCCGCCACCCAGGCCATGGGGTTGGCAAAGCAGATGGCGTCAAAGCCCCAGGTTCCCACCAGGCAGAAGGCTACCAGGCTCCGTCCTACCAGCTCACAGGCTCCTGCCAGCATGGGCAGAACGCTGTAGCCAAGTCCCTGCAGGGTGTTGCGGTAAATGAACAGGATCCCCAGGATGGGATAGAAGAGCCCGTTGATCCGCATGAAGTGAACCATCTGCTCCAGAATCAGAGTTTCCTCCGGGCTGATGAACAGCAGGGCGATATACCGCCCCAGGAAGGCTACTACAAAGAAGGCGGCGACGCAGTACCCCAGCTCCAGCAGAAGGCTCTGACGAACTCCCTTGAGCACACGGGCCGGCTTTCCCGCGCCGATGTTCTGCCCCCCGTAGGTGGCCATGGTGATGCCCAGGGTTTCCATGGGCTGGGTGACGATCATTTGGATCTTTCCCGCTGCGGTCACAGCCGCAACCACGCCGGAACCCAGAGTGTTCACAGCAGTCTGCAGGATGATGGAGCCCACCGCCGTGATGGAGAACTGCAGGGCCATGGGAAGCCCGATGGCCACCAGCCTTTTGGAGTGGGTCAGGGAGGGACGGATCTCCTCCCGGCTGAAACGGAGGATCAGGAACTTCTTCCGAATGTAGAGGAGGCAGAGCACTGCCGAAACGCCTTGGGAAATCACCGTGGCCAGCGCCGCGCCGCTGACCCCCATGTTGAAGGCCAGAATGAACAGCAGATCCAGGAGGATGTTCAGGACAGAGGCGATGATCAGGAAGTAGAGGGGCGTTTTGCTGTCTCCCAGGGCCCGGAGGAAGCCCGCCAGGATATTGTAGAGCATGATAACGAAGATGCCGCCGAAAATGATGATGATATACCGATAGGAGTCCTGATAAATATCCTCGGGAGTGTTCATCAGGCGGAGCATCTGGGGCGTGAAGATCATAGTCAGTATGGTCAAAAGGATGGCGGTTCCGACTCCCAGATACATGGCGTTGCAGACCCGGCTCCGCATCTCGTCAAACCGTCCCGCGCCAAAGCTCTGGGCGATGGGGATGGAAAAGCCGCTGCACAGTCCGTTCATGAACCCAAGCACCAGGAAATTCAGGGAGCCGGTGGCCCCTACCGCAGCCAGAGCGCCCACGCCCACGAACTGACCCACGATGATGCTGTCTGCCATATTGTAAAGCTGCTGAAACAGATTGCCCATTACCAGGGGCACACAGAAGGAGAGAATCAGCTTCAGAGGCTTTCCCTCAGTCATATCCTTAACCATTGTCGGCGTCACAATCCTTTCATTTGCCTGCGCACAGGATCCCTCTTAATGGTAGCATATCCCCTCCCGTTCTGCAAGCTCCAGCCGAAAAAATTTCATTTTGAGCCTCGCGGCCTTGACCTTCGAGCAGCCACCAGCCTTGCAAGTGCAAGACCTTTCCGCCCTGAGGCAGGTGGGGCTGCGGCGGGCGTGATCCCTGTTCAAAATGAAAACCGTTGACTTTCCTTTGGGTTTGTTCTATTCTTATATAAATGATCCATGGAGCGGCGGCCTGCCTGGCCGTTCCGGCGCTCCAGGCCGCTGACGCTCCCCTCTGCCGCGCAGGAATGATCCAGAGAAAAAGCCGCAAGGACTGAAACTTCCTGTATAAATCCGACAAAAGACAACAATAAGGAGTTGTGTTTCGATGAATGAATTTCCTAATTATACCTTGCTTTGCGATTACTATGAGCTGACTATGGGCAACGGCTACTTCCAGAATGGCTTTTTGGATAAGATGTCCTATTTTGACGTGTTTTTCCGCACGGTGCCGGACGGGGGCGGGTTCGCCATTGCCGCCGGACTGGAGCAGGTGATCCAATATATTGAAAATCTTCATTTCTCTCCGGAGGACATCCGCTTCCTGAAAAGCAAGGGCCAGTTCTCCCAGGAGTTCCTGGACTACCTGAAGGACTTCCGCTTTACCGGCGATATTTTCGCCGTGCCGGAGGGCACTCCCATTTTTCCCCGGGAGCCGATTCTCACTGTCCGCGCTCCCGCCCTTCAGGCGCAGCTGGTGGAGACCTTCCTCCTTCTGACCCTGAATCATCAATCCCTGATTGCAACCAAGGCCAACCGGATCGTCCGCTCCGCTAAGGGCCGTCCCGTGGCGGAGTTCGGCTCCCGCCGGGCCCAGGGCTCCGACGGCGCCATTCTGGGCGCCCGGGCCGCCTATATCGCCGGCTGCTCCAGCACCGCCTGCACCCTCTCTGATCAGCTCTACGGCGTGCCTGCCAGCGGCACCATGGCGCACTCCTGGGTCCAGATGTTCGACGACGAGTACAGCGCCTTCAAAACCTACTGCGAAATCTACCCCAACAACGCCACCCTCCTGGTGGACACCTACAACGTGCTCAAAAGCGGCGTACCCAACGCCATCCGCGCCTTCAAGGAGGTGCTTCTCCCCAGGGGAATCACCAGCTTCGGTATTCGCCTGGACTCCGGCGACATCACCTACCTCTCCAAAAAGGCCCGGAAAATGCTGGATGAGGCCGGACTTCCCGGCTGTAAAATCGTAGCCTCCAACTCCCTGGACGAATACCTGATTGAAACCCTTCTTTCCCAAGGGGCCTGCGTGGACGCCTTCGGCGTGGGCGAGCGGCTGATCACCTCCAAGAGCGATCCTGTTTTCGGCGGCGTTTACAAGCTCTGCGCCGTGGAGAACGAGGCCGGCGCTGTGATTCCAAAGATCAAAATCAGCGAAAACACCGCAAAAATCACCAATCCCCACTTTAAGAAGGTCTACCGGCTGTTCGAGAACAGCACCGGCAAGGCCATTGCCGACCTGCTCTGCGTCCACGACGAGGTTCTGGACTGCACCCAGCCTCTGGAGATCTTCGATCCGGACGCCACCTGGAAGCGCCAGACCCTGACCGACTTCACCGCCCGGGAGCTGATGGTTCCTGTCTTCCGCAAGGGGCAGCGGGTTTATACCTCCCCCTCCATCCAGGAAATCCGCAGCTACTGCGCGGAGCAGGTGGATACCCTCTGGGACGAGGTGAAGCGGTTCGAGAACCCTCACAATTACTATGTGGATCTCTCCCAAAAGCTCTGGAACATCAAGCACCAGCTCCTGGAGAACCAGGGCCGGAAGTGAGACGCCTAAGGCCGCGAGCCGCTGTCTCGCGCTCTGCCAAGGGGGCCTGGCCCCCTTGGATTCCCGTCTTTTGGGGTTATGGGGGAGCAGAATTTTGGTTCCTGCCTCGCTGCTGCTCCCTTCGTGGCCAATCGCCCGCCTACCCATTTTTTCGTAAAGAAAAAATTCAGCTCTGCGTGCGGGGCAATTCGTACGGCGCATTCACTGTCTGCCAAAGGTCAAGGGCACACGCTCGATGGGGTGTACAGACTTGGGATTCCGCACAGGGGAGCTTTTTTCTTTACGAAAAAAGCGTAGCGTGAATCAGACTCTCTGCGCGGCAGGGAGAAGGAAGTCTGTACAGACTCGCCCCCACCCCTTTTCCGCCCTTAAAAAGCCCTTCAAATAATGGGAATCCAAGGGGAAGCCCTTCCCGATGCGCCGCTGGCGGCGCATCGCAGAATTCGGCGAAGCCGAATTCCTAGGTGCGTCGTTTCACGACGCACCGCGGAGACTCGAGGCAGAGCCTCGAGCTCTTGCCGACGAACTGTATCTCTGTGTATAGGAGGGGAAAGCGGATTGCACTACGAGCACATTTCCTGGAAGGCGGTCATCATCTGGGAGCTTCTGGCGGCTCTGGCGGCAGCGCTGCTGATCACCCTGATCCTGCTGATCTTTGTTCCCTATACCTGGCTCTGGTATCTGCTCCTGTGGACGTCAGGCGCTGTTTATGTGCTGGCGGCCTTCCTGTACCTGCCGCTGCTCTATCTGAGCATCAGCTATGCAGTGGGCAGGGACGCGCTGGTCTACCGCTCCGGCGTAATCTTCCCCAGCGTGAAGGTCCTCTACCGGGAACGGATTGCCTTTGTGTCGGTCTACAACAATCCCCTGACCCCGGTTCTGCGGCTGTCCTCCTTTGTGGCCAGCGGAGCCGGAGGGAATCTGCGCATCCTCTTCATGAACACCGGCAGGGCCCAGGAGCTGGCGGAGCTTCTGGCCGGAGCGAAGCTCTCATGAGCGGCTCTCCCAAAGGGACGGGGCCCGTCCCCCAATACACCCACGCCCACCCCGTCAATATCCTGGAACAGACCTCCCGGTTTCTGGCCCTGCTGCTGTTTCCCCTGCTCCGGGCCCTGCTTTCCATTTTCCTCAGCGGAGGGGACCTTTATCTGTGGCTCCGGGGCGCCTGGTTCGATATCTGCATCCTGCTGCTGATCCTGGGAATGGGGTTTGCGGGCTGGTTCCGGTGCGTCTACCGGCTGGAGGAGAACGGCCTCCGGGTTCGGAAGGGCCTGGCTGTGGCCCGGTACCGATATCTGCCCTACCGGAAGCTGTCCGTCCTCTCCGTGGAGCGGCCCTGGTATCTGATTCCCTTCCGGGCTATCCGGGTGCGAGCGGACACAGACGGAGGCACCGCCGCCCTGGCGGATTTCGAAATGACCATCTGGTCCCGGGAGCTGGAGCCTCTCTGCCGCATGGCCAACGCGCCCTTTGTACGGGAGTCGGAGATTAAGCGGGTCTATCTGCCCCGGAATTTCTATATTGCGGTACTCTCCTTTGTGGCCTCCAACACCCTGACAGGGGTGCTGTTTATTTCCACCTTTATTTCCGGCGCCGGCAAGGTGCTGGGGGACCAGGTGGAGGACCTGATGATGCAGCAGCTGACGGAGCTTTCCCGGCTGCTGGCCTTTGGGATTCCTCCCGCAGCCGCCGCTCTGGCCATTGTGATCCTGGGGGGATGGCTGGTATCCTTCCTGCTGAATCTGGTGCGGCACATGCTCTTTTCCGCCACCCGCCAGGGAGGAAGCCTCCATATCCGAAGCGGCCTCCTCACCCGGCGGGAATACTGGCTCAGCGTCCGCCGGGTCAACCTGATCGAGCTCCAGCAGACCCTGATGACCAAGCTGTTCGGGCTGTACGCAGCTTTCATCCACTGCAGCGGCTACGGGAAGGGAAAGGATGAGCTTTCCGTGCTGATGCCGGCTGCGGCGGAGGAGGAGCTTGAGCGGAATCTGGAGCTGCTGATGCCGGAGATCCCCCTCTGCGGCCCGGAGATCCGCCCCCGGCTCAAGTTTCTCACCCGGTTCCTGATTCCGCCTCTGGGGTGGATCCTGGCGGTAACCCTCCTGTGGATCGGAGCCTTCCGGATGTTCAAGCCGATTAACGAGATGATTCTGTATGTAGGGCTGATGGCAGAGGTTCCCTGTGTGTGGTATCTGCTGGTCAAGCTGGTGTCCTTCTTCCACACCGGGATTGGTCTCTCAAAGAATGCGTACACCTTCCGGTATACCTATGGATACCGGATCAAAACCGTAGCGGTGCCCCGGGAGCGGATTGTGCGGGTGGCCGTGACCCAGAGCCTGTTCCAGGTCATGTCCGGCTGCTGCAACGTGGTGGTCCATACTGTTTCCGAGGGACGAAAGCGCCATGTGATCCCAAATCTGGATCTGCGCCAGGCCCTGGAGCTGCTGAACCTGACCGACTGCTATCCGCCCGAACAGCCTGGAAAGCAGAAGGGCAAGGCTGTGAGCGCTCTCTTCAAGGGTCGAGGCCGCAGGCATTGACCCTGCGCGTCTCTTGCTAAGGGAGCAATCCCTGTAAATTTCCGTAAAACTTTTTAGGGTAGGGCCTGCGATTCCTGCTGATCCCTTGGGAGCGGGTAGCTTGCCAAATAAAGCAGCGGAGATGCCAAAAGCATCTCCGCTGCGGCTTTTTTGTTTGCAGAAGGGAAGAATTCAAGCGCCTGTTCCCTTTGTGCGGCCATGGCAGAACCAGTACAGCGCGCCCATCCCGGCGCCGCCGAGGATATTCCCCAGGGTCACTGGAAGCAGGTTGCGGAGCAGGAAGCCGCCCCAGGTCAAAGCGGAGAGATCCACGCCCCCGCTGACCGCCAAAGCCTCATAGGCGGGAACCATTCGGGCAAACAGTCCGGCAGGAATATAGTAAAGGTTGGCAATGCAGTGCTCAAAGCCGCAGATAACAAAAAATGCTATCGGAAGATACGCGCCCACTGTCCGCCCGGTCAGATCCTTTGCGGAGAGGGAGAGGAGCACGCCTGCCGTTACCAGAATATTGCAGAGGATTCCCAGAATCACGGCGTTTGCCGGAGGAAGGACGCATTTTGACGCTGCCAGCTTCATGGTAAATACAGCCAGCTCCCCGCCGGAGTAGTTCAGCTGTCCGCCGAAGGCGCAGGCGGCGGCTGTGATCATGGCTCCCGCTGTATTTCCCAGGTAGACAACACCCCAGTTCCGGAGCATCCTAGTCAGGGAGATCCGGCGATCCAGAACAGAGATTACCATGAGGGTGTTCCCGGTAAAAAGCTCCGATCCGGTCAGAATAACCATAGCCAGCCCAAAGGGGAACAAGAGGCCGCTGAGAACGCGGGCTGCTCCCACGTTTGCAATGGTGTGCGCGGCGGTATTGGTAACAGCGCCGCCCATGGCGATAAAGAATCCGGCCAGAACAGCCAGCAGGAACATTCTGACAAGGGGCATTCCTGCCTTGACCTGACCTGCTGCCGCGTAATTGGAAGCGCATTCCTGCGGAGTAAAAAGCTGCATATCGGAATCCTCCTTGAATTAACCTGCTCTGTGCGCTGGAAAGGGCAAGGCCGCGAGAGCTCTGCCCAAGGGTCAAAGCCGCAGGCTTTGACCCTGCGCGCCTCTCGCCAAGGGGAAGGGATTCCCCTTGGATTCCCATTATTTTTTAAGGGCTTTTTAAGGGCGGAAAGGGGTTGGGGTTGAGTCTGTACAGACTTTCGGCTTTCTGCCACGCAGATGGTCTGATTCACGCAGTACGCTTTTTTCGTAAAGAAAAAAGCTCCCTCCTGCGTGCGGGGTACTTTCCTGTACCGCACTGGGGTTCCTGTGCAGTCTGGGATAGTGCTTCCGATCGGTATGTGCGGGTGGGGGGATTCCGTGCGTCGCACGATGTTCCCCTTCCGCAGAAAGCATGAGCGTAACAGAACACGCTCGGAACTCTCTGCGTCGCAGTCTCTGCGCCGCCTATGGGGATGAATTTTTTCTTTACGAAAAAATGGGTAGGCGGGCGATCGATCACGCAGGGAGCGCCAGCGAGGCAGAAAGCAAAAAGTCTGTACAGACTGGAACCCCCACCCCTCCACGCCCTTAAAAAAGACGGGATTCCAAAGGGACGCGTCCACGATGCGCCGCCATCGGCGCATCTCAGAATTCGGCGAAGCCGAATTCCTAGGTGCGTCGTTTCACGACGCACCGCAGAGCGCGAGACAGCGTCTCGCGGCCTTACCCTTCGCCGCAGGAAGCCTTCACAGGGGCGGGAACAGGGAGATCGTGCGGGTGGAGATCTGGGAGCGGAAGGAGCTGTCATGCTCCACCAGAAGCATCGAGGGGGCGTACTCCAGAAGGAGCGCTTCGATCTGGCGGCGGGAATAGATGTCAATAAAGTTCAGCGGCTCGTCCCAAATGTAAAGGTGCGCCTGCTCGCAGAGACTGCCCGCAATGAGCACCTTTTTCTTCTGCCCGCCGGAATATTCCTCTATGGGCTTCTCGAACTGCACCCGCTCAAAGCCCAGCTTCCGCAAAAGCGTCTTGAAGGTGCTTTCGTCAATTCCCTTCCCTTGGGCGTACTCCGTCAGCGTCCCTTTCAGCCGGGAGGTGTCCTGGGACACATAGGAAATCACCAGCCCCGAGGCGGGGGACACCCTTCCTGTATGGGGAATCTTTTCCCCTGTCAGCAGCTTCAGCAGGCTGGACTTCCCGCTGCCGTTCCTGCCGTCCAATACCACCCGCTCCCCCTGACGCAGCTCAAAGCTCACCGGCTGGCAGACCGGGTTCCCAGGCTCATACATGGGCGCGGCTTCCTCAAACCGGGCAAGCACCTGGGAATGATATTCCAGGGGGCAGATTTTCAGCTTTTCCTCCCGCTCCGCGTTCCGGAGCAGGGCGGATTTTTCCTGAACAGCCGCCTTCTGGCGGGCCTCGATGGTCTTGGAGCGCTTCATCATCTTGGCGGACTTGTGGCCCACATAGCCCCTGTCCGCCGCGCCGCTCTTGGACGCTTCCACCCGATCCGACCAGACGGAGGTCCGCCGGGCGGCGCTTTCCAGCCGCCGGATGTCCTGCCGCAGACGCTGATCCTGCGCCTCCTCGAACTCCTGGCGGCGCTGGAAATTTTCCATCCAGGAGGAGAAATTCCCGCTCTGCACCTCGATGTCCGTCCGGTTCAGCGCCAGAATGTGATCCACGCAGGCGTCCAGGACGCTCCTGTCATGGGAAACCAGGATAAAGCCCTTCTTCCGGCTCAGATATGCCGCCACCGTCTCCCGGGCCCGAAGATCCAGATGGTTGGTAGGCTCGTCAATCAAAAGAAAGCGCCCCTCATTCAGGAACAGCGCCGCCAGCAGGGCCTTGGTCTGCTCCCCGTTGGAAAGGGTGCGGAAGGGCCGTTCCAGCACCTCCGGGGCCACCTGAAGGCAGGAGAGCTCCCGCTCCAGCTCCCATTCCTGGGCCGCCGGGCAGATCTCCGACAGAATCGCTCCTGCGGAGCGCTCCGGATTCTTCACCGGATAGGGAAAATAGTCAAACTCCACCGAGGAGACGATCTGGCCGCTGTACTCATATTTCCCCAGCAGCAGATTTAAAAAAGTGGTCTTGCCCCGGCCGTTGCGGCCTACAAAGCCCAGCCGCCAGTCGGTGTCCAGGGTGAAGCTCACATCCTCAAAAATAGGATCCCAGCTTGAGCCGTAGGAAAAGCTGAGATGCTCTACACGAATCATTGACATTGAACAGATATCCGCTGTCCTGAACGGGGACAGCGTTTTCTCCTTCCTCATTTGCTTGGATTATGGGGAGCCGCTCCCCAGCAGAAGCGTCCGCAGCTCCTGAACAGAGGCGGCAATGGCGGCGGCGCCGTGGGCGCGCATGGACGCCTCGTCCCCGAAGCCGTAAAGAACCCCCACGGAATCAATCCCCGCCAGGCGGGCGCCCTCGCAGTCGTAAAAGCTGTCCCCAATCATCAGGGCCTGTCCCTTGTCCAGGACGCCCAGCTGCTCCATGGCCCGCTCCAGGATATGCCGCTTGTCGTTGTGGTTCTCCCTGAGATCAGATCCGCAGATGGCCGCAAAATAGTGCTCCAGCCCCAGCTCTGTCAGTATCTGCCGGGAAACCGCCTCCGACTTCTTGGTTGCCAGCGCGGCGGAGCGTCCCTCTTTCCGGAGAGCGGCAAGCAGCTCCTCCATCCCCGGATAGACAATGCACTGCCGGTATCCTACCGGAAAGTAAAACTCCCGATAGAATTCCACCGCCCGGGAGGCGTCCTCCGGGGAGAGGTCCATGTACTCCTGAAAGCTGTGGTAAAGGGCCGGGCCGACGAATTTCCGAAGGGTGGCGGCAGGGGGGCGCTCCAGCCCGAGCCGCTCCGCGGCGTACCGCACCCCGTTGAAGATACCCTCCTGAGAGTCTACGATTGTACCGTCCAGATCAAACAGCAGATACCGTTTTCCAGGAAAATCCATATCAGACCGCCCCTTTCGTCTTTATGCTGACGCTCTGGTATTATTGTAATGGATAGCCGCTGCCCTGTCAATCCATCCAGGGAGCCTGTTCGGGATCTCTGCGCGGCCGGGAAGGGCAAGGCCGCGAGACTCTGTCTTGCGCTCTGCCAAGGGGAAGGGATTCCAAAGGGACGCGTCCCTTTGGCAGGACCTCGAGGGCAGAGCCCTCGAGGTCTTTCCCACCTGCCGGATGCCGGGGACTTGCCATTTGGGGGGAAATCGGATATACTATATATAGCATATAGCTTTATCGCAAAATGGATTTCCGGGGGAGGGAACGTCACCTATGCTGGGCTTTTACAAAACCATTGACAACGCTGTCGTTCAGACGGACAGCATCACCGACGGCTGCTGGGTGAACGCTGTCAGCCCTACGCTGGACGAAATGGAGTACCTCATCGAGCAGCTCAGCCTGGAACGGGACTTTGTCAGCGCCGCTTTGGATGAGGAGGAGTCCTCCCGGATCGAAGTGGAGGAGGAACAGACCCTGATCATCGTGGACGCCCCCCTTGCTACCGCCGAAGGAAAGCATCTGGTCTATACCACCATGCCGGTGGGCATTATCATCACGCCCCGGAACGTGGTCACCGTCTGCCTCAACGAAACCTCCGCAGTCACCGACATTGCCAAAGGCTTTGTCAAAAACGTCCAGACCCACATGAAAACCCGTTTTCTGCTGACCATCCTGCTGCGGGTGGCCCAAAGCTTCCTCATCCGACTGAAGCATATCAATAAAATGTCCAGCCATATGGAGATGGAACTGCAAAAGACCATGAAGAATAAAGACCTGGTTCAGCTGATGGGGCTGCAGAAGTCCCTGACCTACTTTTCTACCTCCCTGAAGGCCAACGAGATCACCTTGGAAAAAATCCTCCGGGGCCGGGTGATCCGCCTCTATGAGGAGGATCAGGATCTGCTGGAGGATGTGATCATTGAATTCAAGCAGGCGGTGGAAATGTCTACCATTTACTCCACCATCCTTTCCCACACCATGGACGCCACCGCCTCCATCATCAACAACAGCCTGAACGATGTGATGAAGATCCTGACCATTATGACCACCCTGCTGGCCATTCCTTCTATGATTTTCAGCTTTTACGGCATGAATATGCTGGATCTGGACGGGTACGCGCCCTATACCTGGTTCGCGCTGCTTCTGTCGCTGGTGCTGGTAGGGGCGGCCGGGCTCTTTTTTTGGAAAAAGAAATTCTAATCCGCCCCCTTTTGGAAGGAACCGCCAATTTTTCTGCAACCTTTTTCCAGACTCTGGGATATTCCTCATGTAGCCGCCTCCGGGACAGGAAAGATTTCCGTCCAATTTTTCCGGCGTCCTGACGCGTATAGGCGGATACAAAAAAACGATACTAAGAGATGAGGCGGCGTATCACAATGGGGCTCCTGCGGGCCTTGTCCGAAACCGCGCCGCCGAAGGAGGAAAATCACGATGAAAAAGAAAACACGCCTGCTCTCTCTGACGCTGGCCGCCCTGACGGCGCTGGCAGTCATGGCCGGCTGTACGCCCCGGAACGACAGTGACGGGAGCAGCTCCTCCGGGGTAAGCTCCGAAGCAAGCTCCGGCGGCACAGATTCCAGCGAAATCGTTTCCGATATCAGCTCCGCCGCCAGTGACGCCGGGGAGGCTGTTGAAGGCGTTCTTTCCGGCATCCACACCGGCGTTAAGGAGCTCTTTGGCGAGGCCTATACGGCAAACATGGCCGTTGAGGAGGATCAGCTGGAGGAGCGCTATGGCGTTAAGAAGGAATGGGTCAAGGACTTCATTGCCGAAATGCCTATGATGAGCGCCCATGTGGATCAGTTTGTCGCCATTGAGGCAGTCAGCGACGAGGCCGCCGGCGAAGTGGAAAAAGCCCTCACCGCCTACCGGGACAAGATCGCCGGGGATACCATGCAGTACCCCATGAATCTGGCCAAGGTTCAGGCGGCCCGGGTGGAGCGGTTTGACAACTACGTGTTCATGGTGCTTCTCGGGGAGACAAACGACGAAGCTATGGATATGAGCGAGGAGGACCAGCTCACCTACTATCAGGGAGAAAACCAGAGAGTCATTGACCTGATCAAAGAGGCTCTGGGCAAATAGCCAAACCGGCCCGAAGGAGGCAGGACGCCTCCTTCGGGCGACTCTCTCTGCTTCGGCTCACCATCAATCAATGAAAGGGACCTGCTCCATGGTATTTTCCAGCCTGCTGTTTCTGTTCCTGTTTCTTCCCGCGGTGCTGCTGATCTATTTCCTGGTGCCGAAGAAGCTGCGCAATGGGGTGCTCCTGGTTTTCAGCCTGTTCTTTTACGCCTGGGGGGAGCCCATGTATGTGTTCCTCATGCTGTTTACCATTGTGCTGGACTTCTTCCTGGGTCTGCTGGTGGATCGCTGCCGGCAGCGGGGGAAGGAGCAGGGAGCCAGGTGGACGGTGATTTTTGCAGTCGCCAGCAACCTGGGCCTGCTGGCCTTTTTTAAATACACGGACTTCTTTTTGGGAAATATCAACGGCATCCTTCATACCCAGCTCCCCCTGCTGAGAATTGCTCTGCCCATCGGTATTTCCTTCTATACCTTCCAGATTCTTTCCTATGTGATCGACGTTTACCGGGGGGATACCAGGGTTCAGCGCAGCATTGTGTCCTTCGGGGCCTATGTGGTGCTCTTTCCCCAGCTGATCGCCGGTCCCATCGTCCGCTACCAGACCGTGGCGGAGGAGCTGGACAGCCGTCGGGAAACCCTGGAGGATTTCTCCGCCGGGATCAGCCGGTTCATGTGCGGCCTGGGGAAGAAGGTGCTGCTGGCCAACAATGTGGGCCTGCTCTGGGAGGAGATCAGCGGCCTGGGAGCGGCGAACACCCCGGTGCTCACTGCTTGGATCGGGATCTTTGCCTTTGCCTTCCAGATTTATTTTGACTTTTCCGGCTATTCGGATATGGCCATCGGCCTGGGCAGGATGTTCGGCTTCCATTTCCTGGAGAACTTCAACTATCCCTATCAGGCTGTAAGCATTACGGATTTCTGGCGGCGGTGGCATATCTCCCTGTCCACCTGGTTCAAGGAGTATGTATACATCCCCCTGGGAGGGAACCGGAAGGGCATGGCCCGGCAGATCTGCAATCTGCTCATCGTTTGGCTGCTGACCGGCTTCTGGCACGGGGCCAGCTGGAACTTTATGCTCTGGGGAGTATACTTTGGCGTTCTGCTGATTCTGGAGAAGCTGTTCCTGCTGAAATGGCTGAAAAACGCTCCCCGGTGGACAGCGCACCTGTACACCATGTTCCTGGTTCTGATCAGCTGGGTGATCTTCGCCTTCGACAATCTCTCCGCCGGGCTTTCCTATGTACAGGCCATGTTCGGCATGACCGGCGCGGGGCTTGCGGACGGACGGAGCCTCTACCTGCTTTACACCAGCCTGCCCATGCTGGTGATCCTGTTCTTCGCCAGCATGGACTGGGGCAAGCGGCTCCTGGGATGGATTTCCGCCCGGCTGAAGCCGGATTCCCTGCCCCTGGCCCTTGCCCAGAACGCGGCCTTCGCGGGGATCCTTCTGCTGTCGGTGGCCTATCTGGTGGACGCCAGCTACAATCCTTTCCTCTACTTCAGATTTTAGCCGGGGGTGAACTGCTTTGAAAAGAAAACATCTGCTGACCGCCGCGGTATTTCTGGCGCTGATTTTCGGGCTGTCCCTGGTAAACCTGCTCACCCCGGACCGGGCCTTTTCCGAGATGGAAAACAAATACCTCCAGCAGCGTCCCAAGCTGACCCTGGAGCGGCTTTTCAACGGGAAGTTCACCGCGGAGGCGGAGAAGTATGTCACCGACCAGTTCCCGGGCCGGGACGCCTTCATCGGGGTCAAGACCCAGAGCGAGTATCTGCTGGGAAAGCGGGATACCAACGGCGTTTATTTTGCCAAAGACGGTTATCTGATTGAAAAGCATCCCGTCCTGGATCCCCAGGCGGAAAAAAATATCCCCCGGCTGACCGCCTTTGTCAATGAGGCGGCGGAGGAGCTGGGGGCGGAGCACGTGCGGGTGCTCATCGCTCCCACCGCTGGCGAGCTGCTGCGGGACAAGCTGCCTGCCTATGCCCCGGAGTTCAGCCAGGAGGCTCTGTTTGAGCAGATCCGCCGGGAGATTCCCCAGGAGTGCTGGGTGGAGCTGCTGCCCGCCTTCCGGGAAGCCGCCGCCCGGGGGGATCAGCTGTACTACAGGACAGACCATCATTGGACCACCCAAGGGGCTTATCTGGCGTACGTCCAGTGGTGCCGGAGCCTGGGCCTGGAGCCGGAGACGGACTTTGAGGTGCGGGCGGTGTCGGATGCATTCTATGGCACCATCTACAGCAAGGCCCGTCTTTCCGACACTCAGCCGGACACCATCCATGCCTATTTCCCCCAGGAGCCACGGGACTATCGTCTGGAGTTCGATCTGGGGAAGGAGGGGTTGGAAGGGCTTTACGACGAGCGGTATCTGAGCAAGAAGGATAAATACTCCTACTTTCTGGGCGGGAACCATGCCGTGACCGTCATCACCGGCCCGGAGAAGAACGGAAAGGCCCTGCTGCTGGTAAAGGATTCCTACGCCCACAGCATCGCGCCCTTCCTGGCGGACGAATACGAGCAGGTAATCCTGCTGGATCTCCGCTACTATAATGGCAGCCTGAAGTCCTTCCGGGAGGAGCACCCCGCTACGGATATAATGGTTCTCTATAACGCGGTCACCTTCTGTGAGGACGTGGGCGTGCTGAAAATGACCAGCTGACAAGACCTCGAGGGCTCTGCCCTCGAGGTCTTGTCCTTCCAACCGCGCAGAGATCTTAAGCGCCCATGCAGCTGACGAGCACGGCCTTCTGTGCATGGAGACGGTTTTCGGCCTCATCGAAGATCTGATCCGCGTGGCTCTCGAAGGCTTCGGCGGTGATTTCCTCGCCGCGGTGGGCCGGCAGGCAGTGCAGCACCATACAGTCCGGCTTGGCAAGAGCCAGCAGATCCCCGTTGATCTGGTAGCCGGCAAAGTCGCGCCTGCGCTGCTCCGCTTCCCCCTCATCCCCCATGGAGGCCCATACGTCCGTCTCCAGCACGTCCGCCCCCTGGGCCGCCGCCCTGGGATCGGTGGTGAGCCGGAAGCCCTCATAGGCTTTGGCAAATTCCAGAATCCGAGGATCAAACGGATACTTCTCCGGGCAGGCTACAGAGATCTGCATCCCTACCTTCAGGCACCCCACAATCAGGGAGTTGGACATATTGTTCGCATCCCCGATGAAGGCCAGCTTCAGTCCGGACAGCACGTGCTTGTATTCCCGGATGGTCATGAGATCCGCCAGGATCTGGCAGGGATGGCTGAAATCCGTCAGGCCGTTGACCACCGGGATGGAGCCCTCCGAAGCCAGGGCCTCCACATCCTCCTGGGCGTAGGTGCGGATCATGATCCCGTCGCAGTACCGGGAGAGCACCCGGGCGGTATCCTGAATCGGCTCGCCCCGGCCCATCTGGAGATCGGCGGCGTTCATCACTAGGGCGTGGCCGCCCAGCTGATACATTCCCGTCTCAAAGGAAACACGGGTGCGGGTGGAGGATTTCTGGAAAATCATCGCCAGGGTTTTCCCCTCCAGCCTCCGGTGGGGAATGCCGTTTTTCTGTTCATATTTCAGCTGATCGGCTGTGTTCAGCAGCTCCAGAATCTCATCGCCGGAGAGATCCAGCAGCTTCAGGAAATGATTCATCATGACAGCTCCTTTCATAAGACCTTGGGGACGCTGTCCCCAAGCCTCTGCGATGCGTCGTTTCACGACGCATCGGGGATCTAAATCCCCTTGGAACCCGTAATTTTTTTTGGGGGGTGGGGACGGGCGCTTTGCGCCCGTCCCCTACCTCGCTGGTACTTCCCGCAGGGACGATCGCCCGCCTACCCATTTTTTCGTAAGGAAAAAATTCAGCTCTGCGTGCGGCGCAAGGGCTGCGACGCAGAAAGTATGAGCGGGTTCTGCGCAGGAACCCTGTGCGCCACAGGAACTATCCCGCACGCAGGGGGAGCTTTTTTCTTTACGAAAAAAGCGTACTGCGTGAATCAGACTGTCTGCGTGACAGGAGGAGGGAAGTCTGTACAGACTTAACCCCACCCCTTTTCCGCCCTTAAAAAGATGGGAATCCAAGGGGGGGGGCCAGGCCCCCTTGGCGGAGCGCGAGGCAGAGCCTCGCGGCCTTGCCCGACCACGCACGCAGAGATCCCACGCAGGCCCTCATGTAAGCGCCTGCCTCAGTATGTCCGCGCCCCGGGACAGCTCCTCGTCGGTAATGCTCAGGGGCGGGAGGAGGCGGACCTTTTCCTTGGCAGTCAGGGGGAGCAGCCCCAGGCGGATGCACTCCTTGACCACCTCCGGAGCCTTTTGGGTGCGAAGGCTGAGGCCGAGCATCAGTCCCAGGCCGCTGATTCCAGCGATTTCCGGAATATTCCCCAGCGCATGGCGGAGGATCTCCCCCTTCCGGCGCACCTCCTCCAGAAAGGCGTCGCTGAGGCGGCTCATGACCGTCAGCGCGCCGGCGCAGGCTACGGGATTTCCGCCAAAGGTAGTGCCGTGATCGGAGGGGCCCATCACATTGCAGGTGCGCTCATTGGTGAGCACTGCGCCAATGGGCAGCCCGCCGCCCAACCCCTTCGCCAGGGTGGTGATGTCCGGAAGGAGGGGAGCGCCCAGGGCGTCCTGAAACCACCGGCTTGCCAGAAGCTGGCCGGTGCGCCCGATGCCGGTCTGCACCTCGTCTGCCAGCAGAAGCAGGTCATGCTCCCGGCAGTAGCCGGAGAGGGCGGAGACATAGTGCGGCTCCAGCGGATTCACGCCGCCCTCCCCCTGGATCAGCTCAACAAGAACTCCGCAGAAGCCGCCCTGTTCCAGCAAAGCAAGAGCCGCGTCCAAGTCGTTGGCGGGGGCAAACGCAAAGCCCTCGGTAAAGGGGAAATAGTAGTTGTGGAACACGTCCTGCCCGGTAGCGGAGAGGGTGGTGACGGTGCGGCCATGGAAGGAATTCCCTAGGCAGAGGATTTTGTTCCGACCGGAATCGGGGCCGTATTTGTCAAAGCTGTATTTCCGGGCCAGCTTGATGGCGCATTCGTTGGCCTCCGCGCCGGAGTTGCAGAAAAGCGCTTTCCGGTAGCCGGTGCGGAGACAGAGCGTCTTAGCCAGCTCCACACCGGGGAGGGTGTAGTACAGGTTGGAGGCGTGCTGGAGGGTGCGGGCCTGAGCGGCTACCGCGTCGGCCCATTCCGGGTCGCAGAAGCCCAGGGAATTCACGCCGATGCCCGCGCCGAAGTCCAGGTACTCCTTCCCTTCCTGATCCCAGCACCGCGCGCCCCGTCCCCGCACCAGCACAGGCTCCTGCCGCCGGTAGGTGCCAATGATATATTCCCGATCTGCCTGCCGTATGTCCATAGAATCATCCTTTCCTGGGGGAAGGCCGCGAGAGCTCTGCTAAGGGCAAGACCTCGAGAGCTCTGCTCTCGAGCACTCGCCAAGGGGATTAAATCCCCTTGGATTCCCGTAAATTTTTTTGGGGGGTGGGGGGCCTTCCCCGCTGACACTTCCCACAATGACGATCGCCCGCCTACCCATTTTTTCGTAAAGAAAAAATTCATCCCCATAGGCGGCGCAGACAGTACGACGCAGAAAGTCCCGAGCGTGCTCTGCTGCGCTCATACTCTCTACGGGGAGGGAGCATGGTGCGACGTTCGAAATCCCCCCGCCATCCGCTTCGCTCCTGGCCCTCCCCCGCCGCTTCGTCAGAAGCGGAATACAAGGGGGGCAAGGGGTTCCTGCGCCCAACAGAGTCTGCGCAGAAGCTCCGGTGCGGCGCAGGGCGTATCCCGCACGCAGGGTGGAGCTTTTTTCTTTACGAAAAAAGCGTACTGCGGGAATCAGACTGACTGCGTGGCAGGAAACCGGAAGTCTGTACAGACTCAACCACCCCTTTTTCCGCCCTTAAAAAAGCCCTTCAAATAATGGGAATCCAAGGGGAATCCCTTCCCCTTGGCAGGAGGCTCGCAGGGTCAAAGCCTGCGGCTTTGACCCTTGGGCAGAGCCCTCGAGGTCTTCCCCGACCACGCAGAGACACTGGGGTATCTACACGAACATGGTGCCGATGCCTTCGGTAGAGAAGAGCTCGATGAGGAGGGAGTGGGGGATGCGGCCGTCGATGACAAAGGACTTCTTGACGCCCCGGCGCACTGCCTCTACGCAGCAGTCCACCTTGGGGATCATTCCGCCGGAAACAATTCCCTGCTTTTTCAGCACCGGCACCTCGCTGACCTGCACCACGGGAATCAGGCTCCCTTCATCCTCCCGATCCCGCAGCAGGCCCCGCACGTCTGTCATCAGTATCAGATTCTCCGCGTTGAGGGTGGCCGCTATCTTGGCCGCCGCTGTGTCCGCGTTGATATTATACGCCTGTCCGCCGGGGCCGATGCCCGTGGTGGCAATCACCGGGATGTACCCCTGGTTCAGCGCGTCCAGAATCGGCTCGGGACGAACCGCTGTGATCTCGCCCACCAGGCCCAGATCCACCGGCCCTTTCTTCTTCTCCGCCTGGATCATGCCGCCGTCCGCGCCGCACAGGCCCAAGGCCCGGCCTCCGCACTGGCCCAGACTGGCCACCAGCTCCTTATTGATCTTGCCGGAGAGCACCATCTGCACCACTTCCATGGCCGCCTCATCCGTGTACCGCAGACCGCCCTCAAACCGGCTTTCAATCCCCAGCCGATCCAGCATGGCGGAGATTTCCGGCCCGCCGCCGTGTACCAGAACCACTTGGATCCCGATCAGGGACAGCAGCACAATGTCGCTCATGACCGCCTGCTTCAGCTCTCCACTGGTCATGGCGTTGCCGCCGTACTTCACCACCACAATTTTATGGTTGTACTTTTGAATATAGGGCAGCGCGTCCACCAGCACCCGGGCGCGGAGCTCGTCGGAAATATTCAGGGGCTTCCTCCCCATGGGATTCATTGGCTGTCATCCTCTCCAGTATAGTCGCCGCAGAAACGCTCAGGTGCGGTAGCTGCCGTTGATCTTCACATAGTCGTAGGTAAGGTCGCAGCCCCAGGCCACGGCCTTTCCCTCTCCGTCTCCCAGGCGGATGAGGATCTGAATCTCCCCAGCCCGGAGAACCTCCTTGGCCACCTCTTCGGAGAAGGGCACGCCCCGGCCCTTGCGGCAGACCAGAACCTTCCCGTTCTGGGATTTCAGCGTGACCTCCACCTGCTCCGGATCCAGCTCCGCCTGGGCATAGCCCACCGCGCAGAGAATCCGGCCCCAGTTGGCGTCCTCCCCAAACATGGCGCTTTTGAACAGGCTGGAGGTGATCACCGACTTGGCAACCACCTTTGCGGAGGCCTCGTCAGCGGCTCCGCTGACCATGCATTCCAGCAGCTTGCTGGCTCCTTCCCCGTCCCGCGCAATCTCCCGGGAAAGATTCATCATGACCGCGTAAAGCGCGTCCTGAAAGGTCTTGTAATCCTCCGAGGCAGGATTCCGGATCACCGGATTCCCGGCCTGACCGGAGGCCATCAGCAGAACCATGTCGTTTGTGGAGGTGTCCCCGTCCACGGACACCATGTTGAAGGTGTCCCCCGTTACGGCGGAGAGCGCCAGCTGAAGCAGCCGGGGCTCCAGGGCTGCATCCGTCGTCAGGAAGCAGAGCATGGTTGCCATGTTGGGATGGATCATGCCGCTGCCCTTGGCCATGCCGCCCAGCCGGCAGGTTTTCCCGCCCAGCTGGAAGGTGACCGCCACTTCCTTTTTCACAGTGTCAGTGGTCATAATCGCCAGCGCGGCCTGATCGTTCCCCTCGGGGCTGAGCTCCTTTTTCAGCTGGGGGCAGGCGCTCTCAATGGGCTCCAGAGGCAGCACCTCCCCGATCACGCCGGTGGAGGCCACCGCGACAGCGGTTTCGGGAATCTCCAGCTCCCTGGCGATCAGCCCGCACATGGCCCGCGCCTTCTCTTCCCCGTCCGGATTGCAGGTGTTGGCGTTTCCGCTGTTGACAATGACCGCCTGGATATCCCCGGCAGCAAGATGCTCCTTTGTGACCTGCAAGGGCGCGCCCTTTACCTTGTTTTGGGTGTAAACCGCAGCGGCTTTACAGGGAACCGGGCTGTAAATGAGGGCCAGATCCGGCTTGTTCCGGTTTCTCCGGAGGCCGCAGTGCACCCCGGAGGCCTGGAAGCCCTCCGGCGCGCAGACCCCTCCCTCAACAAACTCAAACCCTTTGAATGCAATCATCATAAATCTTCACCAGACTATCCTTTCTGATATCGGAAGCTGCTTCCCGGAAGGGCAAGGCCGCGAGAGCTCTGCCTCGAGCTCCGCCAAGGGGATTTAATCCCCTTGGAACCCGTAATTTTTTGGGGGTATGGGGGCAAGTCTGTACAGACTTTTTAGTCCCTGCGTGGTCGATCGCCCGCCTACCCATTTTTTCGTAAAGAAAAAATTCATCCCCATAGGCGGCGCAGGGAGTTTCGAGCGTGTTCTGTTACGCTCAGACTTTCTGCGGGGAGGGGGCTTGGTACGACGCACGGAATCCCCCAGTCAGGGCTACCGCCTGGCGGCGGCATCCCTGCCATGCCCCGGACGTTCCTTCGGAACGTCTAACAAGGGGGCCGAGCCAACCTTGTGCGCTGATGGACACTTGGTGCGAAGTTAAGAGGATCGGCACTCCTTAAATTCGCAGAATGCATCTTTGTAACGCAGAAAGTTGGCTTGCCTCCCTTGTCATACGTTCCGAAGGAACGTATGGGAGAGGGGACCGCCGTCGAACCAGCGGGACGGCGGTGGTGGAAGGATTCCCACGGGAGCAGAAATCCCCCCACCCGCACATACCAATCGGAAGCACTACCCCAGTCTGTGCAGGAATTCCGGGTGCGGCGCAGGGATTACCCCGCAGGCAGTGTGGAGCTTTTTTTACGAAAAAAGCGTACTGCGGGAATCAGACTGCCTGCGTGGCAGAAAGCCGGAAGTCTCTACAGACTTAACCCACCCCTTTTCCGCCCCTAAAAAAGCCCTTAAAAAATTACGGGTTCCAAGGGGATTTAATCCCCTTGGCAGGAGGCTCGCAGGGTCAAAGCCTGCGGCTTTGACCCTTGGGCAGAGCCCTCGAGGTCTTCCCCTTCCCCCAGCAGAGCCTCTCACACTGCCGGCGGGGGGGCGGAAATGCCGGCGCCTTCCGGGAGGCCGAAGAGGAGGTTCATGTTCTGCACCGCCTGACCGGCGGCGCCCTTTCCCATGTTGTCCAGGACTGTGCCAATCATCACACGGCCCGTCCGGGGATCCGGATGAATTGAGATGTGACAGTAATTGGAGTAGGCAACGTGCTTCAGGTTGGCGGTGCGCCCCTTCGGCAGAACTTTCACGAAAGGCTCATTTTTATAGAACTCTCTGTATAATTCGACAAGATTATCACAATTTGTGCCGGCTTTCAGCCCCGCATAGAGGGAGGCTTCAATGCCCCGGTTCACCGGGAGCAGATGAGGCACAAAGGTGACCCGCACCGGCTCCCCTGCCAGCTGGGAGAGATTCTGCTCGATTTCCGGCGTGTGGCGATGCACCGCCGCCTTGTAGGGCGCGAAGGCCTCGTTGCAGTCCGGGAAATGGGTGGTCTGGCTCAGGCTCCGGCCCGCACCCGTCACGCCGGACTTGGCGTCAATCAGGATGCTCCCCGGAACCGCCAGCCCCGCTTTCATCAGCGGCGCAAGGCCCAGAGTCGCGCAGGTCACATAACAGCCCGGATTGGCTATCACCGCTGTATCCGGTTGAATCCGCTCCCGGTGCAGCTCCGGAATACAATAGACCGCCCGCTGATGGAGCGCCGGCTCCTGGAATTCCAGGCCGTACCACGCCCGGTAATCCTCCTCCGCCAGCCGGAAATCCGCCCCCAGGTCAATCAGGCGGGCCCCCTGCTCCAGGCACTTTTTGGCAATCCCCTCCGCCAGCCCGTGGGGCAGGGAGGCGAACACCACATCGCTTTCCCGGATAACCTCGTCCTCATTGGTGAGCACCTGATCGCACAGCCCGTAGAAGGCCGGGTACACCTCCGAGAGCGCCTTGCCCTCAAAGCTCACCGAGGAGAGCGGCCCCAGCTCCACCAGGGGATGCCCAAGCAGCAGCCGCACCAGCTCCGCCCCGGCATAGCCGGTGGCCCCAATGACGCCCGTCCGGAGCTTTTTGTTATGGCAATTCGACTTTATACCCATTGTTGTTGCATCATTCCCCATACTTCAGCTGCTCCTTTACCCAGGCGATCTGCGCCAGCACGTTTTCCCTGGCAGGCCCGCCTGCGGCCTTCCGGCCGTTTACGCAGTTTTCCAGATCGATCGCCTGATAGACATCTTCCCCGAATAAGGGACAGATTTCCCGATATTGCTCCAGCGGAAGGCTTTCCAGGGTCTGTCCTTCCCGGATGCAGAGAGCTACCAAGGTACCCACCGCCTTGTAGGCGTCCCGGAAAGGCAAACCCCTTTTCACCAGGTAATCCGCGCAGTCGGTTGCGTTAATAAAGCCCTTGGCTGCCGCCGCCCGCATATTCTCCTTCAGCACCGTCATGGTGCCGAGCATGGGAGTGACTGTCAAGAGGCAGAGCTTTACAGTGTCAACGGCGTCAAAGATGGCCTCCTTGTCCTCCTGCATATCCTTATTGTAGGCCAGGGGGAGGCCCTTCATCATGGTAAGCAGGGTGATCAGGTCCCCGTAGACCCGTCCGGTCTTTCCCCGGATGAGCTCTGCCACGTCGGGGTTCTTCTTCTGGGGCATGATGGAGGAGCCGGTGGCATAGGCGTCGTCCAGCTCCACGAATTTAAACTCCCAGGAACACCAGAGGATGATCTCCTCCGAGAGCCGGGAGAGATGGAGCATGATCAGGGAGAGGGCGGAGCCCAGCTCAATGCAGAAATCCCGGTCGGAAACCCCGTCCAGGCTGTTGAGCATGGGGCCGGCGAAGCCCAGCTGATCGGCGGTCTGGAAGCGGTCGATGGGGTAGGTGGTGCCTGCCAGAGCGCCGCAGCCCAAGGGGGAAAAGTTCATCCGCTTCCGGCAGTCCTCCAGCCGTCCCAGATCCCGCAGGAGCATCTGGGCGTAGGCCATCAGGTGGTGGCCGAAGGTGATGGGCTGCGCCCGCTGAAGGTGGGTGTAGCCGGGCATGACGGTGGAGGCGTGCTCCTCCGCCAAGGCGCAGAGGGTAGACAGCAGCTCCCGCACCTGGGCGGCAATGGCTTGAATCTCCCCCCGGAGATAGAGGCGGAAGTCAAGGGCAACCTGGTCGTTGCGGCTCCGGGCGGTGTGAAGGCGCTTGCCGGCGTCGCCCAGGCGGGCGGTGAGCTCGGCCTCGATGAACATATGGATGTCCTCGGCGGTTGGATCGATGGAGAGCCGCCCCTGTTCCAGTTCAGCGCGAATCCGTTCCAGCTCCGAGGTGATGGCCTGCGCTTCGTCGGGGGAGATAACGCCCTGCGCGCCCAGCATGGAGGCGTGGGCGATGCTTCCGGCAATGTCCTCCCGGAACATGCGCTGGTCAAAGGAAACGGAGGAATTAAAGTCGTTTACCCGGGGGTCCTCCTCCTTCAGAAACCGCCCGGCCCACAGCTTACCCATAGCAAAATCCTCCTGCAAGAAAAGAAGTTGAGGGGAAGGACAAGACCTTGGGGACTCTGTCCCCAAACCTCTGCCAAAGGGACTCAGTCCCTTTGGCAGCCGCAAATCAGGTCTGTGGGAGGGGATGCCGCCCCGGCCATTTTCGGAATACCCGCAGACCGTGCGGGCGGCATCCCCTCCCACAGACCTGACTACGGGAATCCAAGGGGATTCAATCCCCTTGGCGGAGGCTCGGGGGCGGAGCCCTCGAGGTCTTGCCCTTTACTTCAGTTTCTTCTCATCCAGGAGGGCTTTCACTTTGATGGGGAGGCCGAACAGGTTGATGAAGCCCTGGGAATCCATCTGATCATACACCTCGTCCTCGCCGAAGGTGGCAATCTCCTCGCTGTAGAGGGAGTAGGGAGAGGTGACCCCCGCGTTGATGATGTTCCCCTTGTACAGCTTCAGCTTTACTTCGCCGGTGACAGTCTCCTGGGTCTTATCCACAAAGGCGGACAGCGCTTCCCGCAGGGGGGTGTACCACTGGCCGTTATAGACCAGATCCGCAAACTCCATGGCGGCCTTCTGCTTATAATGCTGGGTCGCTTTATCCAGGCAGATGCTCTCCAGCACGTCATGGGCATGATACAGAATCGCGCCGCCCGGCGTTTCGTACACGCCCCGGGACTTCATGCCCACCAGCCGGTTTTCTACCAGATCCGCAAGGCCCACGCCGTTGGCGCCGCCCAGCTCGTTCAGCTTCTTGATCAGATCCGCGCCCTTCATCCGCTGGCCGTCCAGCGCCACCGGCACGCCCTTCTCAAAGGTCAGTGTCAGATACGCGGGCGCGTCCGGCGCCTTCTCCGGGGAGACGCCCATCTCCAGGATCTCGTCATACTTGGGCTCGTTGGCGGGATCCTCCAGATCCAGGCCCTCATGGGACAGATGCCACAGGTTCTTATCCTTGGAATAGTTCGTTTCCCGGTTGATCTTCAAGGGGATATTGTGGGCCTCGGCATAGTCGATTTCCTCGTCCCGGGACTTGATATCCCAGATCCGCCAGGGGGCAATAATGGGCATATTGGGCGCAAAGGCCTTGATGGTCAGCTCAAACCGCACCTGATCGTTGCCCTTGCCGGTGCAGCCGTGGCAGATGGCGTCCGCGCCCTCCGCCTTGGCGATCTCCACGATCCGCTTGGCAATGACAGGCCGGGCAAAGGAGGTGCCCAGCAGGTACTTGCCCTCATAGACCGCTCCCGCCTTCAGGGTAGGGAATACGAAATCATCCACAAATTCATCCTGGAGATCCTCAATGTAGAGCTTGGAGGCCCCGGTTTTCAGGGCCTTTTCCTCCAGGCCCTCCAGCTCGTCGGCCTGGCCTACGTTGCCGGAGACTGCGATGACCTCGCAGCCATAATTCTCTTTCAGCCACGGAATAATAATCGAAGTGTCCAGCCCGCCGGAGTAGGCCAGCACTACTTTTTGATAGGTTTTCTTGTCAGCCATGCTTCATCACCATTCCTGTCAAGTTATTGATGAATATTATACATGAATTCCTGAAAAAATCAAGGGAATTGCGCATATTTATACATTCCATCCGTATATTCTCCGGTTTCCATAAAATCGCCTCTTCTAAAACCGGGCTTTTGGTGCACTTGCCCTGATTCGCTGCTCCGGAAATTTCCATTTCCCGGTGTGTATAGTTTCTGTGGGGAGGGAACATACTAGAGGTGTTACAAACGCCTTTCCGTGTTTGCGGCGGTTGTAGCAGGCGCAGTATATGGCTGGAATTGAATCGGAGGCCGGGGATTTTCCCGCAGGCGTCTGCTGCAATCCGCCCACTGAGCCAACCCATGGGAGATACCATGGGAAGAAAAGCTGCGGCGCCTCCTGCAAAGGAGCGTGCCGCAGCTTTTTGTATAAGAGCCTGTTCAAAATCTCCGGGCGCAGCGCCTGAAAGGCGCTTTTTCCGCACAGACGGCGTCAAAAATGCTCGGAATCCACAAAGGATTCCTCCGCTTTTTTCCTTGCTGTGCAAAAAAATCCCCTTCCGACCACGCAGAGACTACACCTCCGCGTCCACTGAAGGAGCGGGAGCGGTCAGACGGATGAGGAGCTGGTTAGGCAGGCAGGCGGCGGTATCGCCGGGACGGCTCAGCCGCCCGCTCCGGACGCAGATCTGATCCGGGCAGTCGGAGCTTTCAAAGGAGATTCCGCCTTCCCCGTCCAGGAAGAACCGGACATGTTCCCGCTCCGGCAGGGAAAACGTCCGGGGCTCCCCCTCATACAGGGAGAGCCGGAGCACCCGCTGACTGCCCAGATAAAGCTCTGCCTGGGCGGGCTGTTCGCCTTTCAGCTGGCGGGCAAGCAGCCACCCGCCCAGAAGCACGCAGGCCAGCGCTGCCGGAATCCAATCCCGGCGGCGGAAAAAGCGCCGTTTTTCCATTCTATTTCCCGCTTCTGCGCCGGATGAGCTTTTCCTTGACCGCTTCGCTGGAGGTCAGGTACGCCGCCGCTCCCCCCAGGAGCAGAGCCAGTCCGGCCGCAAGGACTGCCCAGCCGCCCACGAAGGCGTCCGCCGCCCGGATTTTCTCCAGAATTGCAGGGATGGAGCCAAGCATGAAGCCCAGAATAGCCAGATACGATGCCTGCGGAAACCGGGCCAGCAGTCTGGAAATGAGCTTTGCCCCGGACAGAAGGCCGATGACGATTCCCATTCCCAGCGGGATCAGCACCGGAATGTTCAGGGAGGAGATGGCGGCGGTTACCGTGTGGTAAACGCCCAAAAGCACCATAACAAAGCTTCCGCTGATGCCGGGAATGATCATGCAGAAGGCGGCGATCACGCCGCAGACCAGCAGCCGCAGGAACAGCAGAGGCGTCAGCCCGGTAATGACCGTGTCCGCCGCAGTGGGGACAGCGTAAACCGTCAGAAGCATCAGAATCAGCGTAACCAGTCCGGCGATCAGGCTGGAGGGACGGAGCTTGTCCTCGCCGGCCTTTTTCCAGACCAGGGGAAAGCTGCCCAGAATAACGCCCACAAAGAAGAAGTTCGTGACCATGTAGTGATGCTCCAGCAGCCAGCTGATGCCGCCGCTGAGAAGCAGAAGCGCGATCCCGGCGCCCAGAGCCACCGCAGAGAGAAGCTTGAGGCTCGCCTTGAATTCTTTGCGGAAATTGCTGACAGCGTTCACCAGCTTGTCAAACACATTGAGAACGACCATCATCGTTCCGCCGCTGACGCCGGGAATAATATTGGCGATCCCAATGACCGCCCCAATCAGCATGTTTTTTACGTACTCCATTCAATTTTCATCCTTTCAATAAGAGCCTGTTCAGGAGCTCTGCGGAGCCGGAAATAATTCAACAAGATTCAGTATAACCTACTCCGCCCGAATACGCAAGAAAATGCGCCCGCCGGTCAGGTCGGCAAGGCCGCGAGACGCTGCCCGCGGCCTTGCCCTTCGATCCCCCTGGAGGCTTCTTACAAAATTGTAATGCAAACGTAAGGGCGGCGTCATTTCATTTGGGGTAAAATGTGCTACAATAGAATGAGCCTAGACTGAGCAGCCGCTGAACGGCCGGCGAATCAGAGCGCAAAAGGAGGGAATCCTATGAACGCCCAGCTTCGGGTGGAGCATGTGGAAAAATACTATGGGGCAGGGGGACTGTTCGGAAGCGTCACAAAAGCCCTGGACGACGTCAGCTTCTCCGTGGAGCGGGGAGAGTTCGTGGGCGTGATGGGGCCCTCCGGCTCCGGAAAGACCACCCTGCTGAACGTGATCTCCACCCTGGACACTGTGAGCGCGGGCCGGATCTGGCTGGACGGACGGGACGCCAGCCGCCTTAAGGAGCGGGAGATCGCCCGTTTCCGCAGGGAAAACCTGGGCTTCATCTTCCAGGAATACAACCTGCTGGAATCCCTGACCCTCCGGGAAAATATTGCGCTGGCCCTCTCTATCTGCGGCCGGGCCGCCGGGGAAATCCCCGCCCAGGTGGAACGCTCCGCCTGTCAGCTGGGAATCGGGGAGGTGCTGGATCGATTCCCCTGGGAGGTTTCCGGCGGCCAGCGCCAGCGGTGCGCCTGCGCCCGGGCCATCGCCTCCCGGCCGGGACTGATCCTGGCGGACGAGCCCACCGGAGCCCTGGACTCCCAAGCGGCCCAGATGCTCATGGAAACCCTCTCCGACATGAACGCCCGGCTTCCCGCAACCATTCTCATGGTCACCCACGACGCCTTCTCCGCCAGCTACTGCCGCCGGATCCTGTTTCTGAAGGATGGGCGGATCTTCAGCGAGCTGCTGCGGGGAGACAAGGATCGGCGGACCTTCTTTGGGGAGATTCTGGATGTGATGGCCCTGCTGGGGGGAAGCGGCCCCCAGGCCTTCCTCTCCCCGGGGAGCGCTCCCGCCAAAAGGGAGGCGCTCCCATGAACCGGGGCGGGCTCCTGACCCGGCTGGCGATCCGGAGCCTGCGGCGGAACGGGCGGGACTATACGGTCTGCTGCGCCACCATCACCCTGACGGTCACGCTGCTCTTTGCCTTCAACGCCGCCGCTACCTCCCCCCGGATGCAGGCCCTGTCCAAGTCCATGGTCTATTACGAGGAGACCCTCACCCTGACCAGCTGGATCGTTACCATCGCCGCAGGACTGCTCATTGACTACAACGCCCGGTTCCTCCTGGAAAAGCGGGGGAACGAGCTGGCGGTCTGCCTGACGCTGGGGATGGAGCGGCGGCAGGCGGCGCTCCTCTTTTTGGGAGAGCTGGTGCTGGCCGGGCTCCTGGCCGGACTGGCGGGCATCGGCCTGGGGGCGATCCTATTCCAGCTGCTGGCCTCGGTGCTGATGGGGCTGTTTCAGTCGGAATACTACCATCTCCTGGGGGACTGCTTCCGCCTTCCGGCGCTGGGCAGAACCCTGGCGCACTTCCTGCTCCTTTACCTGGCCGCGGGCCTGCACACCCTGCATACCCTGAAACGGACCGGCCCCGCCGCCCTGCAGCAGCGTTCCCGCAGGCGGGAGAGCCGGCCGGGAGCCGGAAGCTGGCTCTGGCTTCTTCTGCTTCTGCCCTCCCTGGCCCTGTGCGGGCTCTGCCTTTGGTGGATCCGGATGGACATGCTCCTGCTCCAGGAGGCGCGCACCTGCGGCCCCCGGATTGTTTTGGGGATTCTGGCGGGCGTTCTGGGCATTCCGGGGGTATATTTCTCCGGAATGCGGCTGCTTCCCCGGCTCCTGGGAGGAAAGAGGCTTCTGAAGGGGGCCAACCTCTTTCTGGCCCGGCAGCTCACCGCCCGGCTGGGCTCCGACAGCCTGCTGATGGGCATTGGGGCGGTGCTGACCACCCTTTCCCTGGCCTGTATGGGGGTGGGCGGCTACTATGCCGTCATGGAGCTGAGCCAGGATTCCATTGAGGATTTTGAGCTTCTCATCTGCCTGGACGATTCCCGGGTGGACTTTTCTCCCCAGCTGGAGCTCCTTTCGGAGTACGGTCTGGAGGACTGGACGGTCTTTACTGTGGACAAGACCCAGTCTCCGGAGGCGCTCCGACTGTTTCAGGGAATCAGCCGGGAGCAGCTGGGCTACTACCAGGACGGGGCCATGGTCATCTCCCAGTCCGATTTCAACAGCCTGCTCCGGCAGAGCGGGGGAGCCGCCGTGGAGCTGGGGGACAGGGAGTATTTCCTCTCTGTCAACAGCGCCTACAACGCGGAGCGGGCCCGGGAAAACCTCCTGCCCTCCCTGGAGCTGGGCGGGGCCTCCCTTTGCCCCTGGGGGGAGGGGACGGGGATGAAGCCCCAGGGCCCCTGGGCGGCTCTGCTGGTGCTGCCGGATCCGGTCTGTCAGGCGGCCCGGGAGGCGGGAGAGCTGGAATTTGCCCGGAAGGGCCTGGCGGCTGTCACCCGGGAGGAGATTCCGGAGGAGGACGAGCTCCGCTTCCTGGGAGAGCCCCTGTTTATCGCAGTGAGCCCGGAGGGGGACGCCAGTTTTTACTCCGTCGGGGAGGGGAGCCGGGTTGACGCCAGCGGGGGGCTGATCATCTCCTATGTGCAGGACGGGCAGTCAGGGCAGATCACCGCCCGCTACGCGGGGTACGGCTATGTGGACGAGGCGGGAAAGCCCGTCGCCGCCTTCGCTTCCGTGCAGCTGCGGTCGGCCAATATCGCCACCCGGCGGGCCAGCGTTTCCGCTGGCTGCTCCGCCCTCTTCTACCTGGGGATTGTGTTGGGAATGATCGCCGCCGCCATCCTGGCGGTGCAGCAGCTCTCCGACAGGGAGCAGAGCCGCCGGCGGTTCCGCCTTCTGGGGGAGCTGGGGCTGGGGGAAGGGGAGATCCGCCGGCTCGCCGCCCGGCAGCTGGCCGCCTTTTTCGGACTGCCCCTGGTGGTTCCGGCGGCGATGATCACGCCGGTCATGGCCCTGCTGGAGGTGGGCTTCCTCCGGTACGCGCCCTTTCGGGGGCTGTGGCTCTGGGTGCTGTCGGCAGTGCTGGGGCTGTTCCTCCTGGTGTACGGAGGGTACTTCCTGCTGGCGCTGCTGGGATATGAGAGAAATATTTTGGAAGAGTGAAGGCAACCCTCCTGTTCAATCGTTTGATAGAACAGAGGCGCCCGCTTCGCCCCGGAAAGGATTGAACAGGAATGAACGGAACCATGAAATACACCATCAATATGCGCTCTGCCGCCGATAAGGTGAAGGGGCAGGGCGTAGGGAGCGCCTACGAGGAGCAGGTGGAGCTGGTACGCTCCGGTCTGGCGGATCGGTTTGAGGTGTTGGTCAACGGCCGGCGTCCGGGGGACATTACTCACTACCACACCCTAAATCCCACCTTTTTTATGGAGATTCCCTTTGCGAAGGCCAAAGGCGTGACGGTGGGCTATGTGCATTTTCTGCCGGAGACGGTGGATCAGAGCCTGCGGATGCCCAAGCCGCTCCGGAAGCTGTTTTACAGATATATGCTGACCTTTTACAAGCGGATGGACTATCTGGTTACGGTCAATCCCTATTTCATCGGGCGGCTGGCGGCTTACGGGGTGGATCCCAGCAAGGTGGTTTATATCCCGAATTTTGTCAACGAGCAGGACTTCTTCCCCATCGACGGGGCGGGAAAGCGCGCCCTGCGGCAGGAGTACGGGCTGGACCCGGATCGGTTCACAGTGGTGTGCGCCGGCCAGCTTCAGACCCGGAAGGGCGTGTTTGACTTTGCCGCCTGCGCCCGGCGTCTGCCGGAGGTGCAGTTTGTCTGGGCCGGAGGCTTTTCCTTCGGGAAGATGACGGACGGCTACGAGGATATTCGAAAGCTGATGGAGAATCCGCCGGAAAACCTGCATTTTACGGGCATTGTAGCCCGGGAGCGGATGAACGGGATTTACAATCTGGGGGATGTGATGTTCCTGCCCTCGTACGAGGAGCTGTTCCCCATGACGATTCTGGAGGCGATGAACGCCCGGATCCCGCTGCTTCTGCGGGATATTCCCATCTATGAAAATATTCTGTTCGACTATTACCAGAGGGCAACGGACAACGACGGCTTTGTGGCGCTCCTGGAGCGGCTCCGGAACGATCCGGCGTTTTACCGGAAGGCCCAGGGGGATTCCTGGCGGGGGCACCAGTTCTACAACCGGGAGCACGTCCTGAGCATGTGGGACAGCTTCTATACCGGTCTGGCCGCGCAGGAGAACCCCCTCCCCTCTCCCAGCCCGCTCCGGCATCTGATTGGGTGAAGCTTTCCCCGAAAAGGGAGCTGCGCCCCCGGATCCTGACCTGAACAAACGACAAAAGGAGATGGCGGCTTGAGACACAAGAAGCTGAACGGGATCATTCTGGCGGCGGCGTTCCTGGGCGTGCTGGGGTACGTGCTCTACACCGACGGGCCGGAGAATCTGCTGGGGATGTTCCGTTCTATTCGCCCTCTTTGGATGGGCGGCGCAGTCCTTTTGATGCTGCTCTACTGGCTCCTGGAGGGCGGGATCCTTCACGGGGTAATCCGGATATTTCATCCCGGTCAAAGGTTTTGGAGATCTCTGCGCACCTCCATGCTGGGGCAGCTCTTCAACTGCCTGACTCCCTTTGCCAGCGGCGGACAGCCTGTCCAGGCCTATGACATGGTCAGATCCGGCGTCCCCCTGGGCGCCGCCGGGAGCGCACTGATGATCAAGTTTATCCTCTATCAGATCAGCCTGACCGTTTACTCCGCGCTGGTGCTGATTTTTTACTGGAAGCCCTTTTCCCTTCAGGTTTCCGGCTTTGGCTGGCTGGTATTCATAGGCTTTGCCGTCAACGCCCTGGTGATGCTGGGGCTGCTGGGAATCTGCTTTTTCCGCAGGCCTGCCCGCGCCCTGGCTCTCTGGCTGGTACAGCTCGGCGCCCGCCTGCGGGTGGTAAAGGATCCCGAGGCCGCAAGGGTCTATCTGGATCAGGAGCTGGAGCGGTTTCATGGGAGCTTTGCCATCATCGGCGGCCACAAGGGCGTGATGCTCTGGCAGCTTTTTCTCTGCTTTGTACAGCTGACGGTTTTCTTTCTGATCCCCTATTTCGTTCTCCTGGCCTTCGGCATCCAGGAGCTGTCCCCTGTCCTGGTGGTTGCGGCGCAGGCGTTTGTGGTGATGATTTCTTCTTTCGTTCCCCTTCCCGGCGCGGCGGGCGGCGCGGAGTTCAGCTTCCACACCTTCTTTGAGCCCTTTTTCCCTGCCGGTGCAAGCGTGAATCCGGCCATGCTCCTATGGCGGGTAATTACCTTCTACCTCCCTATTCTGGTGGGAATGCTCTTTATGGCCACCGGCTCCTTGGAGGGGAAGACCTCGAAGGGCTCCGCCCTCCGAGCCTCCCGCCAAGGGGATTAAATCCCCTTGGAACCCGTAATTTTTTAAGGGCGGAAAAGGGGTGGGTCAAGTCTGTACAGACTTTCGGCTTTCTGCCACGCAGGCAGTCTGATTCACGCAGTACGCTTTTTTCGTAAAGAAAAAAGCTCCTTCCTGCGTGCGGGATACTTTCATGCGCCGCACCGGAGTTTCTGCACAGACTGGGGATCAATCCTTCGTACGTGGCACAGCGTTTCACCCCACATAGAAAGTCCCGAGCGTAAAAGAACACGCTCGGGACTTTCTGCGTCGCAGTCTCTGCGCCGCCTATGGGGATGAATTTTTTCTTTACGAAAAAATGGGTAGGCGGGCGATCGACCACTCAAGGAGCAGCGGTGACGCAGGGAGTCAAAAGTCTGTACAGACTTGGCCCCCCTTTACGCCCTTAAAAAGACGGGAATCCAAGGGGAATCCCTTCCCCTTGGCGAGAGGCGCACAGGGGCAAGGCGTACGCGGCCTTGCCCTTCCTTCCCCTAAGACGCGCGCTCCTCCGGGGCGGATTTCAGCGTCTGATCGAGGATGCGGGTTTCCCGGGCGACGACCGGGGACAGCAGCGCCAGGGCGGCAAGATTGGGGAGCATCATCAGACCGTTGCAGAGATCCGCCAGCCCCCAAACCAGGCCAATCTCCGCGGAAGCCCCCAAAAAGACCGCCAGAATATAAAACGTCTTGTACAGCAGGAGCGCCCACCTTCCCGGGCAGAGATAGCGGACGCAGGCTTCCCCGTACCAGGCCCAGCCGATAATGGACGCCAGCGCGAAAAAGATGGTGGAAATGCCGATCAGAAAAGCGGCAAAGGAGCCCAGATATTTTTGGAACGCGGCCAGGGTCAGGGCCGCCCCGTTCAGGGAGGGCTCCCGGTAGAAGCCGGAAAGAATCACCACCAGCCCGGTCAGGGTACACATGACGACGGTATCCAGAAACACCTCGAAGATCCCCCAGAGCCCCTGCCTGGCAGGAAGGTCCGTATCGGCGGAGGCATGGGCGATGGGAGCGGAGCCCAGGCCGGCCTCATTGGTGAAAATCCCCCTGGAGAAGCCCACCTTCACCGCCTGGCCCAGGAGCCACCCGCCGGCGCCTCCCGCCGCGCTCCGGAGGGAGAAGGCTCCCTGGAAAATCTCCCGGAACGCTCCGGGCAGCTCCGGCAGATGGGTCAGAAGCACCACGCCGCACCCGCCCAGATAAAACAGCGCCATCCCGGGCACCAGAGCCTCTGTCACCTGGGCGATCCGCCGGATTCCCCCAAGGATTACGCAGCCGATCACCACAGCGATTCCCAGAAAAAGCAGACGGATCCCCCCCGGGGACAGGCCGGTGATCCCAGCCGCGGCCGCAGCCGCGGTATTGGACTGCACCAGATTCCCCATGCAGAAGCTGGACAGCAGGCAGAATACAGCAAAGGCGGAGGCAAGCCGCCGTCCGCCCATTGCGTCTTCTATGTAATACATGGGCCCGCCTGCCCAGGAGCCATCCGGCTTTCTCCGCCGGGAGGCCAGCGCCAGAACAATTTCCGCGTACTTGGTGGCCATTCCCAGAAACGCGCTGACCCACATCCAGAAAATCGCTCCCGGCCCTCCCAGGGAGACTGCGGCGGCAACGCCTGCGATATTCCCGGTTCCCAGCGTGCCGGAAAGGGCGGTCGCCACGGCCTGGAAGGGGGTGATCCCGCCCTTTTCCCCCGCTCTTTTTCGGAAGAGCTGACGCCGAACCGCTTTTAGGGCGGTTCCCAGCCGCCGCAGCTGAACCAGCCGGGTTTTCCAGGTGAGCAGAAGCCCCACTGCCGCAATGCCGCCCACCATGACCGGGCCGCTGAAAAAACGGTTCAACAGATCGATTCCCGCCTGAAGCGCTTCCATAAAAGCTCCTCCCCGTAGGATTTCGCGCCGCTCCCCGCCTGCCTGAACGAGGGGAGCGACTCCGCCAAGCCGCTTTTGCGGCTTACGATAGCAATCCTATGCGGGAGAGGCTGGGACTATGCTTCCGGACGCCCGCCGGCGCGGGCGGCGGCTACATCTGCCGGCGGCGGACGTAGAGGGCGTAAGCGCCCATACCAGCCGCGCTCAGCAGGGCGGTCAGTCCGAAAATCAGAATGGCCAGACGGTAGTCCTGATTTCCCAGGGCTTCTCCGCCCAGAGTGGAGGAGAGGATGGACGGGATCCGCGCCACGCTCATCAGCAGGAGGAATACAGGCAGACGCATGGAGGTCAGCCCGACCAGATAGGTAACCTAATCTCCCGCAATTGTTATACATAGGTTTTAAGCTTATTCCCCAAATCCCTTATAAAATCGGTGTTTAGCCAATGTTTTTCTTTACAAACATATGTATAAATGGTATACTAAAAGCAGGGAATTATACATATGTCG
>JAAVZY010000114.1 GCA_022791945.1 Oscillospiraceae bacterium | reverse complement strand
GGGATGGGCGAGGGATTTTCCAGTCCGTCAAGGAAAAAAGCGGAGGAATCCTTTGTGGATTCCGAGCATTTTTGACGCGGATCGGACTGGAAAAGCTCCGTCCAGACCCCGTTTTCAGCTGTGAATACAGGTTCTAAGGGCGGAAAAAGGGTGGGGTCAAGTCTGCAGAGACTTCCGGCTTTCTGCCACGCAGAGAGTCTGATTCACGCAGTACGCTTTTTTCGTAAAGAAAAAAGCTCCCTTCTGGGAGCGGGGGAATTCCTGCGCCGCACGCAGGGATGAATCCTTTTCTTTACGAAAAGGCGGGTAGGCGGGCGATCGGGTTCTTATGTGGAATGGAGTGGGACGGGCTTTCGCCCGTCCCACTCCATTTCTTTCCCCCAAAACGGGAATCCGGGGGAATATCGGGTCTTAGCTTTAAGCGCCCGATGCCGCCAAGCGCCAGACCGCTTGGATTGTACGCAGCCCCTTCCTGTCCGCCTACAGCCGTTTCTCAGCGCGGTCCTTGCCCAGGAAGAAGAGGGCGACGGTTCCGGGGCCGGAGTGGGCGCCGACGATGGGGCCGATGGGGTTCATGACCTTGCAGGGGACTCCGTAGCGGGACTTGACCTGATCGGCTACGTACCGGGCGTCCGCCTCGCAGTCTCCGTGAGAGATGAACACATAGGGGTTCGGCAGCTCCTGAGACAGCTTCCCGCCCATACTGGCAACCAGGGAATCCAGGGACTGCCGCCGGCCCCGTACCTTTCCATGGGGGATCAGCCGGCCCTCCTCATCCACGTGCATCACCGGCTTGATCCCCAGCATGGTACCGAAGATCGCCGCCGTTTTGGACACCCGTCCGCCCCGGTACAGGTGGTTCAGATCATCCACCGTAAAGTAATGGCAGACGTGCTGGCGGATTTCCTCCGCAGCCTTCCCGCAGGCCTCCAGATCCAGACCCTCGTCCCGTTTGCGTACTACGTAATCCAAAAAAAGCCCCTGTCCCAGGGAGGCGCACAGGCTGTCCACGCAGACGATCCGGCCGGGGTACTCTTCAAGCAGCGAATCCCGGGCCAGCAGCGCGCTCTGATAGCCGCTGGTCAGCCCGGAGGAGAAGCCCAGGTAGAGCACGTCCCGATCCGCCTCCAGCTCTCTGCGGAACAGGCCGGTCATCTGCTCCGGCGAAACAGCCGAGGTCTTGGCAGGAACTCCTTCCCGCAGCTTGTCATAAAACAGATGGAGCTCCTCCGGGCCCTGAACGCCGCCTTCATGCTCGGTCCCGTCCAGGGTATACTGCATGGGAACCGGGCGGATGTCATGCTCCTGATAGTAGCTCTCCGGCAGATCGCTGGTTACCTCTGTTAAAATTGTGAATGTCCGGCGGTTCAAGCTGCTCATCTAAAACGCTCCTGTCTGTTCGTAGTTGGGTGATCCCATAAGTACAGTATACCTGTTTTAGCACGGGGAAGCAACGATTTCCACACGAAATCCCGGAAATCCGCCCCAGCGCGTCTGGGAGCTTCTTTGGAAGCTCTGCGTGCGGCAGCAAGCCCCTCCTTGAAGAGAGCTTTGAGCGGGCTTCTGCTACGCTCATGCTTTCTGCAGGGAGGGGGGTGGTGGCACGCTCGGAATCCTCCAGTCAGGGCTACCGCCTGACGGCGGCATCCCTGCCATGCCCCCGACGTTCCTTCGGAACGTCTCACAAGGGGGCCGAGCCAACTTTGTGCGCTGATGGACGCTCTGTGCGTAGTCAAGAGCCACTCATCCCCTTGAATTCGTACCAACCGTCTCTAGACGCAGCGTGTTGGCTTGCCTCCCTTGTCATACGTTCCGAAGGAACGTATGGGAGAGGGGACCGCCGCTGCTCCGAAGGAGCAGCGGCGGTGGAAGGATTCCCATGGGAGCAGAAATCCCCCCCACCCGCACATACCGTTCGGAAGCACTATCCCCTTCTGTGCAGGAACCCTGTGCGGCGCAGGAAGTCCCCCGCACGCAGGAGGGAGCTTTTTTCTTTACGAAAAAAGCGTACTGCGTGAATCAGACTGCCTGCGTGACAGAAAGCCGGAAGTCTGTACAGACTCAACCACCCCTTTTCCGCCCCTAAAAAAGCCCTTAAAAAGACGGGAATCCAAGGGGAATCCCGTCCCGATGCGCCGCCAGCGGCGCATCTAAGTGCGTTGTGAAACAACGCACTGCGGAGACTCGAGGGCAGGGCCCTCGAGGTCTTCCCCCTCAAGGTACGGCAGAGATCCCTGCGCTTGCTATCTTCTGGGGGAAAAGCAAGCAGAATCTGATAGAATTCTTAATTTGTTCATAAAGTTTCTCTTGATTTTTCATTGGCAAACCGGTATTATAAAGATAAAGTTAGCACTCGAAATTCATGAGTGCTAAAACAAATTCGTATTTTGTCGCAAGGAGGACTTACTATGAATATTAAACCCCTGGCTGACCGCGTTGTCATCAAAATGTGCGAAGCGGAAGAGACTACCAAGAGCGGCATCATCCTGGCCGGCGCTGCCAAGGAGAAGCCCCAGATCGCCGAAGTAGTGGCTGTCGGCCCCGGCGGCATGGTAGACGGCAAGGAAGTGAAGATGGAGCTGAAGGTTGGCGATCGGGTGCTCATGAGCAAATACGCCGGCACCGAAGTGAAGATTGACGGTCAGGAGTACACCATCCTGAGCCAGAACGATATTCTGGCCCGGATCGAGGACTAAGACCGGTACACCGCACCGCTCCCAAATCGGGCAGCAGCCCCTTGATTTTCATTGATTTGAAAGGATGAACGCATCATGGCAAAACAGGTTATCTACGGCGAAGAGGCCCGCAAGGCTCTTCAGGCCGGTATTGACAAGCTGGCGAACACGGTTAAAATCACTCTGGGCCCCAAGGGCCGGAACGTGGTTCTGGACAAGAAATACGGCGCTCCCCTGATCACCAACGACGGCGTGACCATCGCCAAGGAGATCGAGCTGGACGATCCCTTTGAGAATATGGGCGCGCAGCTGGTGAAGGAAGTTGCCACCAAGACCAACGACGCCGCAGGCGACGGCACCACCACCGCTACCCTGCTGGCTCAGGCTCTGGTCCGGGAGGGCATGAAGAACGTTGCCGCTGGCGCAAACCCCATGGTTGTAAAGAAGGGCATCAAGCGGGCTGTTGAGACTGCTGTTGAAACCATCAAGGGCAATTCCAAGCTGGTCAGCGGCTCCACCGATATCGCCCGGGTTGCCACTGTTTCCGCTGGCGACGAGAATGTAGGCGCCCTGATCTCCGAGGCTATGGAGAAGGTTTCCAAGGATGGCGTCATCACCATTGAAGAGAGCAAGACCGCTGAGACTTACAGCGAGGTTGTAGAGGGCATGCAGTTCGACCGGGGCTACATCTCTCCCTATATGTGCACCGATACCGACAAGATGGAGGCGGTCATTGACGACGCGCTCATCCTGATCACCGATAAGAAGATTTCCAACATTCAGGAAATCCTGCCCCTGCTGGAGCAGATTGTCAAGACCGGCCGGAAGCTGGTCATCGTAGCGGAGGACATTGAGGGCGAGGCTCTGGCCACCCTGCTGGTGAACCGTCTGCGGGGCACCTTCACCTGCGTGGGCGTCAAGGCTCCCGGCTTCGGCGACCGGCGGAAGGAAATGCTTCAGGATATCGCCATCCTCACCGGCGGCGAGGTTATTTCCTCCGACCTGGGCCTGGATCTGAAGGATACCACCATGGAGCAGCTGGGCCAGGCCCGTCAGGTGAAGATCCAGAAGGAGAACACCATCATTGTGGACGGCGCTGGGGATTCCGAGGCTATCAAGGCCCGTGTTGCTCAGATCCGCGCCCAGATTGCCGAGACTACCTCTGACTTTGACCGTGAGAAGCTCCAGGAGCGTCTGGCCAAGCTGGCTGGCGGCGTAGCGGTTGTGAAGGTCGGCGCTGCCACCGAGGTTGAGATGAAGGAGAAGAAGCTCCGCATCGAGGATGCTCTGGCGGCTACCAAGGCGGCTGTTGAGGAAGGCATTGTTGCCGGCGGCGGCGTTGCTCCCCTGAACGCGATTCCCGCTGTGAAGAAGCTGCTGGATGAGACTGACGGCGACGAAAAGACCGGCGTGCAGATTGTGCTCCGCGCCCTGGAGGAGCCCATCCGCCAGATTGCCGCTAACGCCGGCGTTGAGGGCAGCGTTATTGTGGATAAGATCATGAACGCCGGTAAGGTTGGCTACGGCTACAATGCCTCCACCGAAACTTACGGCGATATGCTGGAAGCCGGTATTGTGGATCCCACCAAGGTTACCAGAAGCGCTCTGGAGAACGCGGCTTCCGTGGCGGCTATGGTGCTGACCACCGAGTCCCTGGTGTCCGATATCAAGGAGCCCGCTCCCGCTGCTGCTCCCGCTGCTCCCGACATGGGCGGCATGTACTAAGAAATAAGAAGGAAAAGAGCGCATCGTCTCCCTAACTTCCCAGCGCCCCGGTGAGAACACCGGGGCGCTGGAGTTTGTGCGGGAACGGCAGAAAATACCCTTGCATTTTGCGCGGCGGTATGATATACTAAAGAAACGTAAGACTGACAAGCATCCCGTGGATTCCCCGGGAGTCAGCATATATCCTGCCTGAAAGAGGTGAACTGCATGAAAGAGGGAATTCATCCCAAATACGGCCCCACCACCATTCGGTGCGCCTGCGGCAATGTGATTGAAACCGGCTCCACCAAGAGCGATATCAAGGTGGAAGTTTGCTCCAAGTGCCATCCGTTTTTCACCGGTCGTCAGAAGCTGAACGATACCGGCGGGCGGGTTGATCGCTTTAAGAAGCGTTTCGGCATGTAAAGCGTCTATCAGAGAAGCGATATATGCGGGCCATGGAGTGGCCCGCATTTTTGCTATGTCCGCCGGTGAAGACCAGGGCGGCCCGGAGTCGTTGTCATTCAAAGGAGGCGTCCATGGAATACAAAACCGTATCGGCATATGCGGCGGATGAATTTGTGGAGCGGAAATCCCGCTTTATCGGCCATATCGCCCCCGCCTCCACTGAGGAGGAGGCGCAGGACTTCATCGCCCGGATCTCCCGGGAGCATCGGGACGCTTCCCACAATGTCTACGCCTATATCCTCCGGACAGGCGGGCTTTCCCGCTGTTCGGACAATGGGGAGCCCCAGGGCACCGGCGGCGTTCCGGTGCTGGATGTGCTTCAGAAGGAGGGGCTGACCGACGTCTGTGCGGTTGTGACCCGCTATTTTGGCGGGATCCTCTTGGGCACCGGCGGTCTGGTGCGTGCTTATTCCCATGGGGCCAAGCTGGCGGTGGACGCGGCGCGGATCCTGCATATGTCCCCCTGCTCAGAGGTGGCGGTGGAGTGTGAATACTCCTTTTATGGCAAGCTGGCCTACCTCCTTCCGGACTACCGGATTCAAACCCTGTCCAGCGACTTCGGGGAACGAGTCACTTTGAACCTGCTTCTCCGTTCGGATCGCCTGGACCCCTTCCGGAAGGCGCTGACGGAACTCTCCAACGGGCAGGTGGACGCCCTTCTCACCGGAGAGCGCTTCGAAGACATGGAGTAGCTGTAAGACCTCGAGGGCTCTGCCCTCGAGCACCTGCCAAAGGGACGCGTCCCTTTGGAATCCCATTATTTGAGGGGCTTCTTAAGGGCGGAAAAAGGGTGGCTGAGTCTGTACAGACTTCCTGATTCCCGCCACACAGGCAGTCTGATTCCCGCAGTACGCTTTTTTCGTAAAGAAAAAAGCTCCCTCCTGCGTACGGGGGACTTCCTGCACCGCAGAGGGTTTCTGTACAAACTGAGCCAAATCTTCCGATCGGTATGTGCAAGTGGGGGGATTTCTGCTCCCGTGGGAATCCTTCCACCACCGCTGCTCCTTTGGAGCAGCGGTGGTCCCCTCTCCCATACGTTCCTTCGGAACGTATAACAAGGGAGGCAAGCCAACTCTGTGCGTTATAAAGACGCATTCTGCGAAGTTAAGAGGATGAGCGGCTCTTAACTTACGTACAAAGCGTCTATCAGCGTAGAGTGTCGGCTCGGCCCTCTTGTGAGACGTTCCGAAGGAACGTCGGGGGCGTGGCAGGGATGCCGCCGCCAGGCGGTAGCCCTGACTGAGGGATTCCGAGCGTGCTACCCAAGCCCCTCCTTGCAGAAAGTATGAGCGCAGCAGGACACGCTCGGGACTGCCTGCGTCGTAGTCTCTGCGCCGCCTATGGAGCTGAATTTTTTCTTTACGAAAAAATGGGTAGGCGGGCGATCGTCCCTGCGGGGAGTATCAGCGAGGCAGGGACTGAAATCCCACACCCCATAACCCCCAAAAATTACGGGTTCCAAGGGGATTTAATCCCCTTGGCGAGAGCGCGAGAGCAGAGCTCTCGCGGCCTGCCCCTTCGAGCACGAATTCGAAATTATTTTTGCGCAAAAGAGGGATCTGCCGCGCCGTCCTGTATTATCATATATAGAGGAGGGAATGTCTATGCAGTCTATACGGGAGGCACAAGAAGCTCTGGAGGAACAGAGTCTGTCGCCCTATGCCGCCCTCTCCGGGCGGACCAGAGGCCGCCGCCGTCCGGTTGCGTCAGACGGCATCCGGACGGAGTACCAGCGGGATCGGGATCGGATTCTGCACTGCAACTCCTTCCGGCGGCTGAAGGATAAAACGCAGATGCTCCTCTCGCCCCAGGGGGATCACTACCGCACCCGGCTGACCCACACCCTGGAGGTGGCCCAGATCGCCCGCACCATCGCCCGGGCTCTCCGCCTCAACGAGGATCTCACCGAGGCCATCGCCCTAGGACACGACCTGGGCCATACCCCCTTCGGCCACGCCGGGGAGCGGGCCCTGAACCAGGTGGCTCCCCACGGGTTTGTACACAGCTATCAGAGCGTCCGGGTGGTGGATCACCTGGAAAACAACGGCAAGGGGCTGAACCTGACCCTTGAAGTGAAAAACGGCATTGCCCTCCACTCCGACAAGCTGCCCAGGCCGATGACCCTGGAAGGGCAGACGGTGCGGATCTCCGATAAGATTGCCTATATCAACCATGACATTGAGGACGCCGTCCGGGCCGGAATCCTCCGGGAGGATCAGCTGCCCTATGACTGCCTGTATGTGCTGGGCCGCACCAAGAGCGCCCGGATCACAACCCTGATCCGCTCCATCGTGGAGCATTCCGGCGCTTCCATTGAGATGGCGCCGGAGGTGCTGGACGCGCACACCCGGCTCAAGCGGTTTATGTTCGATGAGATCTACACGGATCCCATGGCCAAGGGCGAGGAAGGCAAGGCGGAGGGAATTGTCCAAACCCTCTACCGCTACTTTCTGGAGCACCCCAGGGCCCTGCCGGAGCCCTACAGCGGGATCCTCCAGCAGCAAAGCCTGGAGAACGCAGTTTGCGATTACATAGCCGGTATGACGGATCAGTTCGCTGTGGAGCTGTATAAGGATTTGTACGTGCCGAAATTCTGGACACGGTAGATCGTTCCTTCTCTGAAACCTGTTCGAGATCCCTGCCGCGTGGAAGGGAGACCGAACAGGCTCAGCCGGGCAAACACGATTTCAGGAGGATATGCCGGCATGATCATTCAGGACAATGTGCTGAAGGAATATTTAAAAAATGTGTATTTTATCTCGGGTACGCCCTGCGGGGGAAAAACGACCATTTCAAGAGCCCTGGCCCGGAAGCACGGACTGACTGTTTACGATATGGACGAGCATTTCCCAGCGCATCAAAGCATGGCGGAGCCGGAGCACCAGCCCTCCATGACCTGGAATTTCAAAAACGCGGATGAATATTTCGGGCGTTCCGTGGAGGAATATGGGAGCTGGCTCCTGGGTAATCTGAGAGAACAGTTCCCGTTTGTGCTGCTGGATTTGATCCGGCTTTCCCAAAATCAAAGGGTGCTGTGCGACTGCCATCTGACCGTGGCGGAGGCGGACAGGCTGACAGACGTTTCAAGAACCGCGTTTTTAATCAGGGAACCAACCGGACTGATGGATGAGTACTGCGGCCGCCCGGATCATCAGGACTTTTGCGATTTCATCAACAGCAGCACCGATGTTGAAAAGGCAAAGCGAACCTGCAATGATACTCTGAGGAATATCAATCTAGAAGTATACGAAACCATTCGGAACAGCCGCTACTTTTGGATAGAAAGAACTGCGGACAGCACGGTGGAAAACACCCTGTCTCAGGTAGAACGGCATTTTCGATGGTAAATCAGGCGTTTCGGAAGGCGAACCCCCGTTTGGATTTGTTTTGAGGGAATAAATAGGATG
>JAAVZY010000113.1 GCA_022791945.1 Oscillospiraceae bacterium | reverse complement strand
TTAGGCGCAGAAACCCCTTGCCTCCCTTGTCAAAGGGAGGGGGACCACCGCCGCAGGCGGTGGTGGAAGGATTCCCTCAGGGGCAGGGAGCACCCAAACTTGCAGGAGCCAATCGGAATTGCCGGATCCGTTTTTAAGCGGCACTCCTTCCGATTCAGCACAGCCCCCACCACACTATGATTTTCCCCCGCTCCCGCCGCTGTGGCGCGCGCGGCGGAGGGGAGCGGGTGAAAATAAATATGGGCCATAGGGATTGGCCCTACAATTTACAAGGAGGTTCACACCATGGGAATGGTCGTAAGAACAAACACAATGGCGCTCAACGCTTACCGTCAGCTGGGCATGAACAACAGTGCAGTCGCTAAGTCTCTGGAGAAGCTGTCCTCCGGCTTCCGGATCAACCGGGCCGCTGACGACGCTGCCGGACTGGCAATCAGCGAGAAGATGAAGGCTCAGATCAAGGGCCTGGAGACCGCTTCTGCTAACTCCCAGGACGGTATCTCCCTGCTTCAGACCGCTGAGGGCAACCTGGCTGAGGTTCACAACATGCTGAACCGTATGGTCGAGCTGGCTACCAAGTCCGCCAACGGCACCTACACCTCTACCGAGCGGGAAGCGCTCCAGTCTGAGGTTGACCAGCTGCTGGAAGAAATTGACCGTATTTCTCAGTCCGCCAACTTCAACGGCGCGAAACTGCTGGATGGTTCTCTGGCCGCAGAGCAGGCTGTGACCAAGATTGAGGTCGGCGGCAATGCCAAGACCTATAAGTCCGATGGCAGCAAGGCTTCCTTTGAAACCAAAGAGGCTTTGGTTGCTTATGGCAGCACTGGCAAACTGGCTGAAGATGGTGATATTCTCACCTTTAACATTGGCTTTGACGATGGAACCTCCAGCAGCTTCCAGTTTAAGATTGATATGTCCGAAGGCACAGGTAAGCACAAGCTGACCTCTTTGGACGGCAAAACAACCTATGCTACACTGGCAGCTGACGGCATTGTCACCGACCAGAATGTTGCTGACGCTGTTACTGCGGCGCTGAAAGCCAGCGATCTTTCCAAAGAGTTTAACATCACAACCGCAGGCAAGAAGGTTAAGCTGGAAGCCCTGGAAACTGGCACATCCGGACGCAAGGTACTCAGCTTTGATATGACCGCCCAGAAAGCAGATGGTACTGCGAAGCCCTATGCGCCTGATCCCACCGGCGCAGTAAATACCACTACTTCTATCGGTGTAAATACCGTTTCTGGCGTGGACGATGGCTTCGAAATCAAAGCCAGTGAGCTTGTCGAGTATAACGGCAAGAACTTCGATGATGCTGTTTTCACCATCAATGGCCATAAGTTTGTAATTCTGGCCAACGACATGGATCCTGCTACCGATGGTACTGGCGCTAACGACGATTGGGTTAATGCCTTTAGCGATCTGCCTTCTGATGTTACCGTTCTCATCGGCGGCGTTGGCGGCCTGATGGATGGCGGTGCAGCAAATGCTCCGGCTGCTGGCGGAACTAACCCTGATACAGCAAACAGCAACTTTGCGCAGAATATCAAGAAGATTGCTGAGGTTACCGGCCTGACTGTTACTGCGGCTATCACTGAGGGTACTACCAATAATATTGATGCGGCTGATGGTTTCCGTCTGAGCCTCAACAAGACGCCGGTTGACGGCAAGGGTCTGGTTCTCCAGATCGGCGATACCGCTGATGATTACAACAAGATGAAGATCAATATCGAGGATATGAGCTCCAAGGGCCTGAAGATTGATGGCTTGGATATCACCACTGAACCCAATGCCAGCGCTTCTATCGACAAGGTGAAGAACGCCATCAATGCTGTTTCCACTCAGCGGGCTTCCCTGGGTGCCTTCCAGAACCGTCTGGAGTACACCATCAACAACCTGGATGTAGCCGTCGAGAACCTGTCCGCCGCCAACAGCCGGATCCGCGATACCGACATGGCGAAGGAAATGATGAACTACACCAAGATGAACGTGCTGGTACAGTCCGCTCAGGCCATGCTGGCCCAGGCGAACCAGCAGCCCCAGTCCGTTCTCCAGCTCCTCCAGTAATCCCGCTGATTGCTTAAGAGCTGTTTTCTACCATCCCAAATACCCAAATACCCAAATACCCGCAAGAAAAGCCCCGGCGCAAGCCGGGGCTTTTCTCCGTGTCTCCGTCCGAATCCTCGCCCGCCGGATCTGATTCTTGACATAATTCCTGTGCTGTGGTATCATAATCTTTATATCAGTGTACGGATCTGCGCTGAACGACCGGAACGGGAGAACCCCTCCGCGCCGCAGGCAAACGTGAGCAAATACCCCTGCTGCGGCCTGGATGCCCCACGGCGTCAGCTCATATACAATACGCTACATAAGAGAACGGCTCCCCCGCGTACGGAACACGGGAAATTGCCGGCAGACAGCAAGGACGGGGCGCGCCCTTTTCCTTTCAGGAAAAACGCGTTCCCTTTCCGGCTGGTTTTGCATTGCTTTTTTTCGGAAGCTACTTCCGGGGCGGCCCGTTCCTGACCCATCAATACAAGAAAGAGGGAAAGAATCAGTGGAAAATACACCCAAAAACAAGGACGAGGCGGCTCAGTCCGCAAGCTTTCTGAAAAACCCCAACACCAATACCAAGGAAACCGTCAAGCAGCCCAAGCCCAAGGCGCCCCGCCGGAGCCGCAAGCCGGAGGAGGCCGCTGAGCCCAAGCGCCCCGCCGCCAAGCAGCCCAGGACGCCCCGGCGGGCCGCATCCGCCCAGGCGGCGGCTCCGGAGCAGAAGACCCAGCCTGCCCGCCGGAAGCCCGGCCGCAAGCCCAAGGCCGTTCCCCTGCACATTATTCCGCTGGGCGGTCTGAACGAAATCGGCAAGAATATGACCGTTTACGAGTGCCAGGGAGATATGTTCATTGTGGACTGCGGCCTGGCCTTCCCGGATGCGGATATGCTGGGCGTGGATCTGGTGATCCCGGATTTTGATTTTGTGGAGAAAAACCTGGCCCGAATCAAGGGCCTGGTGATCACCCACGGCCACGAGGATCACATTGGAGCCATTCCCTACCTGCTGAAAAAGTTCAACATCCCGGTGTACGCCTCCCCCCTGGCCATCGGCCTGATCAAGGGGAAGCTCCGGGAGCACGGCCTGCTGAACAAGGCCAAGCTTTTCACCGTCTCCCCCCGCCAGCAGATCCAGATGGGCTGCATGACCGTTGAATTCATCCATGTGAACCACTCTATTCCCGACGCCATGGCCGTTGCGGTCTTTACTCCTGCGGGCACGGTGATCCAGACCGGGGACTTTAAAATAGACTACACCCCCATTGAGGGCGGCGTCACCGACCTGGGCCGGTTCGCCCAGCTGGGAGAGGAGGGGGTGCTCTGTCTCCTGTCCGACTCCACCAACGCGGAGCGTCCCGGCTCCACCCCAACGGAGCGGAAGGTAGGCCGTTCCTTTGAGGGGCTGTTCAACAGCGCCGAGGGCAAGCGGATCATCATTGCCTCCTTCTCCTCCAACATCCACCGGATCCAGCAGATCATCACCATTGCCGAGAAGATCGGCAGGCGGGTGGCTGTCTCCGGGCGGAGCATGGAGAATGTGGTGGCGGTTGCCATGGAGCTGGGCTATCTCACCGTTCCGGAGGGGCTGCTGATTGATATTGACAGCATTTCCCGGATTCCCCGGGATAAGCTGATCATCATCACCACCGGAAGCCAGGGAGAGCCCATGTCCGCCCTGTCCCGGATGGCCTCCGGGGAGCACCGGAAGGTAAGCGTCACCAGCGAGGATTTTATTATTATCTCCGCCACCCCCATTCCCGGCAACGAGAAGCACGTGACCCGGGTGGTCAACGATCTGCTGAAGCTGGGGGCGGAGGTGGTCTATGAGGCCATGTATGAGGTTCACGTCTCAGGCCATGCCTGCCAGGACGAGATCCGCACCATCATGGCCCTGACCAAGCCGAAATTCTTCATGCCGGTACACGGGGAGTACAAGCATCTGAAAGCCAATGCCAAGCTGGGCGTTGGGATGGGGATTCCCCTGAATCACATCCATGTGGGAGAGATCGGCCAGGTGGTGGAGATCTCCGCCAACGGGATGGGCGTGGTTTCCACCGTGGAAGCGGGCCGGGTGCTGGTGGACGGCCTGGGCGTGGGAGACGTGGGCGCCATTGTCCTGCGGGATCGGCAGCATCTGGCCCAGGACGGGCTGATCATTGTGGTGATGACTATGGAGAGCGCTTCCGGCGCGCTTTTGTCCGGGCCGGATATTGTCTCCCGGGGATTTGTGTACGTGCGGGAGGCAGAGGCGCTGATGGGGGAGGCCCGCCAGGTGGTGAAGTCCGTGCTGAACAAGTGCGCCGAGGAGAATATCCGGGACTGGTCCACCATCAAGCTCAACGTGCGTGACGGGCTTTCTAACTTCATTTTCAAAAAGACCCACCGCAGCCCCATGATCCTGCCAATCATTTCAGAGGTGTAGGCTTCCCGGACGGAAGTCTGTGGGGAAGGCCGCGAGAGCTCTGCTCTCGCGCTCTCGCCAAGGGGAAGGGATTCCCCTTGGATTCCCATTATTTTTTAAGGGCGTTCCTGCACCGCAGAAAGTCTCAAGCGTAATACTGCCACGCTCACAGGCTCTGCGCCGCCTATGGAGCTGAATTTTTTCTTTACGAAAAAATGGGTAGGCGGGCGATCGACCACGCAGGAAGTGCCAGCGAGGCAGGGAGTAACAAGTCTGTACAGACTTGCCCCCATACCCCCAAAAAATTACGGGTTCCAAGGGGATTTAATCCCCTTGGCAGGAGCTCGAGGGCAGCGCCCTCGAGGTCTTCCCCTTTTGATGAAAAATTTTGATGATCTTTTCACAAAATTGTGGTAGAATGGGATCAGTTCGAGTTACAGCGCAAATGGCCCCTTGGAAAGGAATGGTACCATGAAACGCAAACGCTTCTGGCTGATCCGTCCCGTCAGCATACTTCTGGCAGTGCTCTGCCTGGTTCTGTGCGGACTGCTGGCGCTGTTCAGCCTGCCCCTTTTTCTGGCAGTGCTGCCCTTTGTGCTGGCTGCGGTGTCCTACAGCGTCTACCGGCTCTGGCGGCTCCAGAAGGATCTTTACAGGACCGTCACCTCGATGGGCCGCTCCATGACCGATTCCCATGACGCAAGCCTGATCAACTTCCCGCTCCCCGCAGTGATCGTCAACGATATTGACGAGATCATCTGGTACAATGAAATGTTCCGGGAAACGGTCCTCCGGAATCAGAAGGACGTGTTCGGCTGCGAGCTGGAGGGAGTCTTAAAGACAGACATCCAGACCCTCCTTGCCAATCAGGGAACGGTGCTGTCCTATAATAATCTCTCCTATCAGTGCTTCTGCCTGAAAACCACCAGCCACGGCCTGCCGCTGTACCTGCTGTACCTGGTGGACATCACCGAGCTGGAGGAAACCCGCCAGCAGTTTCTGCGCACCCGTCCGGCAGTGATGATCATTATGGTGGATAACTATGAGGAAACCATCAACAGCGAGGACGAAAACCACAAGGCCAACCTGAACGCCGAGGTGCGGGGGGTGATCCAGGCCTTTGTGGACCGCACCTCCGGCTTTATCCGCCGGCTGGAGCGGGATCGCTATCTGGTCATGCTGGAGAGCTGCGATCTGAACGAAATCATCCGGGGCCGGTTTGACATTCTGGATAAGGCCCGGGAGCTGACCACCGAGCGGCGGATGCCCGTCACCCTTTCCATCGGTGCGGCCCAGGTAACCGAAACCCTGCAGAAGGCCGAGTATGAGGCCCGTCAGGCACTGGATATGGCGCTGGGCCGGGGCGGGGATCAGGCTGCGGTGAAGACGGACGGGGGCTTTGAGTTCTTCGGCGGCTATTCCAAGGGCGTGGAGAAGCACACCAAGGTGAAAACCCGGTTGGTGGCCTCCGCCCTGGTGGAAATGATCAACAATGCGGATCGGATTCTGGTAATGGGCCACAAGTTCGCGGATCTGGATGCCCTGGGGGCCTCCATCGGCATGGCGAAGGCCTGCATGAGCTTTGGAAAGCAGGTGAACATTGTCCTGGACACCCGCCGGAACCTGGCGGACGTGCTGGTGCAGAAGCTGGTGGACGCCGGGGAGCAGAGCCTTCTGCTCCACCCGGATCTGGCAGTGGACGCGGTGACGGACAAAACCCTGCTGATCATTCTGGATACCCACACGGAGGCGCTGATTGAGAGCCGGCCGGTCTATGAGCGGAGCCGTCAGGTGGTGGTCATCGACCATCACCGGAAGCTTGTGAACCACATCAGCAACGCGGTGATTTTCTATCACGAGCCCAACGCCTCCTCCGCCTCGGAGATGGTGACAGAGCTGGTGCAGTATTTCGGGGATCGGTGCAGGCTGGGCCGGATGGAGGCGGAGGCTCTTCTGGCGGGAATCATGCTGGATACCAAGAGCTTTGTGACCAAGACGGGGGTGCGCACCTTCGAGGCGGCCGCCTATCTCCGGCGGCTGGGGGCGGATACCATCGAGGTGCGGCAGCTGTTCTCCTCCTCCATGGATTCCTACCAGCGGCGCTCCCGGATTGTGAGCGCGGCGGAGATTTATAAGGAATGCGCCATTGCCTCCTGTAATTTCCAGTCGGACGATATCCGGATCGTAGCGCCCCAGGCGGCGGATGAGCTGCTGACCATCCTGGGCGTGAAGGCCTCCTTTGTGCTCTATGAGGAAAACGACGTGGTGAATATCTCCGCCCGTTCCATGGGGGCGATGAACGTCCAGGTGATCATGGAGGCCTTGGGCGGCGGCGGGCATCATACCATGGCGGGGGCGCAGATCCCGGGGAGCACCTGCGACAAGGTGCGTCAGTCCCTGTTGGAGGTCATTGACAAACAGCAGCAGCAGACAAAATCATAAAGGCCCGGTGCAGCCGGGCAGGGAGGAAGCAACATGCAGGTAATACTGAAGCAGGATGTGAAAGGCTCCGGCAAGGCTGGAGATCTGGTCAAGGTATCGGACGGGTACGCCCGGAACTTTCTGTTCCCCAAGGGGCTGGCGGTGCCGGCCAGCGCGGCGGCAGTGAATGAGAAGGCCACCAAGGACGCGGCCCTTGCCCACCACAAGCAGGAGGAGCTGGAGGCGGCCCAGGCGCTGGCGGCCCAGCTGGACGGGAAATCCGTGGAGCTGAAGGCCCGTGCGGGGGCCAACGGAAAGATTTTCGGCTCGGTAACCTCCAAGGAGATTGCCCAGGAGCTGAAGCAGCGCCACGGCCTGGAGCTGGAGAAGAAAAAGATCGTGCTGGAGAGCGAAATCAAGGCTTTCGGCACCTATTCCTTTGAGGCCAAGCTCCACCCCGGCGTGGTCGCCAAAATGACCGTCAAAGTAACCGAGGAGTAAGCTCCTGTTCAGGCCCTCTGCGTGCGTCGAGGGAAAGGTTGCGAGACTCTGTCTCGCGCTCTGCCAAGGGGGCCTGGCCCCCCTTGGATTCCCATCTTTTAAGGGCTTTTTAAGGGCAAAAAGGTGGGGTTAAGTCTGTACAAACTTCCCCCTCCTTGCCGCGCAGAGAGTCCGATTCACGCAGTACGCTTTTTCGTAAAGAAAAAAGCTCCCTCCTGCGTGTGGGGTGCTCCCTGCGCCGCACAGCGTTTGCGCAGCGGAACACGCTCTGGACTCTCTGCGTCGCAGTTTCTGCCCCGCACGCAGGGATGAATTTTTTCTTTACGAAAAATGGGTAGGCGGGCGATCGTCCCTGCGGAAAGTACCGGCGAGGCAGGGAGTGACAAGTCTGTACAGACTTGCCCCCATACCCCAAAAAATTACGGGAATCCAAGGGGATTTAGATCCCCGATGCGCCGCCAGCGGCGCATCTCAGAATTCGGCGAAGCCGAATTCCTAGGTGCGTCGTGAAACGACGCACCGCGGAGCCTCGAGGCAGAGCCTCGAGGTCTTCCCCTGAGAAGGAGTGGTGAGATGGGGGAGTATGAGCGGGTGCTGGAAGGGATGGGCATTTCCTCCCTCCCCTACAGCCTGGAGGCGGAACAATCCGTTCTGGGCGGCCTCCTTTTGGATCCGGACTGCATTGCTGAGGTAATGCAGTACCTCCCAAAGCCCGAGGTTTTCTACCGGAGACAGCATCAGGAGCTCTATTCCGTTCTCCTGGGCATGTTCGGCATGAACAGGACCATTGACTTCATCACCGTCCTGGACGAGGTGGTGCGCGCCGCCGTATTCGATTCCCAGGACAACGCCAAGATGTATCTGGTTCAGCTGATGGAGCTGGTGCCCACCACGGCCAACATTGCCGATTACTGCCGCATTGTCCAGGAGAAATACTATATCCGCACCCTCATGGGCATCTGCGGCGACCTCCTCCAGAAGGGCGGCGAGGACGGCGCGGACGCCCGCCAGCTTCTGGAGCTGGCGGAGCAGCGGATCTACGACGTCCGCCAGGGCAGGGACGCCTCCGCCCTGACCCGGATCGACAAGGTGATCATTGAGGCCTACGACAAGCTGCTCAAGCTCACCGGGGAGGAAAGCGACTCCTACCGGGGGCTCCGCACCGGGTTTGGACGGCTGGACGTCCTGATGGGCGGCCTGAACAAGACCGACCTGATCCTGGTGGCAGGACGTCCCGGCATGGGCAAGTCCTCCTTTGCCCTGAATGTGGCGGTCAACGCCGCCCGCCGCTATCCGGATAAGGACGTGGCCTTCTTCTCCCTGGAGATGTCCAGCGAGCAGCTGGTGCTCCGGGCCCTGGCCTCTGAATCCCGGATCCACAATGAGAAGCTCCGCACCGGGCGGCTTTTGCCGGAGGAATGGGTCAACCTGGCCTCCACCGCGGATATTCTCAGCAAAACCAATATGTACTTCGACGACACTGCCGGCATCACCGCCGCGGAGATCAAGGCTAAGCTCATGCGGCTGAAGAATCTGGGGCTGGTGGTCATTGACTACCTCCAGCTCATGTCCAGCGGGCGGCGATCCGAGAACCGGGTGCAGGAGATTTCCCAGATCACCCGAAGCATGAAAATCATGGCCAAGGAGCTGGACGTTCCGGTGATCCTCCTGTCCCAGCTCTCCCGCGCGGCGGAGCAGCGCACCGATCACCGGCCCATGCTCTCCGATTTGCGGGATTCCGGCTCCATCGAGCAGGACGCCGACATCGTTCTGTTCCTGGCCCGGGACAGCTATTATGAAGAGGATCCCGAGGACAAAACCCAGGCGGTCTGCATTGTAGCCAAGAACCGCCATGGCTCCACCGGAGACGTGGACGTGCGCTGGCTTGGGGAATTTACACGCTATGAGGATGTGGAGCTGTACCGTGACGAACCGTGAGGAGCTGCCGATCCTAGTGGATCAGGCGCTGTCCGCCTACTCCATGCTGGAGGGAGCGCGGCTGATTCTGGTGGGCCTGTCCGGCGGGGCGGATTCTGTGGCGCTGACCCATTATCTGAGATTTGGCAGGGGCCTTCCGCTGCTGGCTTGCCATGTAAACCACAATCTGCGGGGGCGGGAGAGCCTGCGGGACGAGGAATTCGTCCGGGCCCTCTGCGACCAATGGAAAATCCCCCTGGTGGTCAAAAGCGTTTGGCTGGACCGCTACGCCGCCCAGAAGGGCCTGGGCCTGGAGGAAGCGGGCCGGGAGGTGCGCTACCGCTTTTTCGGCCAGGTGATGAAGGCCAACGGCGCAAACCGGGCCGCGACCGCCCATACCGCCTCCGATAACCTGGAAACCCTCCTGCTGAATCTGGCCAGAGGGACCGCCCGGAAGGGCCTCTGCGGCATCCCGCCGGTGCGGCCCATGCTCACGGAGGGAATCCCTCCCAACAGCATGATCCGCCCCCTGATTCTGTGTTCCCGGGAGGATGTGGAGGACTACTGCCTGCACAACGGGCTTTCCTATGTCATCGACTCCAGCAATATGCAGGATGACTACGCCCGGAACAAGCTCCGCCACCGGGTCATCCCGGTGCTCCGGGGGCTGAACCCGGAGGCGGTGCGGGCCGTGTCCCGCACTACGGCGATCTTCCGGGAGGAGGAGGCCTGCTTGGATCGGGCCGCCCGCCAGCTGCTGGAGAACAGCCGGGACGGGGACGGCCTCTCCCTGGACGCCCTGCTCCGGGAGGATCGGGCCATCCGCCGCCGGGCCCTGGGCTGCTTCCTGGAGGAGTGGGAGATCCCCCTGAGCGCCGAGCTGCTGGAGGATGCCCTTGCCATGACCGAGCGGGGCTCCGGCAAGCGGACCCTGGCGCCCAGCCTGTACCTGCTGGTGCGGCGGGGCCGGGTCTGGCTGGATCTGCCCAGGGATCCCCACGAGGCCTTCCGGGTGTCTCTGGAGAGCCTGCCCGCCAGAGCGGAGCTTCCGGACGGGCTGGTGCTGGAGGCCCGGCTGGAGGAGCTCCCCCAGGGGAAGGCCTGGAGGGACGTTCTCCCACATAGGGAAGCCTCCGGAGAAAAAGTTTATAAAAATTTATTATATCTGGCTTTGGACTATGATAAAATAAAAGGAATCCCATCGATCCGGCAGCGCCTGCCGGGGGATCGGATTGCTCTGGCCGGACGGAACGGCACCAAAACCGTCAAGAAGCTGCTGATCGAGCAAAAGCTCACCCAATACGAAAAATCAATCCTGCCGGTGGTGGCGGACGAGGAAGGGGTCGCGGCCCTGTGGGGCGTGGGCGTAGATCGCCGGTGCGCCCCCGGTCCGGAAACCCGCCGCCTGCTGATCCTCCGCCGGGCGGAGGCTTCGGCAAGGGCCGAAGGGGACGGGAAGTCGAAAAACACATAGGAGTGTGCCGGATGGAAAAGGACATTTTGAGAGTACTGCTGACAGAAGAGGAGCTCAGCCGGAAGGTCGGGGAGCTGGGCGCGGCAATCAGCGCGGACTACGCAGGAAAGAACCTGATGATGGTCAGCGTCCTGAAGGGTAGCGTGGTGTTTATGGCGGATCTGATGCGGGCGATTACCATTCCCTGCCGGATCGACTTCATGAGCGTCTCCAGCTACGGCTCCGGGGCCAAGACCAGCGGCGTTGTAAAAATCCTCAAGGATCTGGACATCAATCTGGAGGGGCTGGATCTGCTGATCATTGAGGATATCCTGGACTCCGGTCTGACCCTGTCCTATATCAAGCAGATCCTGGAGGATCGCCATCCCCACTCCATCCGGCTCTGCACCCTGCTGGATAAGCCGGATCGGCGGCAGGCGGACATTGCCGCCAACTACAAGGGCTTTGAAATTCCCGACGAATTTGTTGTGGGCTATGGGCTGGATTATGCGGAATGCTACCGGAACCTGCCCTATATCGGGATTTTGAAGCCGGAGGTCTATGGGGGCTGAGTCCTTCGGGCCAATCAAACCGCCCGCCGGTGAATCCGCCGTCCCGGGCTGAAAGGGGCTGATAATAGTTGCAGAGTAAGAAACGAGCCATTCTGATCTACGGCGTAATCTTCGTGATCCTGATGGGGCTTATGTATGCCATGGTCTATCTGACCAATGCCAAACGGGACTCGGTGACCTATAAATATTCCGATCTGGTTTATATGTTCCAGGACGGCTGTGTAAAGGAATACCAGCTGAACGTCTCCACCGGGCGGCTGCTGGTGACCCTCAATGATCCCATCGCCAAGGAGAAGGGCATCCAGGAGAACACCCTCCCGGACGCCCAGGGGAACCGCCGCGTAGAGGGGACCGTTGCCTCCCCGGGGCTGTTTCTGGAGGATGTATCCGAGGCCATTCAGAAGTACAATCTGGAGAACACCAACGACCGGCTGGAGTATGACCTGACCTATTCCCGGGACAACTCCATGATTTGGCAGGTTGTGATGATGCTGGTGCCGGTGATTCTTTTGGGCGTGATGTTCTTTTTCATCATGCGCCAGTCCGGCGGGGGCGGGAAGATGAACCAGTTCTCCAAGGCCAACGCCCGGCTCCAGTCCGGAAAAAAGACCACCTTTGCGGAGGTGGCCGGCGCCGACGAGGAAAAGGAGGAGCTTTCGGAGATTGTGGAGTTCCTCAAGCGCCCTGACAAGTTCAACCAGCTGGGGGCCCGGATTCCCAAGGGCGTGCTGCTGGTAGGCCCTCCCGGAACCGGCAAAACCCTGCTGGCCCGGGCGGTTGCCGGAGAGGCGGGTGTGCCCTTTTACTCCATTTCCGGCTCGGACTTTGTGGAGATGTTCGTAGGCGTGGGCGCTTCCCGTGTGCGGGATCTGTTCGCCACCGCCAAGAAGAATTCCCCGGCCATTGTGTTCATTGACGAGATCGACGCTGTGGGACGCCAGCGGGGCGCGGGCCTGGGCGGCGGCCACGACGAGCGGGAGCAGACCCTGAATCAGCTCCTGGTGGAGATGGACGGATTCGGCGAGAACGAGGGCGTGATCATCATTGCCGCCACCAACCGGCGGGATGTGCTGGATCCGGCCCTGCTCCGCCCCGGTCGGTTTGACCGGCAGGTGGTGGTGGGATACCCGGACGTGAAGGGCCGGGAGGAGATTCTGAAGGTACACGCCCGAAACAAGCCTCTTGGCTTTGACGTGGATCTGAACAAGATTGCCCGCACCACAGCGGGCTTTACCGGCGCGGATCTGGAGAATCTGCTGAACGAGGCCGCTCTTCTGGCTGCCAAGCACCATCGGAAGGCCATCATTGAGGCGGATATTGAGGCCGCAACGGTCAAGGTTGTGGCCGGGCCGGAGAAGCGCTCCCACAAGATCAGCGACAAGGACAAGCGGATTACCGCTTTTCATGAAGCGGGTCATGCGGTGGTGACTTATCACTCGCCCACGCAGGACGAGGTGCATGAGGTGTCCATCATTCCCAGAGGAATGGCGGCGGGCTATACCATGCATCTGCCTGCGGAGGATCGGATGCATATGTCCCGGCGGCAGATGCGGGAGGAGCTTTCCGTCCTGCTGGCGGGCCGTGTGGCAGAGGAGATCGCCCTGGAGGATATCTGCACAGGCGCTTCGAATGATATTGAGCGGGCCACCAAAATCGCCCGGGATATGGTTACCCGGTACGGGTTCAGCAGCAGTCTGGGCCCCATCACCTATGGACAGGATGAGGGAGAGGTATTCCTTGGGCGGGACTTCACCCACCAGCGGAACTACTCTGAGAATGTGGCCAAGGAGATTGACGGAGAAATTCGCGAGCTGATTGACCAGGCCTATGAGCTGTCCCGCCAGCTGCTCAACGATCACCGGGATCAGCTGGATTTGATCGCCAATTACCTGATAGAGTACGAGAAGATCAATGGCGAAACCTTCCGCAAGCTCATGACTGGAGAGCTTGCCTTCACCCCCAGGGCTGAGGAGCCTTCTCCCCAGGACGCCCCGGAACCCTCAGAGCCGGAAGAGGAGCCCGGCGAGTAGGTAATTACAGCGGGAAGGGAAGGCCGCGAGACGCTGTCTCGCGTCTCTGCGGTGCGTTGTTTCACGACGCACCGGGAAGAGATTCCCCATTGGATTCCCATTATTTTTAAGGGCGGAAAAAAGGGGGGCGGGTCTGTACAGACTTGCCCCCCTCTGCCATGCAGACAGTCTGATTCCCGCAGACCGCTTTTTACGTAAAGAAAAAAGCTTCCTCCTGCGTACGGGGCACTTCCTGCGCCGCATAGGAATTCTGCACAGACTGGGGATAAATCCTCCGAGCGTAGCACAGCCATTCATCCTACAGAAAGTCCCGAGCGTAACAGAACACGCTCGGGACTTTCTGCGTCGTAGGTGCTGCGCCGCAGGCATACCAGCGGGGCAGGGGGACGGGCGCTTTGCGCCCGTCCCCGCCCCCATACCCCCAAAAATTACGGGTTCCAAGGGGATTTAATCCCCTTGGCGAAAGCGCGAGAGCAGAGCTCTCGCGGCCTTCTCCCTTCGACGCAGCTAAGAGGACTGCTTCTCCTTGGTGTAGCGGATGACCTTCAGGCGGGAGAACTCCTCCCGCTCCTTCTCCTCCAGGGCGTCGCTGATAAACTTGACCGTAGCCTCGAACCGGGGGATGTTGATGTTCTTCAGGGCGTTGGCCCGGCGCTGGGTCTTTTTGATGGCGTCCGCCAGCCGGTAGACGCTGTTTTCCACCTCGGCCAGTATCACAGTCAGCCGCTTTGCACGGTTGAAGCTCAGATAGGCCAAATCAAACTGGGAGTTTGCGCTGTAAAATCCGTATTGGGCGTCCGTGGTGGTGGATTCCAGGGTTACCTCCGGGATGTCTACGCCCATGACGCTCCGGTAGGCAATGTGAATGCCGTTCTCAATGCTGGTGGCCCTGGCAATGTCCTCTATGACGCCCAGGGTGATGTTGGCCCGCTGAAGCGCCAGATAGGCCTCCTGATAGGTGGTTTCCACCTCCCCGTGGAGCGCCTTCGCTTTCTCCATCAGCAGCATCATCTCCCGGATCAGAATGTTCCGCTTCCGATCCAGCAGATCATACCCCAGCTTTGCCAGCTCGAGGGATTTCTTTACCGCAATCAGGTTCCCCTTGGTGGGGAACACCGTATTGGCCATGGGCCGTCACCTCCTCTGTCCGGGGCTACTCCGCCCGGAGCTTCTTTCCCCGTTCCGGATCGTAGTTGGTCTTCACCAGCTCCGCGTCCATGCTGGCAAGCTCACTCCTGGGCAGCAGGGACAGAAGATCCCAGCCCAGCTCCAGGGTTTCCTCAATACTCCGGCTCTCCGCCGGATCCTGGGAGATGAAGTGGGCCTCAAACAGCCGCCCAAACTCCAGATAGGCCTTGTCGCTCTGGGAGAGCTCCTCCTCGCCGATGACGCTTCCCAGGGCACGGGCGTCCTGCACCCGGGCGTACGCCGCAAAGAGGGCGTTGGCCACCGCGGAATGATCCCCCCGGGTGTATCCCTCGCCGATGCCGTCCTTCATCAGACGGGACAGGGAGGGCAGCACGGAAATGGGCGGGTAAATCCCCTTCTGATCCAGGGTCCGATCCAGCACGATCTGCCCCTCTGTAATGTAGGCGGTCAGGTCGGGAATGGGATGGGTGATATCATCGTTGGGCATGGTCAGGATGGGAATCTGGGTAACCGACCCCTGCCCGCCCCGGATGATGCCCGCGCGCTCATACAGGGAAGCCAGATCGGAGTACAGATAGCCGGGATATCCCTTCCGGCCGGGGATCTCCCCCTTGGAGGAGGAAAATTCCCGGAGGGCCTCCGCGTAGGAGGTGATATCCGTCATAATCACCAGGATGTTCATGCCCTTTTCATAGGCCAGGTACTCCGCAGCGGTCAAGGCGCACCGGGGCGCCAGAATCCGCTCGATAATGGGATCGTTGGACAGGTTCAGGAACATGACCACGTTCTCCAGCACGCCGGACTCCTCAAAGCTCCGCTTGAAGAAATCAGCCACATCGTTGTTCACGCCCATGGCCGCAAAGACAATGGCGAACTGCTCGCTGGAGTTCTCCGACAGCTGGGACTGGCAGACCAGCTGGGCCGCCAGCTGGTTATGGCTCATGCCGGAGCCGGAGAAGATGGGCAGCTTCTGCCCCCGGATCAGGGTGGTCAGCCCGTCGATGGAGGAAATGCCGGTGCGGATGTAGTTCCGGGGATACTCCCGGGCAATGGGGTTCAGGGGCTGGCCGTTCACGTCCCGGGCCTGCCCGGCGAAGATATCCCCCAGCCCGTCAATGGGCCGGCCCGCGCCGCTGAAAATCCGGCCCAGCAGCTCGGAGGAAACCGGCAGCTCCATGGGCCGCCCGGTGAGCCGGGTGCGGACATTGTCCAGGGAAAGGCCGTTGGTACCCTCGAACACCTGCAGAACCGCCCGCTGGCCCTCGATCTGAATCACGCGGCCCGTCCGGCGGGAGCCGTCCTCCAGGATCAGCTCCGCCAGCTCGTCATAGTGAACCTCCCGGGCGTTGTCCAGCACCACCAGAGGGCCGTTGATGGACTTGAGGCCCATAATCTGCACGCTCACTGCCGAGCCCTCCCTTCCCCCTTGTGGGGCAGCTCCAGGCCCTCCAGGGCCTGATCAATCTGTTCGTAAAGCCCGTCAAACCGGGACATATCGTCATTGGGAATCTGATATTTCATGCCTGCCAGCAGGTCGAACAGGCCCAGATCCACCAGCTCGGACAGGGCAATCCCCTCCTGCAGCCGCTCCCCGCAGCGATCGTTCAGATAGAGAATGATCTCCATCATCCGGAGCTGCTTCTCCAGGGGCACAAAGGTGTCGTCCGGATGGAAGGCGTTCTGCTGGAGAAAGCCCAGCCGGATGGCCTTGGCAGTCTCAATGACCAGCTTCTGATCGTCCGGGAGCACGTCCGCGCCAATGAGCTTGACAATCTCCATCAGGCTGTTTTCCTCTGCCAGGAGGCTGGAGATCCGGCGGCGGCACTGAAGGAAGCCGGGGGATACCTGATCGTTGTAGTATCCGGCCAGATCACCGGTGTACTCGCTGTAGCTCTCGATCCAGTTGATGGCGGGATAGTGGCGGGCGTAGGCCAGGGATTTGTCCAAGGCCCAGAAGGTGCGGACGAACCGCTTGGTGTTCTGGGTCACCGGCTCGGAGAAGTCAGAGCCCTGGGGGGAAACCGCGCCGATGATGGTGACGCTGCCCTCGGTACCGTTCAGATTGGTCATGTAGCCCGCCCGCTCGTAGAACTGGGCCAGACGGGAGGGCAGGTAGGCCGGAAAGCCCTCCTCGGCGGGCATCTCCTCCAGACGGCCGGAGATCTCCCGCAAGGCTTCGGCCCACCGGGAGGTAGAATCGGCCATGATGGCCACATGGTAGCCCATGTCCCGGTAATATTCCGCCAGGGTGATGCCAGTGTAGATGGAGGCCTCCCGGGCGGCAACGGGCATATTGGAGGTGTTGGCGATGAGCACGGTCCGGTCGGTCATCTTGTTGCCGGTCTTGGGGTCGATGAGCTCGCCGAACTCGTCCAGCACCTGGGTCATTTCATTGCCCCGCTCCCCGCAGCCGATGTAGACGATGATGTCCGCGTCGCACCATTTGGCCAGCTGGTGCTGGGTCATGGTCTTGCCGGTGCCGAAGCCGCCGGGGATGGCGGCGGCGCCGCCCTTGGCGATGGGGAAGAGGGTGTCAATGACCCGCTGGCCGGTGATCAGGGGCATGGAGATAGGATTCCGCCGGGAAACCGGGCGAGGGGTCCGCACGGGCCATTTCTGGCAGAGGGTCAGCTCGATCTCCCCGCCCCGATCGTCCTGAAGGGTCACCACCACGTCATTGATCCGGCGGGGGCCGTCGGGAGCGGTCCGGAGGACCGTGCCGCTCAGATTGGGCGGCGCCATGCACTTGTGGAGAATGACCGGCGTCTCCGGGCAGGTGGCGTAAACGGCGCCGGGCGCCAGCCGATCCCCGGGCTGAACGGTGACGGTGACGTCATAGAGACGTTCGGTGTCCAGAGGGGGGACGGAGGAGCCGCGGCCGATGAAAGCGCCGGAAACCTCCTGGAGCTTGCGCAGGGGGCGTTCGATGCCGTCGAAGATGTTGGTGAGGATGCCGGGGCCCAGGGTGGCGGACATGGGGGCGCCGGTGCCCTCCACAGGCTCCCCGGGGGCAAGGCCGGTCGTCTCCTCGTAGACCTGGATGGTGGTCGTCCGGTCGGTGATGCCGATCACCTCACCCACGAGCCGCTGCCGGCCCACGTAGACCATTTCCATCATGGAGAAATCCCGGGTGTCCCGAACGGTCACAACGGGCCCGTTTATGGAATATACCGGATTGCTCAAACGCAAAACCATCCTTTCTGTATCCCCGCCGTAAGGAGGGGGTGCTTCTGTAAGGGCAAGACCTCGAGGCTCTGCCTCGAGTCTCCGCGGTGCGTCGTGAAACGGCGCACCTAGGAATTCGGCTTCGCCGAATTCTGCGATGCGCCGCCAGCGGCGCATCGGGAAGGGATTCCCCTTGGATTCCCATTATTTTAAGGGCTTTTAAGGGCGGAAAAGGGGTGGGATCAAGTCTGTACAGACTTCCGGCTTTCTGCCACGCAGAGAGTCTGATTCACGCAGTACGCTTTTTTCGTAAAGAAAAAAGCTCCTTCCTGCGTGCGAGGTACTCCCTGCGGCGCAGAAAGTATCAAGCGTAATACTACCGCTCAGAGGCTCTGCGGGGAGGGATTTTGTGCCACGATAGGAATCCTTCCGCCGCCGTCGTCCCTCCGGTCCGACGGCGGTCCCCTCTCCCATACGTTCCTTCGGAACGTCGGGGGCATGGCAGGGATGCCGCCGTCAGGCGGTAGCCCTGACTGGGGGATTCCGTGCGTCCCACAGCCTTCCCCCTCCGCAGAAAGTATGTGTGTAGCTGAACACGCTCGAAACTTTCTGCGTCGCAGTCGCTGCGCCGCCTATGGGGATGAATTTTTTCTTTACGAAAAAATGGGTAGGCGGGCGATCGTCCCTGCGGAGGGTACCAGCGAGGCAGGAACCGAAATTCCACACCCCTATACCCCCAAAAGACGGGAATCCAAGGGGACGCGTCCCCTTGGCAGAGGTTTGGGGACAGCGTCCCCAAGGTCTTCTCCTTTCAAACCCGCCCTCAGGCTTCGGCGAGGGCTAGGGTGCTTTCTTCCAGCAGGCGGGTTTTCCGCTCCGAAAGGCGCTGGCGGACCGATTCGTCATAGAGCGCCGCGCCGCCGCGCACCAGGAAGCCGCCCAGCTCCAGCCCCGCTTCGCTCCGGACGGTACAGGGCAGGCCGTAGGCCTTTTGGATCTTCTCCGCCAGGGGGAGATCCCCTTCCTCAACCAGGATCTCCGCGTCCGGGAGGGGGTGCTCCGCCCCGAAGGCCTTTACCCGCTCCAGCAGGTAAGCCGGATACTCCTTCGATTGGCGGAAGCGCAGGAGCCGCTCCTCCGCAGAGGCGATCACCTGCTCCAGCAGGGCATTCCGGCGCTCCAGGATGCTCCGCTTGACCTCCAGGCTGTACTTGGCCGTATCCCGGCGGAATTCCTTCTGAAGCTCCTGGATCTGCCGCTGCGTCTCAGCGGAGGCCAGGCGGCGCTGTTCCTCCTCCGTGCGGGCAAGCCGGCCGTCCCGGCCTGCGTCCGCCTCCCGGCGGATTGCCTCTACTTCCTCGTCTATCTCCTGAAATACGGCATGCTTGAACTTCGCCAGCCGTTCCTGCTGATCCATGGATTGTCAACTCCTTCTCTATATCCGGATCCCCACCGCTTCCCGGATGTACCGGGAGATGGTTTCGCTGATATGGGCGGTGGCATGGCGATCCGGAATCTCTACGATCAGGGGGCGCTTGTGGGTGAGCTTATACTCAAACACAAGCTCCGGGCAGAGATTCACCAGCTTGGTGGTCATCAGCACCACGCCGATCTCCCCATCTGAGAACACCCGCTCCAGCGCCTGAGCCACCTCCTGGGGCTGGTGAACCACCACGCCCTCAATGCCGGTCAGACGCATCCCCAGCTGGGTATCAATATTGTCGCTGATCACAAAGAGCTTCACGGGGCCCTCCTCCTTCCGGCCTTCCGGTTGTTTTCAGACTGCAGCTGTACTCCGGCGCAGCAATTACACCGGGCCTTGAGTGATGTACGCACAAACCTTCTGCGTCGCAGGTGCTGCCCCACACGCAGGGCTGAATTTTTTCTTTACGAAAAAATGGGTAGGCGGGCGATCGTCCCTGCGGAGAGTATCAGCGAGGCAGGTGGGGGCGGGCGCAAGCGCCCGTCCCCACCCCCAAAAGACGGGAATCCAAGGGGACGGGTCCCCGATGCTCCGCAAGCGGCGCATCTCAGAATTCGGCTCCGCCGAATTCCTAGGTGCGTCGTTTCACGACGCACCGCAGAGCGCGAGACGGCGTCTCGCGGCCTTCCCCGCTCTTTACAGGCTGTTCAGGATCAGGATGGAGATCAGCAGGCCGTAGATGGCGATGCCTTCGCCCAGAACCACGAAGATCATGGCCTTACCAAAGGACTTGGGATCCTCGGAAACCGCGCCGATGGCGGCGGGCGCCGCAGCGGCCACGGCGATGCCCGCGCCCAGGCAGGCGACGCCGGTAACGATGGCGGCGGCCAGATAGCCCATGCCCTGGGCGGAAGCGGCCGCGGCAGTGTCAGCAGAAACGTTCAGAGGAAGGATGATCGCCACCAGGCAGATGCCCGCAAAGACACAGAGGTTCGCCAGGATGGAGCGGCGGGCGGTCTTAGGGGCGGCAGAGCCCCGGGTGATCCGGCGGTAGGCAGGCAGCAGAGGGGCGGCCAGCAGCGCCACGGCGGCCAGGGGGAGCAGAAGCAGTACAAAGATGTTCATCAATAATACCTCCAATTTCATTTTATCGTCTTATCATCTCCGCAGCAGCCGTGAAAGCGGCCTGGCGGAGTAACCTCACGGGAAACGCGCTGTCCGGAGCCGGTCAGTCGGTGAGGGCGGCGGGCTGGAAGGGCTTTCCGTTCCCCTCAAAGTTGCGGCTGAACATCTCGTAGAATTCCAGCCGCAGACACTGGATGCCCACAATCAGGCCCTCCAGCGCCATGACGAACAGGTTGCCCAGCACCACCACCAGCCCGTAGCCGACAGCCCCGCCGGCATTGGAGGGATCCCCTACCATTCCGGCCAGGGACATCACCACCGTCATCATTCCGGCGTGGCTCAGGATAAAGCCGCCTACCCGCAGGAAGGACATGGAGTTGGACAGATAGCTCAGCACGTATTCAAACAGCTCGAAGAAGTTTTCAATAATGAATTCCCCGATCTTCTGATCCGGCCTGGCCTTCCGCCGGGCAGCCAGCTTAGACAGGGGGCCGCTGAAAAAGATCAGCAGCAGGGGCAGCACAATCAGGAAAATCACATACAGGGGGCCGCAGATGTCTGTGTTCAGCGCCATCATATTGACCACCATAAAGGCCGCGGCCAGGTAGAAAATCAGTCCCGCAAACCCGTTGTGGCCGAATACCGCCCGCTGATAGTCCCGCTGGCGGAGACCCACGATGATGTTGATCCCAATGGAGACGCAGATCAGCACCACGCCGATGACAATCGCGCCGATGAGCAGCCAGTTGGTCATGGCGTTGTCAAATACCTTGATGGGCAGGAAGGAGATCCCCATTGCCTCATAGAGGGGATCCAGCAGCTCCTCAAAGCCGAACACCGACCCGTACAGAGCACCGAATATCATGGAGGAAACCCCCAGCCGGATGCCGATCCGGCCGAAGTTCATCTTCTTCCATTTGGCCAGGGCAAGCCCGGCCAGCACCAAAAGAAGCCCCTGGCCCAGATCCCCGAACATAATGCCGAAGAGGAGGGTGTAAGTAATGGCAAACAGATTGGTAGGATCCATGTCCTTGTAGGAGGGGAGGGAATACATCCCCACAAACTGCTCAAAGGGAGCGGAAAAGCGGTTGTTCTTCAGCCGCACCGGGGGGGACAGGGAGGGATCCGAATCCGAGGGCTTGCTGACGCAGTCCACGCCGGGCAGATCCGCGAACAGGCCCTTGAACGCCTCCACCTGGGACTGGGGAACAAAGCCCACCAGGTAAAACCGCTTGTTCACAGCGGCGGCGTACCGGTAGAGGCCGCTCACCGCCTGACAGCACTTCAGGAGGCTGTAATACTGGCAGAGCCGCTCTTGGTTTTCCTGCCGGAGCTGCTCCAGCCCCGCCCGAAGCTGCTCCAGCTCCTCCCGCTCGTTGTCCAGAATGGCCCGGACGTTGGCCATGGCCACGTCCGGGGTGCCGTGGGCGTAGTCGGGCACCCGCATCCGCTCAAAGTAGAGGGAGTTGAAGATGTTGTCCACCATGGAGACGCTGCTTACAGGCGCGAAGTAGGCCCCCCAGTAGTACTCTTTATCGTGGTCAAAGTCGAAGAAAAAGAAGGTGCTGTTTTCATAGTAGGGGAGCTTCCCGTAGCTGCTGGAGGGGAGCCGTCCGAAGCGGACCTTCACGTAGCGGCAGGAGAAGATGTCGTCAAAGCTCACGTTCAGCCCGGCCAGATGCTGGAGCTGCACCAGGGCCTGTTCGTGCTGGGAGACGCTTTCCTTCACCGTGCGCTCCCGCTGCTGGAGCTCGGAAAGCTGGGCGTCCAGGGAATCCAGATAGGACTGCAGACCGTCCAGCCGGAGATCAGAGGAGAGCTCCGGCGCTTCCGGGAAGTCTACCTTCAGCTCGGAGCCCAGCCGGAGCAAGGACGCCAGCAGGGGCCCGCTGGCGTTATCGTTCTCCACAGCAGAGATTCCCCCGGCGGATTCGGCGCCGTGAACGGCGGGCTCCGGGTGGAAGCAGCCGCACCGGAGACAGCGGAGCAGGGCCTGATCCAGGTCAGGAAGGCCGCCCACCAGATTCACCAGGGACATTTTTTCGATTGCCAAGTGGCAACACCGCCTTTGCTCATGATATGTTGAAAGAAGGCCGCGAGACGCTGTCTCGCGCTCTGCCAAAGGGACGCGTCCCTTTGGAATCCCATTATTTGGGGGTTATGGGGGCAGGATTTCGATCCCTGCCTCGCTGCTGCTTCCCGCAGGGACGATCGCCGCCTAGCCATTTTTTCGTAAAGAAAAAATCCAGCCCTGCGTGCGGGGCAGAAAGTATGACGCATCCACTCTCTACCAACGGTCAAGGGCACACGTCCGATGGGGTGTACAGACTTGGATCTCGTACAGGGGAGCTTTTTTCTTTACGAAAAAAGCGTACTGCGTGAATCGGACTATCTGCGTGGCAGAAGCAAGGAAGTCTCTACAGACCTGACCCCACCTCTTTTGCGCCTTTAAAAAAGCCCTTAAAAAATTACGGGTTCCAAGGGGATTTAGATCCCCGATGCGCCGCCAGCGGCGCATCTCAGAATTCGGCGAAGCCGAATTCCTAGGTGCGTCGTGAAACGACGCACCGCGGAGCCTCGAGGCAGAGCCTCGAGGTCTTGTCCCGCTGAGTGACCAGACGCTTACAGGATCAGGAGGGGCTCGATCTCCTCCTGGGGAAGGCCGTAGCGGATCCCTTCGATGATGGTGGTCACATTCTCCACCTCAAGCTGGATCAGAGTCATTAAGCTGTAGAATACAATGGGCGGCTCTGTGGAGAAGTGCATCCGCTTCCGGGCCATCAGATAGCTCAGCCGCCGGGTACACTGCTCCATATAAGAGAAGGAAACCTCCTCCATCTCCCTCCGATAGGCCCGCAGGCGCATCGCCTTGGAAAACGCCTCGTCATTCCGGGCCGCCAGCATCCCCTCCACCGCCCGGTCCGTCAGCCGGAAGCGGAAGGGCAGAAGCTGCGATTTGACCTGTTCCGGCTCCCAGCCAAAATAGGTCCGCAGCCGGTAGATCATCACCAGATTGATCAGATCCGCTTCCGTCAGCACCGCTTCCCGCAGCTCCCGCCGGATGGTGCCTGTATAGCTTTTGTCAATGGTGTCCAGGATGGTCTGATAGGCATAGGTCTTTAAGGCAAGCTCACACTGGGAAAGCCGGATCTGGCCGTTCTCCGCCCGGAAGGGCTCCAGCAGCTCCCGATAGGGGGTGCCTTCCACTGCCCGGAGCAGGTCCTCAAAGCTCCGGACCCGGGAGAGCTCCAGGAAGTCAAACCGGACGAACTCCTGCATATAGGTGGGCAGGGTGCGTATAATCTCCTCCGGGACATTGGAGTTCAGCAGCATGATCACCCGCAGGAGCATATCCGCCTCTACCGTCAGAGTGGTGTAGCTGTAAAAGCCCGCGCCCTTGGCAAAGCTGTAATGGGCCAGGGCGGCCAGCCGCTCCAGCTTGGAGCGGTGGAGCAGCAGCTCCAGCTGCCCCCGATGGATCTGCATCTCGTCAATGCCCGCCAGGTAGGCGCCGTATCCCGGATTGGCCTTCAGATAGGCCGCCACGTCGGAGACGGTCCGCTGACGGGTCAGCTCCTGATAGTCTGCGGCGGTCAGCCGCCTGCCGTAGATGGCCCGGGCCTTGGCTGAAATGGCGTTGGCGGAGAGCGCGGAGATGGTGGAAAGCGGGTTCAGCATAGGCGGTCAGTTCCTTTCCCGGGAGGCGGGCTCCAGCCCCAGGGCTCCGAGGTAGAGGGACTGCTCCAGCTTCTCCCGTTCGCCGGCGAAAGCCTGCTCCAGCTGTTCAAAGGCCAGCTCCCGCCGGCGGCTGAGGGCGTCCCGCTCCAGCTGAGCGGCAAGCTCCTCCCGGCGGCGGGCCCGGCTGATCTCGTTCCGGGCTTCCTCCCAGACGCGTTCTGTAATCTGCTCCATGTTCTGACGGGTTTCCCGCTCGTACTGCTCTTTCAGGCGGGCCGCATCGTCCAGCTTCTTCTGGGCGATGGCGTCAATTTGCAGAATTTCACTGAGGATGTTCGCCATAGGCTTCACACCTTTCTATTGTCAGGCTTTGCGCGGAGGTCTGTCTGCGCAAAAGAACCGCCTACAATCGCTGGCCGCGGCCATGCCAATGTCGGCGGTCAGGCTTCGCTCACCCCGTCGGAAAGGGGCTGAACGTCCATGCCGTATGTTCTTCCGGGGCTGAGCCGCCAGATTAGACGAGTCTATCATACACCGTTCCAAGAAAAATTTCAACTGGCAATTTCCCAGAAGGCTGCGAGACTCTGTCTCGCGCTCTGCGGTGCGTCGTGAAACGACGCACCTAGGAATTCGGCGAAGCCGAATTCTGAGATGCGCCGATGGCGGCGCATCGTGGACGCGTCCCTTTGGAATCCCATCCTTTTTAAGGGCGGGAAAAGGGGTGGGGTCAAGTCTGTACAGACTTCCGGCTTTCTGCCGCGCAGAGAGTCTGATTCCCGCAGTACGCTTTTTTCGTAAAGAAAAAAGCTCCTTCCTGCCTGCGGGGTACTTCCTGCGCCGCACCGGGGTTCCCCGTGCAGACGGGGATCGATCTTCCGATCGGTATGTGCGGCTAAGGGGGATTCCGAGCGTGACACAGCGTTTCACCCCGCAGAAAGTATGAGCGTAACAGAACACGCTCGAAACTCTCTGCGCCGCCTATGGGGATGAATTTTTTCTTTACGAAAAAATGGGTAGGCGGGCGATCGTCCTTGCGGGGAGTATCAGCGGGGAAGGGAGTACCAGTGAGGCAGGGGGACGGGCGCTTGCGCCCGTCCCCACCCCCAAAAAGATGGGAATCCAAGGGGACGAGTCCCCTTGGCGAGAGGCGCGCAGGGTCAAGGCCTGCGGCTTTGACCCTTGAGCAGAGCTCTCGTGGCCTTCCCCTCAGTTTTTCAGGCTCTGCAGAGGGGCGGGGATCTGGCCGCCCCGACGGATGAAGGCTGCGGGGGAATTCCGGTTCACCGGCATGACCGGAGCGCTTCCGAACAGGCCGCCCCAGTCCAGCATCTCGCCCACCTGCTTGCCAATGGCGGGGATGACCCGTACAGCCGTAGTCTTGGAATTCACCATTCCAATAGCGGCCTCGTCCGCGATGATTGCGGCGATGGTTTCCGGGGTCACGTCCCCGGGGATGCAGATCATATCCAGCCCCACGGAACAGACCGCTGTCATGGCCTCCAGCTTCTCAATGGTGATGGAGCCGGCGCGGGCGGCGTCGATCATGCCCGCGTCCTCCGAAACCGGGATAAACGCGCCGGACAGCCCGCCAATCCGGGAGGACGCCATCACGCCGCCCTTTTTCACTGCGTCGTTGAGCAGCGCCAGGGCTGCGGTGGTTCCGCAGGCGCCGCACTGGGCCAGGCCGATTTCCTCCAGAATGTGGGCCACGGAGTCCCCCACCGCCGGAGTGGGCGCCAGGGAGAGATCCACAATCCCGAAGGGAACCCCCAGCCGCTGGGAGGCCGCCGTGCCTACCAGCTGGCCCATCCGGGTGATTTTGAAGGCGGTTTTCTTGATGATGTCGGCGATCTGGTCAATGCTGGCGTCCGGGTACTTGGAAACCGCGGCCCGCACCACGCCGGGGCCGGAAACGCCTACATTGATGATGCAGTCCGGCTCGCCCACTCCATGGAAAGCGCCTGCCATAAAGGGGTTGTCCTCCGGGGCGTTGCAGAATATCACCAGCTTTGCCGCGCCGAAACAGCTCTGATCCGCAGTGCGCTCCGCCGCCTCCTTGACAATAGCGCCCATCAGGCGGCAGGCGTCCAGATTGATGCCCGCCTTGGTGGAGCCCACGTTGACAGAGGAGCAGACCCGTTCCGTCTGGGCCAGGGCCTCGGGAATGGAGCGGATGAGGGCCTCGTCGCCGGCGCTGAAGCCCTTCTGCACCAGGGCGGAATAACCGCCGATCAGGTTCACGCCACAGGCCTCTGCGGCCCGATCCATGGTGCGGGCGAAGGGAAGCGGATCGCCGCAGGCCGCGCTGACCATAGCCATAGGCGTAACGGAAATTCGTTTATTGATGATGGGAATTCCGTATTCGGTTTCGATGTCCTCGCCGGTCTGCACCAGCCGCTGGGCGCAGCGGGTGATTTTGTCATAGACCTTCCGGCAGGCCTGCTCCGTATCGGGATCGATGCAGTCCAGGAGAGAAATGCCCATGGTAATGGTGCGGATGTCCAGGTTTTCGTCCTGGATCATTCGTATGGTTTCCAGTATATCCTTGGTTTCAATCATGCAGAAACCTCCGTCAGTATCAAATATATGAGCGTGGGAAAGGGGGGTTAGATCCGGTGCATGGAGTTAAAGAGATCCTCGTGCATCACATGGATGGAGAGGTTTTGCTCCTGACCCAGGGAGGCCATCCGCTCTTTGAACTGAGCGAAGGGGAGGGACATCCCGGAGACGTCCACCAGCATGATCATAGCGAACAGATCCTCCAGCACCGTCTGGGTTACATCAATGATATTGGCTTGGAAGTCAACGCAGAGAGCGCTCACCTTCGCCAGGATGCCTACAGTGTCCCGGCCTACGACGGTAATTACGGCGCGCATAGTCAAGTCCTCCTGAGAGAAGGCCGGAGCCTTCCTATTTAATAGGGATGCTGTTCCAGTATTATAGCACACATCCTCTTTTTTGGAAAGCAGAAATCTCCAGCACAGCAGAGATTCCGCGGATTTTTTTGCATTCTCACGAAAAAACCCCCAGGCCCTTCGGAAAATTGTGGACAACTATCATTTTGCGTGCTGATTCGGGACAGAACACCCCGTGGCTCTCTGCGCGGCCGGAAGGGCAAGGCCGCGAGGGCTCTGCCCTCGCGCTCCTGCCAAGGGGAAGGGATTCCCCTTGGATTCCCATTATTTGAAGGGCTTTTTAAGGGCGGAAAAGGGGTGGGGTTGAGTCTGTACAGACTTCCTTCCTCCTGCCACGCAGACAGTCTGATTCACGCAGACCGCTTTTTACGTAAAGAAAAAAGCTCCTTCCTGCGTGCGGGGTACTCTCTGCGCCGCAGAAAGTCTCGAGCGTAATACTACCACGCTCACAGGCTCTGCGGGGAGGGATTTTGTGCCACGAACGGAACCCTTCCACCGCCGCCAGGCGGTAGCCCCTGACTGGGGGATTCCGTGCGTCCCACAGCGTTGCCCCCGCAGAAAGTCTGAGCGTAACAGAACCCGCTCGAGACTCCCTGCGTCGTACTTTCTGCGCCGCCTATGGAGCTGAATTTTTTCTTTACGAAAAAATGGGTAGGCGGGCGATCGTCCACGAAAAGAGTACCAGCGAGGCAGAAGCTGCAATTCTGCCCCCCATAACCCCCAAAAGATGGGAATCCAAGGGGACGCGTCCCCTTGGCAGGAGCTCGAGGGCAGAGCCCTCGAGGTCTTCCCTGTTGTGAATAAAATTTGAATAAATATGGGGGAAAAGGTTGCAAAAGGTGGGCGGATATTGTATAATGGCCGCAATGCGGATGCTTTATATACGATGCTGTCGGGGAAGGGGCTTGCAGGGATCTGCCGCCCGCACTGCAAAACCGCCGGAGTTGACAGGTGAATCACGGTTCCGCACAAGAAAGGAATGATCCCATCCTATGGAAATGGTACAAGTTGGATGGCTCTCCATCCTGCCGCCACTGATCGCCATCGCTCTGGCGCTGATCACAAAAGAGGTTATCTCTTCCCTGATGGTAGGCATTTTGTCCGGAACGCTCATCTACTCCATCCACACCGCCGACAGCCCCCTGGGCGTTGCTGTCTCAACTGTGGAAAACACCTTCACCCTGATGGCCAGCAAGCTGGCCGATAACGTGAACATCATCCTGTTCCTCTGTCTCCTGGGCGCGCTGGTGGTTGTGGTCACCAAGGCCGGCGGCTCCAGGGCCTACGGCCTCTGGGCCAGCAGCAAGCTGAAATCCAAACGGTCGGCTCAGCTGGCAACCGCCGGTCTGGGCGCGCTGATTTTCATCGACGACTACTTCAACTGCCTGACTGTGGGCACTGTCATGAAGCCGGTTACAGACAAGGCGAAGGTTTCCCGGGCCAAGCTGGCTTACATCATCGACGCTACGGCGGCGCCTGTCTGCATCATTGCTCCAGTCTCCAGCTGGGCGGCGGCTGTGGGCTCCAATCTTCAGGGCGCAGGCGGCTTTGACAGCACGATGAGCGCCTTTGTGGCCTCCATCCCCTACAATCTGTATGCGCTCCTTTCTATTATTCTGGTCGTATTTCTCTGCGTGACGGATCTGGACTTCGGCCCCATGGCCAAGGCCGAGAAGGCTGCGGCCGCAGGGAACCTTGGCAGCATCGACACCGGCAGCGAGCCGGAGGAGGTTGTTTCCAAGGGCAAGGTGCTGGACCTCATTATCCCGGTTGTGGGCCTGATTGTGTTCTCCGTGCTGGCGATGCTCTATACCGGCGGCTTCTTCAGCGGACAGGGACTGTCCATTGCGGATGCCTTTGGAGACTGCGATTCGGCGGCTTCCCTGGTGCTGGGCGGCTTCGGCGGCCTGGTTGTGGCGTTCCTGCTGTTTGTGCCCCGGGGCGTGGTGAAGTTCCGGGCGTTCATGGACGGCATCGGTGAAGGCATCAAATCCATGGTGCCCGCCTGCGTAATTCTGACCCTGGCCTGGACCATCAGCGGCGTCTGCCGGGATCTTCTGGGCACCGGACAGTATGTGGGCGCTCTGGTGGAGAATATGAATGTGCCCTTCGCGTTCATTCCGGCGATCGTATTCATCGTAGCGGCGGCGCTGTCCTTCTCTATGGGAACCGCTTGGGGCACCTTTGGAATCCTCATTCCGATCATCCTGGAGGTCATGGCCCGGTGCGAGGATCCCACCCTGCTGATTGCAGCCCTGGCGGCTACCCTGGCAGGATCTGTGTTCGGAGATCACTGCTCCCCGATTTCGGATACCACCATCCTTTCCTCCACAGGAGCGGGCGTGGCACATATGGAGCACGTTTCCACCCAGATGGTTTACGCAATTTCGGTGGCCGCGGCCTCCTTCATCGGCTATCTGGCCTCGGGCTTTGCCGGCGGCAATGTGTATGTTACGCTGATTGCCGGCGTGGCGGCGCTGGCCGTCATCCTGGTTGTCATCCGCCTGATCGGCAGGCATGCAAAGCCCAAGGCGATGGGCAGCGCGTCATAAAAAACGGGCGCATCCCTATTAGCGGCAAAAATGCGGGGGATCCCTTGCGTCAGCATAGGGATCCCCCGCATTTTCGCAGCAATCCGCCCCGCACAGAGGGCGCGCGGCTGCGGGGCAAGACCTCGAGCCCCTGCCGAATTGCGTGAGATTCCCTGCGGAGCTCTGGATTTTTCCGCGCAGATATGGTATTCTATAGAAAAAGGCCGGAGGGCCGACAGGAAGGAAGCTATCTATGGATGAAACCGCTGTTTTCAAAATTTCCTACGGACTGTTTTTCATTGGCTCCCGGTATGAGGACAAGGAAAACATCTGTGTGATCAACACTGCCGCCCAAGTCACCCAGGAGCCCCTCCGCATCAGCGTCACTCTGCTGAAAACCAGTTATACCCATCAGCTGCTCCAGCAGTCCGGGCAGTTCAGCCTGGGCATCCTGGGCCAGAGCGCCAAATTGGACGCCATCGCGCACTTTGGCCAGACCTCCGGGCGGGATGGGGACAAACTGTCTGGCTGGGCTGTGGAGCACGACCTTTTAGGGAACCCCCTCTTTGCCCAGGGATGCGTGGCGACCCTCTCCGGCAAGGTTGTCCAGAGGGTGGATCTGGACACGCACACCCTCTTTATCGCGGATCTGGCGGACGCAAAGGTGCTTTCCGATGAGCCGCCCATGACCTATGGAGACTACCGGCTGCTCAAGGCGGGAGGCGCGCCGAAGGCTGCGGCTTCCCAGGAGAAAGCTGCCTATCAATGCACCATCTGCCACTATGTCTATGATGGAGAGATTCCCTTTGAGGAGCTGCCGGAGGACTGGGTATGCCCGGTCTGCCGGAAGCCAAAGAGCGTGTTTGTGCGGATGTAAGCGCCAGAATCTCCTGGCGGTCTTTCCATGACGAATCAGCTCCCGTAAAAGGAGGGAGGAAAGGAGGCTTGACGCGATGAATGCTTTTGACATTATTGGCCCGGTGATGATCGGTCCCTCCAGCTCTCACACGGCGGGAGCGGCCCGGATTGGCAGCGTGGCCCGGCAGCTTCTCCGGGAGGAGCCCATTTCGGCGGAGATCACCCTGTATGGCTCTTTTGCCCAGACCTACCGGGGCCACGGAACGGATCGCGCCCTGCTGGGCGGGCTGCTGGGCTTTGAGCCCAGCGACGGCAGACTCCGGGACAGCTTTTCCCTGGCCAGGGAAGCGGGGCTTGACTATCGGTTCCGGCTGGGCGAGAACGCGTCTTATCATCCCAACACCGCCCGGATTGTGCTGAAGGGGGATCGGGGCGGCGCGATAGAGGTGCTGGCGGCGTCTGTTGGGGGAGGGGCAATCTCCGTCTGTGAGATCAACGGTGTGGCCGTTTCCTTCAACGCCCAGTATTTCACCACGGTCATATTCAACCGGGACATTCCCGGCGTCATGGCGGATGTGACAGCAGTCTTTGCCAGTCATCTGATCAACATCGCGTTTCTTCGCCTTTTCCGGAAGGGTCAGGACGCGATCATGGTGATCGAAACGGATCAGGAGCTTTGGCCCGAGCTGGAGGAGGCCCTCCGCCAGGTGAACCACGTGGACCGCGTCCTGGTTCTGCGCCCCTTCTCTAAGTGAGCGGGAAGAAAGACCTCGAGGGCGCTGCCCAAGGGTCAAGGCCACAGGCCTTGACCCTGCGAGCCTCCTGCCAAGGGGAGCTGGCTCCCCTTGGATTCCCGTCTTTTTGGGGGTGGGGGTGGGGACGGGCGCTTGCGCCCGCCCCCTACCTCGCTAGTACTCCCTGCCTCGCTGCTACTCTCCACAGGGACGATCGCCCGCCTACCCATTTTTTCGTAAAGAAAAAATTCAGCTCCATAGGCGGCGCAGAGACTGCGACGCAGAGAGTCCCGAGCGTGTTCTGCTGCGCTCATGCTTTCTGCGGAGGAGGAACACAGTGCGACGCACGGAATCCCCCAGTCAGGGCTACCGCCTGCCGGCGGCATCCCTGCCATGCCCCTGACGTTCCTTCGGAACGTCTCACAAGGGGGCCGAGCCAACTTTCTGCGCTGATGGACGCTTTGTGCGAATTTAGGATGCTCTGCACTCCTTAATTCGCACCAACCGTCTCTAGGAGCAGAGTGTTGGCTTGCCTCCCTTGTCAAAGGGAGGGGGACCGCCGTCGGACCAGAGGGACGACGGCGGTGGAAGGATTCCTTCAGAGGCACAGAATACCCCGCCTGCACATACCGATCGGAAGCACTATCCCCGTCTGTGCAGGCACTCCCGTGCGTCGCAGGAAGTATCTAGCACGCAGGGTGGAGCTTTTTTCTTTACGAAAAAAGCGTACTGCGGGAATCGGACTCTCTGCATAGCAGTGGCTCGGAAGTCTATACAGACTTAACCCCACCCCTTTTCCGCCCTTAAAAAAGATGGGATTCCAAAGGGACGCGTCCCTTTGGCGGGAGCTCGAGGGCAGAGCCCTCGAGGTCTTACTGCGGCGGGGGCTTACAGAAAGGAAGGTTGCATATGGAGGAATGGACTGCGGTACAGGATTTGATTTCCCAAGCGGAACAGGACGGCGTCTCCATCAGTGATGTGATCATTGACTGGCAGGCCCGGCAGCTGGGGCTGACGCCCCGCCTGATTCTGGCCAAGATGCGGGACACCCTGAACGTTATGCGGCAGGCCGCTCAGGACGGCATGGGGGATGAAACCTCTGTCAGCGGGCTTTCCGGCGGCATGGCCAGGCGCTATGACGCCAGCGGCTCCGCCGGGCGTCTGGTTTCCGGCCCGGCCCGGGATGCCATTGCCATTGCACTGGCTGTCTCCGAGCATAACGCCTGTATGGGACGGGTGGTTGCCGCTCCTACAGCAGGCTCCTGCGGGATCCTGCCCGGCGTGCTCCTGGCATGTGAGAAGCATTTTCAATGCACGGACGAAGAGCTGGTTCACGCTCTGTTCAACAGCTCTGGGATGGGCATGGTGATTGCCCACAGGGCCAGCGTCTCCGGCGCGCAGGGAGGATGTCAGGCGGAATGCGGCAGCGCCTCCGGTATTGCAGCCTCCGCTGCGGTGGAGCTTCTGGGAGGTACGCCCGCTATGTGCGGACACGCCTGCGCTCTGGCGCTGAAATTCAGCATGGGCCTGACCTGCGATCCGGTCGCGGGACTGGTGGAGGTTCCCTGCGTAAAGCGGAACGCTTCCGGCGCGGTGAGCGCTTTGACCGCCGCAGAGCTGGCGCTTGCCGGTATCGAAAGCGCTATCCCGGTGGACGAGGTGATCGATGCTATGAAGAACGTGGGCGATCTGATGCACATGTCCCTGAAGGAAACCGCACTGGCCGGGCTCGCCGCTACCAAAACCGGCCTGGAAATCAAAGATCGGCTGGCCGCCCTGTCTCAGGAGAAATAGACGGTTCAGCGATGTGTTTTGTCAAAAAGCGGGCCCAGCCGAAAAGCATGTGTTTTTCGGCTGGGCTGCGTTCATGATTCCGCTTGACGAAGCCTGTAGGGCGGCACTTGTAATAAGCGCGGGAGAAGCGCATGATATAGAACATGCAACCGCTGGTTGCGGAAGTTCCAGGGGTTGTCGCTGGTGTGCCACAGGGAATTGCGGTACTATTTTGACAGGGAGGTAAAACGGATGCTGTCTGAAAATATATATGCACTCAGGCGAAAAAACGGACTTTCACAGGAACAGCTTGCGGAAAGGATCGGTGTTTCAAGACAAGCGATCTCCAAATGGGAAACGGGGCTGTCAACTCCGGAATTGGAGAAGCTCAAGGCTTTGAGCGAATGCTTTCAGGTGACGATCGATGAGCTGGCCGGGAATCAGATTGTCGGCGGGTCTGATGACAGGACGCAGGAAAAGGACTCCCCTCCCCGCAAAGCAGGGGAAAGCAGGATTGGGCTTGTCCTTTGCCTGATTGGCGCAGCTTGTCTTATTCTGTTCGGAGCGTTCACCGTGCTGCACCCCTCATCGGCTGGACAGATCAATGAATCGTCAACGATCACTCTGAACGGAACAGGGATCCTCGCCGCTTTGTTTGTACTGCTGATGCTATTGGGAATGATTCTAATTTTCAGAAGGAAATGAACCTGGGAGGTATCTGTAATGAAAAAGTATAAGCGGCTGGCCTGTCTGTTTGCCGTGCTTGCGATTCTGCTTTCCAATGTAATGTGCGCTGCGGTTGCGTATAATTACGGCATTCTCCAGTGGAGCGGGCAGCATGGAGGAACCAGCGCTCCGGCGGATGTGGCCTTTCTGCTGTGCATCCCATATGGAGGCGGAATGATCCTCTGCGCCGTTATCGCCTGGCTTTTTCAGGAGAAGTATCAAAAATCCCTGTGAAATCCCGGCTTCACGGGATTTCACAGGGATTCAGCAACGATACTCGTTGACGAAAAAGAGCACAGGTTTAACATGGGAATAAACTAAAGCGCACCCACAAAGTGAGTGCGCAACGAACCTGCTGGAGCGGATGACGAGGCTCGAACTCGCTACCTCCACCTTGGCAAGGTGGCGCTCTACCAGATGAGCTACATCCGCAGTTGGTGCCTCCGGTCGGAATCGAACCAACGACACGAGGATTTTCAGTCCTCTGCTCTACCAACTGAGCTACAGAGGCAAGGCACCGGTTAGACCGGCAATGGCGACCCGCATCGGGCTCGAACCGACGACCTCTAGCGTGACAGGCTAGCGCTCTAACCAACTGAGCTAGCGGGCCAAATATGGTGGGAACAACAGGGCTCGAACCTGTGACCCTCTGCTTGTAAGGCAGATGCTCTCCCAGCTGAGCTATGCTCCCAAGGGTGCCGCCGTTCTCAGCGACAAAATTTATTTTACCCGAAAATGAAAAGAAAGTCAACCCTTTTTCGCGCTTTTTTTAATTTCTTCTGATTTTTCTCATCTCATCCAGAATATTCCTCCATTCCGGACGGTTTTTATCCGATATAGTCAGCGCGTTCGGAAATCGGTAAGGCCGATTTCCAAAGGTTGGACCTTTGCCCGCCGCCGCGCAAAGCGTGGTGCGCTTTCTACGAAGTGACCCCGCTAAGCCGCTTCCGCGGCTTCTGCGGTGACTATAATTCCCATGCGAATAAAGAAGCGGATCTCCGGCATCGCCGGAGATCCGCCTGCTTTCAAATAGATCCGCCTTGAAGTCGCAACGGAACACTAAAACCCGCTTACAGCAGGTGGGCGCCTCCTTCCGCGTTTGAACTCCCAACGTCCGTCCCCGAAGGGACGGGAGGTCTGCATACCCGGCGGAAGAGTCCGGCTCCCTAGTATCGTACTTTGTGGATTTTATAAAAACCCGCGCTAACTAACAAGGCAGACAGTTATTATAATGACGCCTTTTCCCGGCCTTACCCCTGGAAAGCTATTCCTCGTCCTCTTCGAACATGGAAGAGAGCTTCTCAAGGAAAATATGGCCGACTCTCTGATACTCGTCCTCGTCGTCGATGGTGACCATCAGCTCCTCGCCGTTTTCGTCCATCTGGCTCTTGAGCACGATAAGCTCCCCGTCATCCTCCATCATATCCTCGGGATTCTCAAAGTAGGGAACCAGGGCAAAATAACGGTCATCCTCCAGATCCATCACATCCAGCAGCTCGAAGGTCTGTTCAACGCCCTCCTCATCCACCAGAGTGTAGATATCGGGGTTGAACTCCTGCTCGTCGTGCTTGTGTCCGTTCACGTCAGCCATTGCGGCACCATCCTTTCAATATGAAACGCGATGAAGGCGCAGACGCCTGCGTCCAACCCGTGCGATACGCTCTGGTATTGATTGTACTCACTTTTGCCCCACTTGTCAACGGATTTTGCGGGTTTGGATAATTTTTATAGAAACACGGATCTTTTTTGAAAAAAACTGAAAAAGTAGTTGACAATCCGGAATGGGTGTGTTATAGTATAGACAGATGATAAACCAGACGACAAAAAAGAAAGAAGGTGTCCCGTATGCGTCAAGTCAGAGCCGAAACCCAAGCAGGCGAGTCAGGTATGGAGAAGCCATACGGGAGTGCAGCCTAATTTCTGAAAGGGTGCCGGAAGTGATTTCTGCCAAGCCGGTGAATCCGGGGCAGGCCGGCATAGTCTGAAACGATATTAGTTTATTAGGCTGCACTCAGGAAGGTTTTCTGCTTCCGGTTTATCTATCTGGTGCGGACGGTCCTGGAAAGCTGTCCACCTATAGGAGCAGGAAATCTGAAAGTGGCTCACTTCATACAGCTCCTATCCCGTGAGGTTAATATATAAGGGCGGCCTTAAAAGCGGCTGACCCGGAAAGGGACACTCCCATGGTTTCCTAGAAAAGCCCACGGCTTTTTGAAAACTTTGGCAATCAATTTAATTGAAAACAGGGTGAACCCAATGTACTGATTATCGCGCTTCCCAGTTTCGAATCTATGGAAAGTGTGAGTCCAATGAAATAGCAATAGTCACAGGCTTCTGCACCTTCTTGAGTATGTAAAAGGTGGTTCCAATGTATTAGGCAAAGCCAATGCAGACAATGTCTGAGAGCTTTGGAAAAGGAAGTAGGTTCTATGATTGCCTTCAGGTATGCGAGAAAAGAATAGGGTGATGGGGATGAAACCGCCTGACTTGTTCCCTTCAGCGTGAGAAACGCTGAAGACGCGCTGAACGTCAACAATCATGGATGTGATGAAAGTGAAACTAAAACTGAATAAACCAGGGGGCTGAGCGGTCGCTCAGCCCCTTTGTTATGCCTGCCTGTTTGGCTCTCTGGGCTGCTTGGAAGGAAGGCCGCGAGACGCCGTCTCACGCTCTGCGGTGCGTCGTTTCACGACGCACCTAGGAATTCGGCGGAGCCGAATTCTGAGATGCTCCGCTTGTGGCGCATCGGGGATGCGTCCCCTTGGATTCCCGTCTTTTTTGGGGTTATGGGGGCGGGATTTTGGTTCCTGCCTCGCTGGTACTCTCCGCAGAGACGATCGCCCCCGCCTGCCCATTTTTGCGTAAAGAAAAAATTCATCCCTACGGGCGGGGTAGAAAGTACGACGCAGAAAGTCCCGAGCGTGTTCTGTTACGCTCTGGACTTTCTGCAAGGAGGGGCTTGGTGCTATGTTCGGAATCCCTCAGTCAGGGCTACCGCCTGTCGGCGGCATCCCTGCCATGCCCCGGACGTTCCAAAGGAACGTATAGGAGAGGGGTCCGCCGTCGGACCAGAGGGATGACGGTGGTGGAAGGATTCCCTCATGGGCACAGAGTCCCTACCTGCACAAACCGATCGGAAGATCGATCCCAATCTGCATGGGAACTCTGTGCGGCGCAGGAAGTACCTTGCACGCAGGAGAGAGCTTTTTTCTTTACGAAAAAAGCGTCCTGCGGGAATCAGACTGCCTGCGTGGCAGAAAGCCGGAAGTCTGTACAAACTTAACCCCGCCCCTTTTTCCGCCCCCTTCAAAAGCCCCCCAAAAAAGGCGGGAATCCAAGGGGAGCCAGCTCCCCTTGGCGAGAGCGCGAGAGCAGAGCTCTCGCGGCCTTGCCTCTGCACAGAAGAGCTCAGGACAGATCCTTCCCCATGGGGAGATGGGGGCAGAATTCGTCCATATATTCCGCACCGCAGGGAGTGTAGCCGCAGCCCTGATAGAAGCCGGAAGCCCGCTTCTGGGCGCCCAGCTCTACTCGGAGCGCACCCTGGCGGCGGGCTTCTGCCTCTGCCTCCTCCAGGAGCAGCTTTCCCAGCCGCCGGCCCCGATACTCCGCCAGGACGCAGAGCCTCCCAATATGCCAGCAGCGATCTGCTCCAGGGAAGATCCGGGCCGCGCCTACGGGCTTACCTCCATCACTCATAAGCAGGTGCAGAGCCAGACTGTCTGTTTCATCAAACTCGTTTTCCTCAGAGAAGCCCTGCTCCTCCACGAAAACTTTTTTTCGCACCAGCCGGCATCCGTCGATGCCGGTTTTTCCTTTGGTCCAGGTGAATTCCATATGGCTTTTACTCCTTCCGTATCTGGGGGCGCGGTTCGGGAGCTGTCATCCGGCACCCGGGCGCAATAAAATGATATGGGGCAGGGAAGCGGTTTGACGGCCCCGGCGGCGGTTCCGGCAGGCAAGTATTCTGAGAGCGCCGCCTGCGCCTGTATAAACTGGGCGGAACAGTACCAAACTATAGGTGAGAGCCGATGCGGCTGACCCGTAGTTTCTAAAACATAGGAGTGTGAAGAAAGGTGTCTGTTCGAATTCGTAGGGGAGAAATCTATTACGCGGATCTGAGCCCTGTTGTAGGAAGCGAGCAGGGAGGAATCCGCCCCGTTCTGATTGTGCAGAACGATATAGGGAACAAATACAGCCCCACTGTGATTGCCGCGGCAATCACCAGCCAGCAGGAAAAGACCAAGCTCCCCACCCACATTGAGCTGACTGCGGAAAACTGCGGCCTGCAAAAGAATTCCATTGTACTGCTAGAGCAGATCCGCACCATTGACAAAAAACGTCTGAAGGAGAAAATGGGAATGCTGGACGACGGGGCCATGAATCGGATTGACAATGCGCTGTCGGTGAGCTTCGGCCTGCGTCCCCAGCTTCGCAGGAGAGAGAGCCACCCCGTTCCGCCATCCGCACAGGCGATCGGGTAACAGGCAGGACGTTCCATATCCAAACAGAAACAGAGCTGCTGACGATGTTATTATACCGCCAGCAGCTCTGTTTTTCAATGCAGAGTTTCAAACCCTGTTTGGAATCTCTGCGTGGCCGGGAAGGGCAAGGCCGCAAGACTCTGTCTCGCGGCTCTGCGGTGCGTCGTGAAACGACGCGCCTAGGAATTCGGCTTCGCCGAATTCTGAGATGCGCCGCCAGCGGCGCATCGGGGAGGGATGCCCCTTGGATTCCCATCTTTTTTAAGGGCGGAAAAGCAGTGGGTTAAGTCTGTACAGACTTCCTTGCTCCTGCCACGCAGGGAGTCTGATTCACACGGTACGCTTTTTTCGTAAAGAAAAAAGCTCTTTGCCACATTGTCAAGTGAAGAAGTCATTCCTTTTGCTTTTTCATAGATGGAATCTTGTAAATGTTCTATAAATGTGCTAAACTGAACGCAACAACATATCGAAAATTGCTTATTTGAAAGGAGATAAAAATGCCATATATTACAGTTGAAAGCGGCGCATTGTCAGATGAACAAAAAGAGGAATTGATAAAACGGTTGACAGAAGTATCTTCTGAAATCATGAGAGTGCCACAGGAATTTTTTGTAACAACAATTAAGGAGGTTTC
>JAAVZY010000112.1 GCA_022791945.1 Oscillospiraceae bacterium | reverse complement strand
TTTCTGACAGTAAATTCGTCCCAGGAAGGAGGGGAGGCGGACAGCTCGCAGCCGCCTGTTCCCGCAAAAAGCCTGAGATCCTTTTCAGTATATCATATCCCATCCGCTTTTTCTACATTTTTTTGCCGCTTCCCAAGAAAAAGCTCCCCTCTGCGGAATCCCGGCCCCACGCCCCAACCAGCCTCCGCCCCTGCTCCTCAGAGCCGGGCTCCCGCCTGATGGGAGCCCGGCGAAGCAGGCCCTCTGCGGCGGGTCTTGGCGGCGGTCAGGCAGTAGACCTGGCTGGCGCCGGCCTGGAGCAGCGCCGAGGCGCAGACGTCCATGGTGCTTCCGGTGGTGAACACATCGTCAACCAGCAGAAGAACCTGCCCCTCCAGTCCCCGGAGACTGGCCTGATAGGCGCCCTGGAGATTGGTTTTCCGCTGGGCTGCTGAAAGCTCGTGCTGCTTGGCTGTCCGGCGGCATTTTTTCAGCGCCTCCGGCCGAAGGGGGATCCCTGTCCGGCGGGAGATCTGCCGGGCGATTTCCTCCGCCTGATTGTAGCCTCTCCGCCGCCGATCCCTGGGATGGAGCGGCACCGGCACCAATGCGGCTCCATAGCAGAATTCGTCCGGCAGCCCCGGGTGTACCAGCAGCTCTGCCAGATCGTCGCCCAGCTTCCGCGCATTGAGAAGGTTGCCATGGAATTTCAGATCCTGGATGGCCTTATCCGCGCCCATTTCATAGTAAAACGGCGCCGCCAGCCCCTGAAAGGGGCGGCGGCACCGGCAGTCCGCCCGGAGCTGCTCGCAGACAGGGCATATCCGCGGATCCGGCCGGACGGCCTGTGCCTCGCAGCTTTCGCACCGGCGAAGCCCGCTGGCCAAAGGCTTTCCGCAAAACATGCACTGATTGGGCAGAAACAGATGAAGCAGCCGCTCTCCCCAAGAATGCTCCTGTACCAATACAACGCTCCTCCTCAACAGCTCACGTGCTGCCAAGGGGATTTAATCCCCTTGGCAGAGCGCGAGACAGCGTCTCGCGGCCTTCCCGCTGTGACGGCTGTTTTAATGATAGTTCCATTATACCGCCGGCAGAGCTGTATTGCAAGAATGGGGCTGCGGGGATTTCTGCCGGCGCTTGGATTCGTGCCTGTTTGCTGAATAGCAGGGCCGCACCGGGACATACTATAGGCAGTTCCGGCGGCGCGGCGCCGGAGGCAATCCGCGATTTTTCGGAAAGGCTGGTGGCCCATCCAATGCTTGCGTATCTAAAAGGAAGGCTGGACGCCCTCCGCGCCCGGGAGCAGGAACCGGAGCAGAAGAACGTCCCCCTGACCGGGCAGCTGCTGGAGGATCTCATCTCCCTGCGGAGTCAGTACCACAATTCCTCTGATTTCCTCTGCCGGGAGGTGGAGCTGGGCGGCGTTCGGGTGGCCCTGCTGATGATCGAAGGCATGGTCAACCTCCAAACCTTTTCAGAGCTCCTGCTGGAGCCTCTGCTGAATCATGATTTCGGATCCGCCGCCCGGGGGGAGGATATTCACCGCTTTGTGCAGGAGCAATCCGTCCTGGCCGCAGATATGGTTGAGGTCTACACCTGCCAGGAGGTTTTCCGCTTCATCATGTCCGGCTTTGTAGTGCTCCTGATTGATGGAATCCCCAGCGGTACCGCCTTCGGCATCCAGGGCTTCAACTTCCGCTCTGTATCCGAGCCCTCCGGCGAGGTAAACGAACGGGGCTCCCGGGAAGGATTTACCGAGCCCCTGCGGATCAATATGAGCATGGTACGGCGGCGGCTCAAATCGCCCGCCCTGCGATTCGAGCTGATGAACCTGGGAAGCGCCAGCCAGACGGATATCTGCCTGATTTACATGACAGACAAGGTGGATTCCCGGCTTCTGCGGGAGGTGCGCCGGAAGCTCCGGAGGATCCGAACGGAGGTGGTGCTCACCTCCGGCTATATCCAGCCTTTTCTGGAGGGGCGGCCCTGGTCCATGTTCTCCGACGTGGGGACGACAGAACGTCCGGACACTCTGGCGGCAAAGGTGATGGAGGGCCGGATCTGCATCCTGGTGGATGGAACGCCCTTTGCGCTGATCACGCCCTATCTGTTTTCGGAGAATTTCCAGAGCCTGGATGACTACGCCCACCGGGCCTACTACGCCACCTTTATCCGCTTCATTAAATACCTCTCCTTTACCATAGCCATTCTGCTGCCCGCCCTGTATGTGGCGGTGGGGACGTTTCACCCGGAGCTGCTGCCGCACGCATTGCTGTTCAACATCGCCGCCGCCGAGGAGGTCACGCCCTTCCCCTTGATGGCGGAAGCGCTGATCATCCACCTGCTCTATGAGATCATGCGGGAGGCGGGCCTGCGGCTTCCGCGGCCCATTGGCCACGCGGTGAGCATTGTGGGAGCGCTGGTGATCGGAGACGCGGCGGTAACGGCAGGGCTGATTGGATCGCCGATGATCCTGGTGGTGGCCATGACCGCAATCGCGTCCTTTGTAGTGCCGTCCCTTTATGAGCCGGTAGCGGTCCTGCGGCTGGTGTTCATCCTGGCGGGAGGACTGGCGGGACTGTACGGGGTAGCGCTGGCCTGTATGCTGGTGCTGGTAAACGTTTCCTCGCTGAACAGCTTTGGCGCGCCCTATATGGCTCCCATATCGCCGTTTTCCCTTTCCGCCATGCGGGATACGTTTATCCGGGCCAGCTTCACCCGCCTCCAGAAGCGCACCGCCCGCCTCCAGGACCTGAAGGGCGTGGATATGGACAGGTAGGCGGTCCGGCCGGGAGTTCCGCAAAGCAGGAGGCAAACAGCCGGCACAAACTAACCCGAACAGGAGGAAAACCCTTGACAAAAGGAAAGATTGGATCAGGACAGCTGCTGCTTTTGCTGTTCGCCTCCCGGTGCTTCAACCTGCTGGACTATATTCCGGCCTTCAATCAGCCGGAGGAATATACGGCGGTTCTCCTTGGAAATCTGACCGGGCTTGTGCTCCAGGCCCTTCTGCTGATTCCGCCTCTCCTTTTATATCGGCGATTTCAGGGAGAAAATCTGATTCTTGCCGCTGGCAACCGCTGGCGTCCTCTGGGATGGTGCTTCGGCCTGCTCTACCTTGCGGCCATCGTCTCCCAGCTGGCGGGCACGCTCATCGGCTTTGAATACTTCATGACCAGCACCATCTATCCCGGCGCTTCCGGGGCCTTCTTCATCCTGACCATGGCTCCGGCCTGCTTCTGGTGCGGGCGGAACGGCCTGGAGGGCACGGCCAGGGCCGGCGCGATTGTATCCGTGTTTCTGCTCCTCTCCCTGGGGACGATTTTTCTCATCTCCCTGCGCTCCTGGGACGTTCGGAATCTCCACCCCTTGCTGGGCGACCCTCTGCCGGCAGTCTGGCAGGGCACGCTCCAAAGTCTCTCCAAGTTTCCGGAGCTATACCTGCTGATACTGCTCTATCCCCAGGTGCGGGGAAGCACAGTGAAGTGCTCCTACGGCCTGATTGCCGCCGCCTTTCTCCTTTTTGAGGCCGCCGGGCTCCTGCTGACAGGCGTTCTGGGGGAATACGCGATGTCCCAGACCTTCCCCTATTACACCCTGGCGGCGGTGGTGGACACAGAGCTGATCCAGCGGCTGGACTCCCTGTATATGCTGAACTGGGTGCTCTCCGCCTTCATCCGGTGTACCCTCCTGGTCATTGTGGGGAAGGAATGCGCCCGGGATTTCCTTCCGGCGCGCGCCCATCCGCTGGTGCTTCCGGTTCTGCTGGCGCTCTCCTGCCTGCTGGCGCTGCTGGGATGCCGTTTTCTGGAGCAGCTGGGAGAGCTGAGCCGTTCCAGCTCCAACGGGCTGATCACCGCCCTGTTCTGCGGAGGGCTGCCGCTGCTGCTTCTGCTGATCACCGGGCGCCGGAAAAAAGCGGGGGCGGAATGAATATTTCCGGAGGAGGAGCTATGAGAATCGGTTTGAAACGGGCGCTCTGCCTCATCGCCGCCGGGCTGCTCTGCCTGCCCCTGGCGGGATGCACGGAAACGGTGCAGATGAACCGCAGGGCCATTGTCCAGGCGGTCGGGCTGGATCTGGAGGAAGACGGGCAGCTGAAGCTCACCCTCCAGATTTTCGCCCCGGCGGTGGAGGGAAGCGGCGGCATCAGCGCCAGCGCGGACAACGCGCGGATCATCCAATCAAAGGGGAAAACAGTTGCCGACGCGGTGCAGAACGCCGCCCTGCTTCAGGGGAAGGAGCTGTTCATGGGCCACAACCGGGTGATCGTCCTGGGGGACAGCCTGGCCCGGCGGGACGTGGAACAGCCCCTCCGGTACTTTGCGGGGGATCCAACCGTCCGCCAGAATGTCTGCCTGGCCCTGGCGAAGAATCGGGCCGAAGATGTCCTTACGGCGAAAATCAATCAGGGAATCCTCCCGGCGGAGATTCTGGAGAAGCTCCTGAAAAACGCCCAGGAAGTGGGGCTGGCAGTCCATATGGAACTTTACGCCTTTCTGAAGGCGCTGGAAAGCGGCTATGAATCCCCCCTGGCCCCGGTTCTGGAGGCCGCTCCCACCAAAGAGGAGGCCGGCGGGGAAAGCGCCCGCCTGGAGCCGGTCAGCGCTCTTTCCGTCACGGGAACAGGTGTGTTCCAGGGAGGGCGGCTGGCGGGAACCGTGGGGCTGGAAACCTCCAGGGGCCTGCTCTGGCTCCGGGGGGATCTGAACCGAACGGTGCTGACGGTTTCCTCGGGGAAATACCAGTCTGCGGATCTGCGCCTGACCGTCGTCCGCGCAGCCCTGCGGCCGGAGCTTTCCGATGGGGAGCTCCGGTTCCGGCTGAGGGTGGAGGCCGAGGCCGCGGTGGACGAGCCTCAGCTCCGGCCGGGCTTCACGGAGGCGGACGCCGACTGGGAGGAGCTGGCCCTTGCGGGGGAGGCGGCTATCCGCCGTGAGTGTCAGACTGCTTTTTCCCTGGCCCGCCGGTATCAGGCGGATCCCTTCGGAATGGGCAGCTTGGTCTGGCAGCGGAACGTCTACCGGTGGCGCACCCTCCGTGAAACCTGGCCTGCTCCTTTGGGCGAGGCTGATCTCCAGGTGGAGGCGCGCATCACCCTGCAGCAGGGCTAGCGCCTGCTCAGGATCTCTGGGTACGTCGAAAGGAAAGACCTCGAGGGCTCTGCCCTCGAGCTCCTGCCAAGGGGAAGGGATTCCCCTTGGATTCCCGTTATTTTAAGGGCTTTTAAAGGGCGGAAAGGGTTGGGGTCAAGTCTGCAGAGACTTCCTTCTTTCTGCCACGCAGAGAGTCTGATTCCCGCAGTACGCTTTTTTCGTAAAGAAAAAAGCTCCCTCCTGCGTGCGGGATACTCCCTGCGCCGCACATGGGTTCCTGCGCAGAGCACGCTCGGGACTTTCTGCGTCGCCTGCAGGGATGAATTTTTTCTTTACGAAAAAATGGGTAGGCGGGCGATCGTCCCTGTGGGGAGTATCAGCAAGGCAGGGACTGAAATTCCGCTACCCCATACCCCCAAAAAAATTACGGGTTCCAAGGGGATTTAATCCCCTTGGCGAGAGCGCGAGAGCAGAGCGCTCGTAACCTTCCCCTTTCACTCTGAGCTCCTGAACAGGCTGTTTGGGGTGACGCGCCTGAAAACGGAAACGGATTTTCCGGGCGTATAAAATTTTTCCTCAGGCAAATACTAGGGAGGCACTGAATTAAGCGCCTGCGCTCATATGAAACGGCTGGCGTGCAGGCGCTTAGGCGGGTCCCCATTCATCGGCAGCCCGCTCAGAGGCAAAAGGATAAGGGGAACCGCTCCCCCGCAGGGACGGCTTCCAGAAAGGATGATTTGGTATGAAAGCGACAGGCATCGTCAGGCGCATCGACGATCTTGGACGGGTGGTAATCCCAAAGGAAATCCGCCGCACCATGCGGATCCGGGAGGGGGATCCGCTGGAAATCTACACCAGCAGCGACGGGGAGGTGGTCTTTAAGAAATATTCTCCCATCGGGGAAATTTCAGCCTTCTCCAGCATGTACGCCGAGGTGCTCAACAAAACCGGGGGGCTTCCGGTCATTGTCTGCGATAAGGACCACGTTCTCAGCGCGGCTGGTATGCCCAAAAAGGAGATCCTGGAGCGCCGCATCTCTCCCGCCCTGGAGGATCTCATCCAGCAGCGGAAAAACATCGCCTACACCGAGGCCGGGCAGGAACGCCTCCGTCCTGTGGAGGGCATTGACCGCTACGCCGTGGCCAGCGGGCTGATCATTGTCTCCGGCGACGTGGTCGGCTGCATTCTTCTTCTCTCCGGGGATTCCGAGTCCAAGGCCAGCGAGCTTCAGGTCAAAATGATCAATGTGGCCGCTAATCTGCTGGCAAAACAGCTGGAAGAGTAAGGTTCCGCCCCGCTCTTTTCAGTTAATTTGCGGAAAAGCGCCGGGAACAGTTGCAATTTCCCCATCCTCGTGGTAAACTGGTTACAGTAAATAAAAGGAAAGTGAGAAACGACTGGGGCATCCCCCAGTCGTTCCTTTATGTCCGGCTTCGACGCGACGGGAGGATGCAGCAGGTGAAACGTAACAGCGGAAAAACGGCCGAGCTGGTCTATCAGCTTGCCAGCCCGATTGCCCAGTCTCTGGGGCTGACCATTTGGGACGTCCGGTTTGAAAAGGAAGGCTCCACTTGGATTCTGCTGGTGGTGATTGACAAGGAGGGCGGCGTCTCCATTGACGACTGTGAGGCCATGTCCCGCCCTCTGGACAAAAAGCTGGATGAGGTAGATCCCATCGAGCAGAGCTACTGCCTGGAGGTTTCCAGCGCGGGCCTGGAGCGGGAGCTGACCCAGGACTGGCACTTTGAGCACTGCCGGGGCCAGGACGTCTCTCTGAAGCTCATCCGTCCCTACAACGGGGAGCGGGAGTTCACCGGCGCCCTCCTTGGGCTGGAGAACGGGGCCGTCTCCATCCAGACCGCCCAGGACAAATACAGCTTTCTCCTCAGCGAGGTAGCCTACGTCCGCCTTCGGGCCGACATCTAATCTCTGCGGCGGCCGAAGGGCTAAGACCTTGGGGACGCTGTCCCCAAACCTCTGCCAAGGGGACTGGTCCCCTTGGATTCCCATCTTTTGGGGGTGGGGGTGGGGACGGGCGCTTGCACCCGTCCCCCTACCTCACTGGTACTCCTTCCTCGCTGATACTCCCCGCAGGGACGATCGCCCGCCTACCCGCTTTTTCGTAAAGAAAAAGTTTATCCCTACGAACGGGGCAAGGGCTGCGACGCAAAAGCTTTCGGGCGTGCTCCGCGCAGGAACCCGGGTGCGGCGCAGAAAGTGTCCCGCACCCGGGAGGGAGCTTTTTTCTTTACGAAAAAAGCGTACTGCGGGGATCAGACTCTCTGTGTGGCAGGGGTTCGGAAGTCTGTACAGACTTGACCCCACCCCTTTTCCGCCCTTAAAAAAGATGGGATTCCAAAGGGACGCGTCCCTTTGGCGAGAGCGCGAGAGCAGAGCTCTCGCGGCCTTGCCCTTCGGGAAGCCGGGCAGCAAACGTTTGAAACAGTACATTTAACTGGATGATCATAGAAAGGGTGCTTTGGAAAAATGGCTAGCAAGGCAGGCAAGACATCAAAGGCTTCAAGCGGCAGCGATCTGTTCGAGGCGCTGGAAGCTCTGGAAAGGGAGAAGGGGATTCGTGCCGGAGACGTGATGGACAGCATCAAAAACGCCATTGCCGTGGCGGTCCGGAAATACTATAACGTAGGCGAGGAAAACGTGGAGGTGGAGATTGAGCCGGAGGGCCAGACCTTCCGGGTTTCCATTGTAAAGGATATTGTGGAAGAGGTGGAGGATCCCTCTACGCAGGTTTCCCTGGAGGAGGCACTCTCCCAGAATAAGCGGGTGCGGCTGGGCGGACGCCTGAGCACCCGGCTTGACACCCGGCAGATCGGCCGGATCGCCGCCCTCTCAGGCAAAAACCTGATCCATCAGGGCATCAACGACGCGGTCAAGGCGCAGCTCATGGAGCGGTATCAGTCCAAGCTCCACGAGGCGGTGAACGCACGGGTGCTGAAGGTGGAGCCTGCCAGCGGCAACGCCACTGTCTCCATTGACAAGACCGAGGCCATTCTGTTCCGCAATGAACAGATCCCCGGCGAGGTGCTCACCGAGGGGATGCTGGTGAAGGTATACGTCAACAGCGTGGAAAGCAACGAGCGCCGGTGCACCATCCGGGTGACCCGCACCCACAAGGATCTGGTCAAGCGGCTCTTTGAGATGGAGGTGCCGGAGGTCTTTGACGGCACCGTGGAGATCAAGGCCCTTTCCCGGGAGCCCGGCTCCCGGACCAAAATGGCGGTCTGGAGCAAGGAGCCAAACGTGGATCCGGTGGGCGCCTGCATCGGCCAGCAGCAGTCCCGCGTGACCAACGTCACCAGAGAGCTCAGCGGGGAAAAGGTGGACATTGTGGAGTACAGCGAGGATCCGGCGGAGTTTATCGCCCATGCCCTTGCGCCCTCCGACGTGGTGCGGGTGGACATACTGGATCCGGAGGAGCGGATCTGCCGGGTAATCGTGCCGGATCACCAGCTCTCCCTGGCCATCGGCAACAAGGGCCAGAACGCCAAGCTGGCCGCCCGGCTCACAGGCTATAAGATCGACATCCGCCCAGAGAGCGCGCCCCTTCCCGAGCCGGGGGACGAGGAGCCGGAGGAGGCTTTCTCAGAGGCTGTCCCGGAGGAGGCGGAGAGCCAGGCTCCTGCTGAGCCGCCGGCGGAAGCGCCCGCCGTGGATGAAGCTTTCCCGGAGGGGGAGTAGCTCTGACAAAAGAGGGGGATTTGCTTGCAGCATCAAAAAAAGATTCCGCTGCGCCGGTGTACCGGCTGCGGCGAAATGAAGGATAAACGGGAGCTTGTCCGCGTGGTGAAAACCAAGGAGTGCGGGATCTCCCTGGATCTCACCGGGAAAAAGGCGGGCCGGGGGGCCTATGTCTGCCGAAGCGGGGACTGCCTGAAAAAGGCCAGGAAATCCCGGGGCTTCGAACGGGCCCTTTCCTGCCGGATTCCCGAGGAGATCTACGATCGAATGGAGGAGGAGCTTCATGCCAGCGAATGAACCGGGCAGCCGGAAGCCTGGGCGCACCGCTCAGCTGCTTTCACTTTGTCTGCGTGCCGGGAAGCTGGCGATGGGCTTTGACCCTGTGAAGGAGGCCGTCCTGAAAGGCAAGGCATGCCTGCTGGCGGCATCTCTCCACGCTTCCCAAAACACGCGGGAACGGATGCGCGTACTGGCGGAGGAACACAGGCTTCCGCTGGTATTTCTGAATGAGACACTGGACGATCTGTGGTACATACTGGGGAAACGGGTCGGCGTGCTCTGCGTGACGGATTCTGCCCTCGGGCAAAAGATTGCCCTGGAGCAGGAACAATCCCTGTGTTAGGAAAGGAAGGTTTGCAGATGATCCAAAAAAAATATAAGCTGAGCGATGTGGCCAGGGATCTGAACGTCCCTGCCGCTGAGATCACCGAGCTCCTGCTGGAGCTGGATACTGTCCCGAAGAAATCCACTGTTTCCCTGACCGCCCAGGAGCTGGATTTCCTCTTCGAGCACTACACCCAGAAGAATGCGGTCAAGAGCTTTGACGCCTACTTTGCCGTGCTGGATCAGAAGCCCGCAAAGAAACCCGCGCCGCCTAAGCCCGCTCCGGCGAAGGAAGCCGCTCCCGCCCCTGCGAAGCCCCAGGCTCCCGCGGCGAAGGAAGCCGCTCCCGCCCCTGCGAAGCCCCAGGCTCCCGCGGCGAAGGAAGCCGCTCCCGTCCCTGCGAAGCCCCAGGCTCCCGCGGCGAAGGAAGCCGCTCCCGCCCCTGCGAAGCCCCAGGCTCCTGCGGCGAAGGAAGCCGCTCCCGCGAAGTCCCAGGCTTCCGCGGCGAAGGAGGCCGCTCCCGCGAAGCCCCAGGCTTCCGCGCCTGCGAGACAGCCTGCGCCCGCGCCGGCCTCCAAGCCTCAGACGCCTGCCGCCAAGCAGACCCCGTCGCAGCCCATCAACGTAAACAAGGGCGGCAGCGGCAGCCGGGAGCAGTACGCCCAGAACAACGCCCGGACGCCCAAGCCGGTCAACCGTCCCGGCCAGGGCCAGCCCAAGCCCGGAAACAACGGTCAGCCCTACCGTCCCTCCGCCCAGGGCGGCGTCCGGATGAACGCCCAGCCCGCCGGGCCGAAGGAATCCGTGGTGCGTCATGTGGACACCCGGACGGTAGACGTGAACCTGGATAAGTACAACGAGCATTACGATCAGCTGGCGCCCTCCCAGCCCCGGAAGAACGAGAGCCTGCAAAAGAAGCAGAAGATCAACCAGAAGTCCAAGCAGGCCCAGAAGCAGCGGTACTCCACCAAGCGGGAGACTGAGGCCCAGAAGCTCCAGCGGCTTGCCCTGGAGCGGGCCCGGAAGCAGCAGCTCAAGGTAATGATCCCTGATGAAATCGTGGTCAGCGAGCTGGCCAGCCGCCTGAAGGTGAACGTCACCGAGGTGATTAAGAAGCTGATGGGCCTGGGTGAGATGAAGGCTCAGACCGATGTGATCGACTTCGATACCGCCTCCCTGGTGGCCGAGGAGCTGGGGGCCAAGGTGGAGAAGGAGGTTGTGGTCACCATTGAGGAGCGGCTCATTGACGACAGCCAGGACGACTCCAGCGATCTGGTGAAGCGCAGTCCCGTTGTGGTGGTCATGGGCCACGTTGACCACGGCAAGACCTCCCTGCTGGATCGGATCCGCAACTCTGCGGTAACCGCCACCGAGGCGGGCGGCATCACCCAGCATATCGGCGCTTATACAGTCACCCTGGACGGGAAGTCCATCACCTTCCTGGACACCCCCGGCCATGAGGCGTTCACCGCCATGCGGGCCCGGGGCGCGGCCATCACCGATATCGTTATCCTGGTGGTAGCGGCGGACGACGGCATCATGCCTCAGACGGTAGAGGCCATTAACCACGCCAAGGCTGCGGGCGTGCAGATCATCGTGGCCATTAACAAGATGGATAAGCCGGAGGCCAATCCGGATCGGGTGCTCCAGCAGCTCACCGAATATGAGCTGGTGCCCGAGGCCTGGGGCGGTGAAACGATCTGCTGCCCGGTGTCTGCGGTTACCGGCGAGGGCGTGGAGAACCTGCTGGAGATGGTAAACCTGGTGGCGGAGGTGGCTGACCTGAAGGCCAATCCCAACCGCCGGGCCAAGGGCACCGTGGTGGAGGCCCGGCTGGATAAGGGCCGCGGCCCGGTTGCCACCCTGCTGGTGCAGAACGGCACCCTTCATACCGGAGACGTGGTGATCGCGGGCTCCAGCGTAGGCCGGGTGCGGGTTATGACCAATGATCGGGGCCAGATTGCCACAGAGGCGGGCCCCAGCACCCCTGTGGAGATCACCGGCCTGGCGGAGGTCCCCGCCGCAGGCGATGTGTTCGATGCGGTAGAGGATGAGCGTCTGGCCCGGGAGCTGGTGGATCAGCGGAAGTTCAGCCAGAAGGAAGAGCAGTTTAAGCAGTACCAGAAGGTCACCCTGGATAACCTCTTCAGCCAGATTGAGGAAGGCGAGATGAAGGAGCTGCCCATCATCGTCAAGGCGGATGTGCAGGGCACCGCCGAGGCGGTGAAGCAGTCCCTGGAGAAGCTCTCCAGCGAGGAGGTACGGGTTCGGGTCATCCACAACGGCGTGGGCGCGGTCAACAAGTCCGACCTGATGCTGGCCCAGGCTTCCGGCGCTATCATCATCGGCTTCAACGTCCGGACGGATCAGACTGTGCGGGACGACGCGGAGAAGGACGACGTGGAAATCCGTCTCTATCGGATCATTTACGACGCCATCGACGATGTAAAGCAGGCCATGAAGGGCATGCTGGCGCCCAAGACCCGTGAGGTGGAGCTTGGCCGGGCCCAGGTGCGCCAGGTTTATCGGATCACCAATGTAGGTGTGATTGCAGGCAGCTATGTCATCGAGGGCAAGGTCGCCCGGAACGCTTTGATCCGCGTAGTGCGGGACGGCATCGTTCTGGCGGAGGATAAGATCAGCTCTCTGAAACGGTTCAAGGATGACGCCCGGGACGTGGCTCAGGGCTACGAGTGCGGCATTGGTCTGGAGAAGTTCAACGATATCAAGGAGGGCGACATCCTGGAGTCCTTCCTGATCGAGGAATACAGGGACTGAGAATCTGTTCCGCGTTTTGCGGGCAGGGAGAAAGGAGGGGACGGCTTCCGTGGCGTCCATTAAAATCAGCCGGATCTCCGAGGATATCAAAAGGGAGCTGGCAGAGCTGTTCCGGGAGCTGAAGGATCCCCGGATATCACAGATGCTGAGCATCATCAAGCTCAATCTGTCCAACGATCTCTCCTACTGCAAGGTATATGTAAGCGCCCTGGAGGGGGAGGAGCAGACCGTCTCATCGGTGGCGGGGCTGAAGAACGCGGCAGGATACCTGCGCCGGGAGCTTTCCGGGCGGCTGCATCTTCGGAAGACCCCGGAGCTCCGCTTTGTGGCCGATGGCAGCATCGCCTACAGCGCTCACGTCAACCGCCTCCTGGAGGAGGATAAGGAACGATAAAACCGGGCAGCCGCCGTCCTGTACAGGGTGGCGGCTTCGCCTTTCGGGATGGGCTTATCTCCCGTTGGGGTGCCTGCTCCCCTCGAAGGGCAAGACCCTGCGGGCCTCCTGCCAAGGGGATTAAATCCCCTTGGAACCCGTAATTTTAAGGGCTTTTTTAAGGGCGGAAGGGGTTGGGGGTCAAGTCTGTACAGACTTCCTTCCCCCTGTCACGCAGAGAGTCTGATTCCCGCAGTACGCTTTTTACGTAAAGAAAAAAGCTCCCTCCTGCGTGCGGGGTACTTCCTGCGCCGCACAGAGTATGAGCGCAGCAGAACACGCTCGAAACTCTCTGCGTCGCATGTGGGGATGAGTTTTTTCTTTACGAAAAAATGGGTAGGCGGGCGATCGTCCCTGCGGAAAGTGCCAGCGAGGCAGGGGGCGGGCGCTTGTGCCCGTCCCCCCCTTCCCCAAAAGAAGGGAATCCAAGGGGATTTAATCCCCTTGGCGGAGCTCGAGGCAGGGCCTCGAGGTCTTTCACGCAGAGACTCAAAAAAAGCTCCAGGAAGGAGGCTCCAGCCATGCTGGAAGCGAGCTGTCCCACGGTAGGTGTGGACGTAGGCGGTACAAAAATACTGATTGGACTGGTCAGCGGCAAAGGAGAGGTTCTGTTCAGCCGGAAATATCCCATGCGCCGGGAGAATCAGGCCCAGGCGGAGGAAGCAATCTTTTCCGCCGCCGGGGATTTCGCGGCAGCGCTGAAGGAACATCCGGAGCTGCCCGCTCCCGCTGCCCTGGGGATGGGCGCGGTCGGCCATATGGATCCGGAGGCGGGCGTCTGGCTGCACAGCTATAATATTCCTGTTCAGACTCCGATTCCGGCTGCGGAGCGGATGTCCCGGCTCTTCGGCCTGCCCGCCTGGCTGGATAACGACGTTCACTGCGCGGCGCTGGGAGAGGGCCTGTACGGCCACGGCCGGAAGGCCCAGTGTATGCTGTATCTGAACGTAGGCACGGGACTGTCGGCAGGAATCCTCCAGGGAGGCATGCTCCTGCGGGGAGCAGATAACTATGCCGGAGAAATCGGGTACATGGACATGAACTGCGATGAGGGAGGACAGAAGCTGGAGCCGGCTGCGTCAGGAGGCGGCCTGATTCAGGGCGCGCTGGAGCTTTTGCCGGAATATCCGGGCTCTCTGCTGGAGACGGCCTGGAAGGAGGGAAACCTCCATTCGACAGCGGTCTTCGAGGCAGCGGGCCAGGGGGATCCCCTGGCCCGGCGGCTGGCGGAGCGGGCGGTACGCTATCTGGGGGCGGCGGTCTGCAACCTGATGGCGGTGGTCAATCCGGATGCGGTGGTGTTCGGGGGAGGGGCCATCCGCTCTCCCGGAATGCTGGAGCAGGTTTCTGCCTATACAGCGGCGCACTGCGTCGGGGAGACTTACAAATCCCTTCGTTACATCGGCTTATCAGCCCTGAATCCCGCTGAAACCGGTATGATCGGCGCCGCTGCGCTGGCCGGTTTCGGACTCTCCGGGAGTATGCGCGCAAGACCTTGAAGCCTCTGATGAATTCTGAGAGGCTCCTTTGGAACGGCGGCTTGCTTCTTTTCCAGAATCTGATTTCTTCGGTTTTATTGCGGCAGATGTTGAAAATGATCCTACAGTCGGGTATAATAGCCTTATTACACAGGCGCTGCCGAATGAAAACGAAAGGATACATCCCATGAGCCAAGAACGAAACAGCCCCCGCCGCCGGAGCAGACTGCCGGTTTTCCTGCTGATTCTGCTGAATATGATCCTTTGCGCGGCCCTGATTGCCGTACTTGTGGTGAACCGCCGCGAGATGGAGCGGACCGTTACTGCCATGCAGACCACCATTGATCAGCAGGAGGCCCAGCTTGCCATCGAAACCATTCCCCTGGCTGACTTTCAGGACAAGGTAGCCCGGTACAATCCCAGCACCGAATTTATCCAGAGCTTCTTTGACGATCGGATCGTCTACAAGGACGCTACCGGCGTGGTTTACGCCCCCATTGACGAGGCGCTCCCGAAAAATTTTTACCAGTGGGAAAATCTGACCCGGGTCAACGGCCGGCTGGAGTACCATGTAAACGGCCGCCAGACAGGGAAGGTCGGTATTGACGTTTCCAAGCATCAGGGCGAAATCGACTGGGAACGGGTCAAGGCGGACGGCATTGATTTTGCCATGCTCCGGCTGGCTTACCGGGGCTACGGCACGGGAAAGCTTCTTCTGGACGAATGCTTTGAGGAGAACATCCAGGGGGCCACGGATGCCGGAATGGATATCGGCGTATATGTTTACTCCAAGGCAATTACCGTTGAGGAAGCCCTGGAGGAGGCCCAGCTGGTGATCGACTCTTTGGAGGGCTATTCCCTGGCCTATCCGGTGGTCATCGACGTGGAGGAGGATCCGGATCCCGCCGATCGGATTGCGGGGCTATCCGTCCGGGAATACACGGACATTGTGGTTGCCTTCTGCGACGCCATACGGGCGGAGGGCTACGAGCCGATGATTTACGCCAACACCAGATGGTTTGTAGCCAAGCTGGATCTTTCCCGGCTGACGGGCTATAAGAAGTGGCTGGCCCAGTATTACCAGCAGCCGTTCTTCCCCTATGCGCTGGATATGTGGCAGTATTCCGCCTCCGGGAAGGTAGACGGCATCAACGGAAACGTAGATCTGAACGTCTGGTTCCCAGACACCGCAGATCTTCCTGCGAGCGCACCTCCTGCCGGGGAAGCGGAGTGACACACGGGAAAAGCAGAAAGGACAAGGCCGCGAGACGCTGTCTTGCGGCTCTGCGGTGCGTCGTTTCACGACGCACCTAGGAATTCGGCTTCGCCGAATTCTGAGATGCGCCGCCTATGGAGCTGAATTTTTTGTTTACGAAAAAATGGGTAGGCGGGCGATCGTCCCTGCGGGAAGTACCAGTGAGGTAGGGAGTAACTAGTCTGTACAGACTTGAACCCCACCCCCTTTTACGCCCTTAAAAAGATGGGAATCCAAGGGGACGCGTCCCCTTGGCGAGAGCGCGAGAGCAGAGCTCTCGCGGCCTTTATCCATAGAAGAAAGGAAGCGCATCAAATGGAGAAAACAGTGGTGGAATCCCTTCATGGAGGCAGAGGGCGCGTAATACTGGAGCATCTGCCCGGGAAGGAGGCCAGGGGGCCGCACTGCGGGCTTTACGCCCAGGTAACCCTGGAGCCGGGGTGTGAAATCGGGTGGCACATCCATCTGGGAGAGAGCGAGACGTATTACCTGCTCTCCGGAGAGGGGAGCTACAACGACAACGGGGAAACGCGCCCCGTCAAGGCCGGGGACGTGACCGTCACCGCCAGCGGCATGGGACACGGCCTGCTGAACACCGGGAGCGAGCCCCTGGTGATGATGGCCCTGATCGTGAAGGAATCGTGAGCTTCCTAAAATATTACCATTTTCCATAACCCCTTTATAGCATTCCTCCGTTTGAATCTGTTATAGTGAAAGCGTTCCAGAACGGTTCTCTGTCACTATCCTGATCCAATACGGAGGTTTTCCATGAAACGAGATATGAAACAGTGGCTTTCCCAAATGCTGGAGGCCCCGGTGAAAAAAGCAATGCCCGTCCTTTCCTTCCCCGCTGTCCAGCTCATGGACGTGAGCGTCAGGGAGTTGATTTCCAGCAGCGAGCTTCAGGCCCGGGGGATGGAGCTGGTGGCTCAGCGCACCGACGCGGCCGCTTCCGTCAGCCTGATGGATCTCTCCCTGGAGGCGGAATGCTTCGGCGCGCAGATCCGCTTCTTCGACGACGAGGTGCCAACCGTAGTCGGCAGCCTGATCACCAGCCTGGAGGAGGCGGAGGCAATGCCGGTTCCCCAGGTGGGCGCGGGCCGCACCGGCATTTACATCGAAGCCATCCGACAGGCTGCGGAGCGGATCACGGACCGCCCGGTTCTGGCAGGCGTGATCGGCCCCTTCTCTCTGGCAGGCCGACTCATGGACGTATCCGAGGCCATGATCTACTGCTACGAGGATCCGGATATGGTTCACACGCTGCTGAAAAAAGCCACCGAATTCCTGATTTCCTATTCCAAAGAGTATAAACAAGCCGGCGCAAACGGCATTGTAATGGCGGAGCCTCTGGCCGGACTGCTCTCCCCGGCGCTGGCGGAGGAATTCTCCGGCCCCTATGTAAAGCAGATCGTAGACGCGGTGCAGGACGACTCCTTCCTGGTGATTTATCACAACTGCGGCGGCAGCACCATCCAGACCATCGACTCCATTCTGGCTTCCGGAGCTGCCGCTTACCACTTCGGCAACGCCATTGATATGGCGGAGATGATTCCCCATATCCCCCCGGAAACCATCGTCATGGGCAACGTGGATCCGGCCCGGGAGTTCCGGAACGGCACGCCCGAATCCATCCGAAGGGCAACCCTGGAGCTGATGGAGCGCTGCTGCTCCCATCGGAACTTTGTAATTTCCTCCGGCTGTGATATCCCGCCCCTGTCCCGCTGGGAAAATATTGACGCTTTCTTCGCCGCTGTCGCTGAGTTCTACCAAAAATAGGAGCTGGCTTCTTTACCAAAAGACCTCGAGGGCTTTTGCCCTCGAGGTCTTGTTTTGTTCAGCAGTGCAGAGAGCCGGATGCGCTTCTCAGAGATCCTTGAACTCGTCCTCTATCTGGCGGAGGAGATCGTCCAGTTCGGGAATGTCAGTGGACGGCTCTTCCTTGGAGACGGGCTCGGACGGCGCGTACTGGCTGTGGGATATATGGGGTATCTGAGCCGCATGAGATCCATGAGGCGTATAAATCTGCACGTCCTCTTCCGGAGGCTCCGGCTCTGGCAGCTCCGATTCCGGAGAAACTAGCGTCCCGGCCTCCGGCGATGCAGGTGCGGGAGGCTCGGGGGCGGGAGGTTCCGGCTGGGGGTCTTCCTTCCGGCGGCCCCGCAGGACGGAAAGCTGGGGGAACGGCCCGGCAGCCTTATCCCCGGAGCCCAGAGGCGCGGGATAGTCCTCTCCGGCAGGCGGAGCAGACGCTTCTTCGCCCAGCTCATCGACAGTGGAATTCAGCGCGGCGTCCGTCACCTCGGCGCCAAGCAGACTCCGGAGCAGCTCCAGATCCTCTTCGCTCTCCACCAGGGGAACGGAGGCCCTGCCCAGGAGAAAGTAGATCAGCACAACAGCCAGCAGGCACAGCAGAAACCCAATGCCCATGGCCGCGTAGGAGAGGCCCAGTCTGTCCGGCCTGGTCATAGCGGCAAAGAAGGAGCCAAGCAGAGGATGCCGGGAGGTAACCTGCCCCTCCAGCCTGGGATCTGACAAAGAGATCGACATCTCCCCATTCAGGCAGTAAACCTGTTTCCCGTCGTTCCGATCCACCGTCAGCAGGAGAAGCCCCTCCTCTTCGCTGCGGTAGAGGAGCGTTTCCGTAGGCATCAGCTCTTCCGGATGGTGCCTGACCATACAGAGGGAGGGCTTGTCCTCCAGAAGAAGCACCGCACTGTAGCCGAACAGCGATGCCGGCCGGGACGCGGTCAGATAGAGCAGGGCTCCGCTCAGGAAAAGAAGCAGCAAAATCACCAGGGCATTCAGCCCGATCAGGACGCGGAAGAGGGTTCGCTTCATAAAGCTCCATCCATTTCTGTCAGGAGGCCGGAAGGCCGTCCAGGCTGTTTTGGCAGTCGGCGGGGCCAACCCTGCTGACTGCGTCATGACATAATTCCCTATTCTACAATTATAGCATTTCGCTGATTTGATTTCAAGATGGGAAGGGGAGAGAGCCAGGGTAACAGCATTTACTTTTACCTAAAATTACCAAAGAGGACAGCAGCAAGAGAGCATGTGGAGAGAGCAGCCCGAAACATCTTCTTTTTCAGGCCCATGCGGCCAAAGTCAGCGTTTTTAAGAAGCGGGAGAGCCGTC
>JAAVZY010000014.1 GCA_022791945.1 Oscillospiraceae bacterium | reverse complement strand
ACACCCATGGAGGTCTACGCCCAATACCGTGCGGCCTGACAGATACCTGCGCTGTACGGCAGTGCACAACACCTGCAGGAATACTTTGTGGCTTTTTCATGATTTTCTATTTTATTTCTCTGTCTACTTGACGGGGCGCAGTTCAATCATGTGTGATGCCATTCTCATAGACAGGCCCTAAAAGTGGCATCACTTGTAATGCCGCACAAACGTGACGGCAAATCTGCCGTCATCTCTGCCGATGGATTAAACGGTGACGGCACTTTTGCTGCCACTCAGAATTTTCCTCCCACCCCCTACTACAACTTTCAGTACCCAAAACGGAACTTTTTTCTTGAACCATTTTCAAAAAATTTAGTCCTTGCGGGCAAATAAAGAAGCCGGTCACATACACAACCGCACCAGCAGGACGGCCCTCGCCCCGCTGGTGTTCATTTTGGTTTGTGTATGTAACCGGCTTTATCTGTATCAATCAGATCAGCCTATTCAGTTGGCGCTCCCATGAGGGAGTACTGTAGGATACCACACGGGAAAGCGGTTTGTCAACTACAAATCGGCGGATTTTACAGCCCTCTGGGATGGGCGGCGAATTGAACATTTGAGTTGGCTTATCCGTGGACAAAATTCCCTCCATGTGGTATGATACCCCGCAGAAAGGAAGTGCCCGCTATGTTCACACTGGAGGATTACCTGACCTCATTTACAGGTTCCCTGATTCCCCACGCCGTCCTTGCGGTTTACCTGTTTGTGATCATGGGTATGCGAAGGCGGCGGGTGCTGAAAAAACTGCCCGCCCTCCTGCTCTCCCCGCTGCTGGCCGTCCTGCTGGCGGCGGGCCTGTATACACTTCTCCCCAACCACGGAGTGATCCGCTACTGCATGACCGCCCTCGCCATCCTGCTGATGTGTACCTTTTGGGTCCGGTGGGCGTGGCGGACAGAATTCTGGCGGGCCTTTTCCGCTGTGTGCATGGGCGGCGTGTTCCAAATGGCCACATCCTGCCTGACCCAAATCCTGATCCTGTATAGTGACCTCCCGCTCACGGTTGTGATGGCCGTCTCCTTGATTATGGTTCCGGCCCCCGCCTTTCTGCTGTACCGTCTGCGTTTCGGTCACTGGTTTCGTCTTCTGCTGGAGGAGGGCTTCGGCCAGCGCCGGACGGCTCTGTTCCTTTTCGCCATGGAGGCGGCTATGGAGGTCTTTCTAATTTTGCAGGTAGGGATCCAGCCGGACTATCTGATCCCCTACTATGTGCTTGTGCTGGCCATGGCGGCGCTGGAGGCGGGACTGGTCATTTATCTGGCCCAGCGGCTTGATGACACCCGAAAACTGGAAGCTCAACAGGATATTATCACTCAGCAGCAACTCTATGAGCGGGACCTGGAGGCTATCCGCCAGGAGGTGCGGAGTTTCCGCCATGACTACAAAAATCTGTTGGCGGGGCTGTCGGAGCAGGCGGACAAGGGTGAGATGGATCAACTTCGCACCGCCCTGTCGGAACTGGACACAGGCTTTGACCGGCGCATAGGAGAGAAAATTCGAGCGTCTACTCAAATCGGCAATGTGTGTGTTCCCCAGGTGCGCAGTCTCCTGCTGTCCAAGCTGGCAGCTATGGGAGAACAGAAAATCGACTGCCGCATGGAGGTGCTCTACTCTGTGGAGAGGGTTGGAATAGACCCGTGGGACTTTACCCGCTGCCTGGGCATCCTGCTGGACAACGCCGCCGAGGCTGCTCTGGGAACAGAAACACCCTGGGTAGAGATTGTCCTGCTGTCTCAAAAGGGCAGGCTGTCCCTGCGGGTGTCTAACCCTTACATCGGGGCTATCGACCCAGATAAAATTTGGATGGAGGGCTTTTCCACCAAAGGAGAGAGACGAGGGCTGGGCCTTGCCAGCTACCAGCGGATTCTGGCGGACTGTCCCAATGCGGCCACGTCCACCAGTTGGGCGGGGGGTGTGTTTGTTCAGGAGCTGACGGTGGAGGAAACAGCATGATTTCAATTTATCTCTGTGACGATGAAGAATGTGTCCGCCACCAGCTCAAAACCGCCCTGGAGTGGAAAATTCTGATGGAGAACTACGACATGAGCGTAGTATGCGCCGCATCTACCGCTCAGGAACTGCTGGACGCGGCGCAGGACAACTGTCGCGGCGTCTACTTTCTGGACGTGGATTTGAAGGACGGAGCGTGGGACGGTTTTATGCTGGGGCGGGAACTGCGGCGGCGGGATCCCCATGGCACACTGGTTTACATTACCAGCTATGGCGATCTGGCCTGGAAAACCTTCGAATACCATTTGGAGGCGTTCGACTACATCGTGAAGGAGGGGGAACAAACCGGCTCTGCCGTTGCCCGCTGCCTGGAGGCGGTTAACACCCGCCTGCTGGACGAGCGCCGCGACCCGGCAGAGATGTTCTCCCTGCGGATAGGTGATGAGACCCGCCACATTCCTTTGGCCGACATTCTGTTTTTTGAGGCTGCTCCCAAGGCCCACCATGTATATCTTCATACGGCGGACAGCCGTTTGGATTTTGTGGGCAGTCTGAACGAACTGGAAAAGGAGCTGGGCGGACGGTTTATCCGGGTCCACCGGGCCTATCTGGCGGCGTGGGACAAAATTGAGGCGGTGGACGGAAAGGAAAATCAAGTCCGCGTAGGGGGCAGAACGTGTTTGCTGTCCCGAACCGGAAAGGCAGAATTGAAGAAGAAATGGAGAGGGAGCTTCTGAAGCTCCTTCTCTGCTTTTACCGTTCAGGAACGATTTGTGCCGTTCAAGAAGATTTGCCCACAGCAGGACCGCATTGTGGTATGCTCTTGTCCGCAGGCAGACAGAAACCGGAATAACTTGGAGGTATATACCATGGCAAACGAAGTCAAGAAATTCATCCAGGAGGCGGGATATAAGCCGCTGGAGGATCGCTGCATCATCGTCAAATACGCCCCGGCAAACCTGAGCGAACAATTCGCGGCGTTTTTTAACTCGGAATTTTATGTTCTCCAGATGTGTGAACACGAAATCGTCCTGCTCCCCTTCAACACCACATGGGGCAACCTGCGCAAAGACGTATCCTTGGTCCTTCCTTATGGGGACATCCAGTCGGTGGAGCTGGAAGACGATATGCTCAACACGGTCATCACCATCCGCACCGGGTCGGACACCATCCGCCTGACCACCCAGCAAGCAGCGCTGAGCGACCTGCGGAGTTCCGGCGTCTACGCCACCATGTATGCCGGTAGCTTCAAAAATTGGCACAAGGAAAACCTTGATGGCACGCTGAAAGCACTGACTGAGTTAGGAGATAGGGCAAGTTAATGCCAGCATTGATGTGAGAGCGCAACAAAAGTTAATCATGGACGTTCAGACGCCAATGGAAACGGCATATATGGCGGCTATTTATTAACGCGCTCCAAACGAAAACGAACACCAAACGGCGGTTCAAACAACGATTTCAAGACCGCCGTTTTCTATGCCTATCGGCGGCAACAGGAGGATGCCGCCATACGAATACAGGTAGATAGGCACTTATCAAAAAAGCCTGACCCCCGCAGCGGCGCACTCGACCCAGGCTTGCGAAAATAGTCGTTTCCTGACAGCTCATACTGTTACCCCCAGCACCCGAATGGCTTTAGGCCGTCCGGGTGCTTTTCTATGTCCAGGCCAGCGACACCGGCCCCGCTGCCGCTCCCCGCCCCTCCTATCTGAATTTCTAAAAAAATTCAGATAGGAGGAAACAGCCATATCATACAATCATGGCAAGGAAGAACGAAAATGGCAGCGTTGGAAACAGGCTGAAGAAAAGATGCTTCGGGCCTGCGGCATGGACGAAAGCACGATTGAACAGCTTCGTCTTTGGGACAGGGCCATGTTCAATTCGGACAGGCGCTTTTATGAAAAGTTGCAGGACACGGGTACATACCTGGATTGCGCTGCCACCAGCGAAACACCAACCGAGATTTATACAGTGGAAGATTTGCTGAATGATATTGACAATGCGGAACTGCTGAAAGCCTTGCTGACAGTGGACAAGCTCACCTTGCAAATCTCTGTGCTGAAAATGAACGGGTATTCTACCAATGAGATCGCTGTACTTGTCAACCTGTCCACGGACGCCATTTATAAGCGGATAGGGACACTGAAAAAGAAATTGAAGAAATTTCAAGGGTAACTCCAAAATCGCACATCCCCACGGGCTGTTGGGTGAGAGGTCAAGTCCTCTCACCCAGCTTTTTCGTAGGAGGACGAACGAATGACGTTCATGGATAAGGTCTATACGCTTCGGACGGAAGTCCGTGGCGATGGGAAACCGGCGTATTTCATCAGCTTTACGGATGGGCAAGGCGAATTTTACGATTTGGAGGTATCGGAAGCGTTCTATATAGAATTTCGGCAGATGGAGCGCAAAAACCGTAACCTTCAGCAATCCGATTGGCGACATCAGGAAGCGTCAGACTTGTGGGATGAAACGCTCTATAACCGGGCGTTTAAAGTGCCCAAAAGTGTTGAGGAATTGATTTTTGGTGCGGAACAGCGTGAATTACTCAATAAGGCTATCGCCGCGCTCCCGGAAATCCCTATACTGACTGCCCATGAGCTGCGTCATACCTATGGAACCATCCTCCGGCGGAAGGGGATGGACATCTACACCATCCAGAAAGTAAGGATATCAAGATGACCACTGAAATCTATGTCCACAACGAAACGGATGTATTGAAGGAAGCAATTCAGAGTGCTTTTTGAGACTTGAAGGCGCGCCCTTTGAATTTCAAATATTCGTAATAAGTTCGTAAACGGCTATTTTGTGGATAGCCTTTCTTTTGTGACACTTTTTTGAAAAATGCAAAAACACAGGTAAACCTAGAGTTTACCTGTGTTTTTACTTGGTGCGGACAAGAGGACTTGAACCTCCATGAGCTTGCGCTCACTAGAACCTGAATCTAGCGCGTCTGCCAATTCCGCCATGTCCGCTTATTTGAAGGTTACTCTCCGTAACCAGCTTTTACATTATACTATACTGCTCTGCAAAAAGCAAGGGATAAAACGAAAAAAACGAGCGCTTTCAAAAAGCTTTTTTTGTCGATTCCTCCAATAAAGTCTCTGAAACCGTGCCCTACCCCCGCTTCGCAGGGGTAGGGCACAGCTCCGCTCTGCATCAGTCCAGTCCCTGCTCTGCCAGCAGCGAAGCGGCCAGTTGATCCAAGGAGGATTGGAGATTTTCCTCTGTGACGGAGCCGTCCCGCAGACCCTCGCCGAACACCTCAAAGGCGCTCCAGAACTGCTTCATCTGCGGGATGGAGGGCATGGTCACCTGAGAATGGCCCTGGGCGGCGATGGCGGCAGTGGTCTGCCGCTTCCGAGCCGCAGCCTTGGCCTTGGAGCTGTCGTCCGCGGGATGGGGCAGCATCAGCGCCGTATCCTCCAGAAGATCCGGAGCCGTGGGCGCGCGCTCCAGAGCTTCCAGCGCGCGCCGCTGACCGTCGGCACTGGCAAGCCAGGCCGCCAGCGCCTGCGCCTCCTCCGGATGGGCGGAGCTGGCGCTGACTCCGTAAAGCAGGAAGGTTCCGTAGGAAATCAGCTGCTTATCCGTTCCCCCAATGCTGGCCAGGGGAAGCATCGCACAGCCGTAATTGTCTCCCAGACCCGCAGCAATCTTATCCGCGTTCCAGCGCCCGGAGACAGCGGCGGCCAGCTTTCCGCTCCGGAAGCCCTCCAGGATTTCCTCATCGTTCATGCTGGCAAACCGGGAATTACCGGATAGCGCCAGGAGTGCTTTTCCTGCCTGAACCCCCGCCTCGCTGCTGAAATCGCAGGCAGTCGGATCCGAGCCCTTTTCACCGTACAGACTGCACCCGGCTCCCAGGAAGAAGGAGGAGGTGTACCATCCGTTGGTGAGATCCATAGCCAGGTTCACCTCTGCGCCGGTGTCCTTGGCCAGAATAGCCTCCATGGAGCAGACGTCCTCCACGGTCAGGCGGCTTTTATCATAGTAGAGGAAGAATCCGTCAACAGCCGCCGGATAGGCGTAGAGCGTGCCCTGATAGCTGGCCGCTTCGGCAGGAGCGGGGTCGCTCTCGTCCAGGGAAGCCAGCCCGGCAGGAGCCAGCAGTCCCTCCTCGGCCAGCCTGGGCAGAGCGTCGGAGTAGAAGGCAAACACATCGGCTCCGGCAGGATCCCGTCGGAGGGCGTCCGGCGCGTCGGCAGGGCCGGTGACCGTGTAGGAAAAGGTATATTCCCTTCCGGTGCTGTCGGCAAACTCCTTGCAGAGGCCCTGCACCAGCGCTTGGCTGGACTGAGTGACCCAGAGCTTGAGGGGGACCTTCTCTCCGCTTTCTTCCATACCGGCAATGTTTATAGAGGTGGTGCCCTTGTTGGCGTCCACGTAGGGGACACAGCCTCCCAGCAAAGACGCGGCAAGCAGACCTCCCAGCGCAGCCGCGCCAATCCGTTTCATCGTATGCAGTCATCCTTTCGTTCATTATGCCAAGGGACAAGACCTCGAGGCTCTGCCTCGAGCTCCGCCAAGGGGATTAAATCCCCTTGGATTCCCGTAAATTTTTGGGGGTGGGGGCCTGCCTCGCTGGTACTTCCCGCAGGGACGATCACCCGCCTACCCATTTTTTCGTAAAGCAAAAATTCAGCACTGTGTGCGGCGCAAGGGCTGCGACGCAGAGAGTTCCGAGCGTGTTCTGCCGCGCAAACGTTCTGCGGCGCAGAGCGTACCCCGCAGGCAGGAGGGAGCTTTTTTCTTTACGAAAAAAGCGTACTGCGTGAATCAGACTGCCTGCGTGGCAGGAAGCCGGAAGTCTGTACAGACCTGACCCCACCCCTTTTCCGCCCCTAAAAAAGCCCTTAAAAAATTACGGGTTCCAAGGGGATTTAGATCCCCGATGCGCCGCCAGCGGCGCATCACGGAGACTCGAGGGCAGAGCCCTCGAGGTCTTCAGCCTACCAGGTAACCTCCAGAGGAGAAAGCTTCCAGATGTCAGCGGCGTAGTGGCGGATGGTGCGGTCGCTGGAGAACTTGCCGGAGCAGCACATATTCCGGAAGCACTTTTGATAGAACGCCCGCTGATCCTTATAATCCCCGTTCAGGCGGAGACGGGCGTCGATCAGGCTTCGCAGATCGCCCAGAATGTAGTAATTATCCGGACGCTGCCAGTTGACCCCGTAAAGCAGAGAGTCGTACAGATCCCGGAACACGCTCTGCCCGTTGTCCGCGCGAAGACCGCCGTCGCTGAAGATGCCGTTCACCAGAGAGTCCACCACCCGATGGATCCCCGGATCGCTTTCATACAGGCCATGGGGATTATAGCTGCCCATAATCTGCGCCAGCTCCTCCACCTTGGCGCCGAAGATGTAGTTGTTCTCCTCTCCGGCTTCCTCCACGATCTCCACATTGGCTCCGTCCAGGGTGCCCAGCGTAACCGCGCCGTTGACCATCAGCTTCATATTGCCGGTGCCGGACGCTTCGGTGCCCGCTGTGGAAATCTGCACCGACACATCCGCTGCGGACACCAGCTTCTGCGCCACGGTCACATTGTAATTCTTGACAAAGACCACCTTAAGAATCCGGTTGGTGTCCGGATCGTTGTTCACCAGGCTGGCAATCTCATTGATAAACTTGATGATTCCCTTGGCGCGGGCATAGCCGGGCGCCGCCTTTGCCCCGAACAGGAAGGTGGTGGGCGCATACTCCCGGATGCTTCCGTCCTTGATGCCAAAGTACAGGTAGAGGATGGAGAAGGCGTTCATCAGCTGGCGCTTGTACTCATGCAGCCGCTTGATCTGCACGTCAAAGATGGTGTTGGGATCCACAATCACCCCGTCGTGCTCCTCCAGGAAAGCGGCCAGCTGGCGCTTTTTCTCCTGCTTGATGGCAATGAACCGATCCAGAACCGCCGGATCCTCCGCCTTGGGCAGAAGGGTCTTCAGCTCGTTCAGATTGGTCAGGAAGGCGTCGCTTCCCAGTTCCTCCTTCAGGAGAGAGGTCATCTCCGGATTGCACAGGGCCAGCCAGCGGCGCTGGGTGATGCCGTTGGTCTTGTTCTGGAACCGCTCCGGATAGATGGCGTACCACTCCTTCAGGGCGGTATTTTTCAAAATCTCCGTATGGATCCTGGCCACGCCGTTTACATACCGGGACATATAGATCGCAAGACGGGCCATATGCACCGTATGCCCGCTGATCACCTTATACTGCTCCAGCTGCCCCTCATCGGTGACGCCCAGAATGGTCAGCTCCTTGATCAGGGCGTTGTTGATCATTTCCAGGATCGCGCCGATATCCGGCACCACGTCCCAGATAATATCCGTCGGCCATTTCTCCAAGGCCTCGGACATAATGGTGTGGTTGGTGTAGTTGAACACCCGCTGGGCAATCCGGAAGGCGGCGATAAAGTCCAGCCCCTCCACGTCGGTAAGCTGGCGGATGAGCTCCGGCACTGCGATGACAGGATGGGTGTCGTTCAACTGGATGGTCACCATCTCAGGCAGCTTCTCCCATTCGGCGCCGAACCGGCGCTTGAAGCTCCGGAGAATATCGGTGACAGAGGCGCAGGTAAAGAAATACTGCTGCTTCAGCCGAAGGATCTTTCCCTCCCTGGTGGTGTCGTTGGGGTAGAGCACCCGGGAAATGTCCTCCGCCCGGTTCTTCTCCCGGATGGCGTCGTCATAGCGCTGCTGGTTAAAGAGGGAAAAGTCAAAGGGGTTCAGGCTCTCCGCCTGCCACAGCCGGAGGTTGCCCACGTTGTGGGTGCCCCATCCAAAGATCGGCATATCATAGGGGACCGCGTTGACCACCTGATCCCGGAACTTGACCACCACCGCGTCGCCGTCCCGGCGGCGGGACCAGGCGTCGCCGAAGGCAGCCCAGTCATCCGCATGCTCCACCTGGCAGCCGTCCACCAGATCCTGCTTGAACAATCCATAGCGGTAACGGATGCCGTAACCGTCCAGAGGGAGGTTCAGGGTGGCGGCGCTGTCCAGGAAGCAGGCGGCCAAACGGCCAAGACCGCCGTTGCCCAAGGCTGCGTCCTCGATCTCCTCCAGGCAGGAGAGGCTGAGCCCAAACTCGGCAAGAACCTCCCCCACCGTGTCGGTAATGCCCAGGCAGAGGAGATTGTTGTAAATCATCCGCCCCACCAGAAACTCCGCAGAGAAGTAGCAGGCCCGGCGGTTCTCCTGATGGGCCCGGCGGCTGGCCTTGATGCGTTTGTAGGCGGCGGACATAACCGCCTGGGAGATGGCGCTGTGGAGCTGATAGGCATTGGCTTCCTCGGGCATCAGCTCGTAGCTTTCAATCAGATTCTCGCGGAAGTTCCGGCGGAACTCCTCCTTTGTGAACAGCGGCTGTTTTTCCATAGTCGTAAGCCATCCTTTCTTTCTCATCAGGAGCTTTCGCGGGCCGAACAGGGGGGCAGCGGCGAGGCAGAAGCTGAAGCCCTGCTCCCCATACCCCCAAAGAAGGGAATCCAAGGGGATTTAATCCCCGATGCGCCGCCAGCGGCGCATCTCAGAATTCGGCGAAGCCGAATTCCTAGGTGCGTCGTTTCACGACGCACCGCAGAGCGCGAGACAGCGTCTCGCGGCCTTGCCCTTCTCTATCGCCAGTAGATCTTCGTCAGGGCGGCAATCCGTTCCGACAGGCTGTCCGTCAGCTGGCCGGGAACCATCCGCCAGCACCAGTTCCCGTCCGGGACGGAGGGCGTGTTCATCCGGGCCTCTGACCCGAGCCCCAGGAAATCCTGCATGGTGGCAATCGCCGTGTCCGCCACGCTTCCCCAGGCCATGGCGATCACGTTCCACAGGCATTCCTCCCGGGAGCGGGAGCGGGAATAGTCCATAAGCACCTGCAGATCCTCCCCCTCCAGACTGGAGATCCAGCCCCAGAGGGTGTCGTTGTCATGGGTGCCGGTATAGCAGACGCAGCCGCGCACCTGCCGGTGGGGCATATAATCGCTTTCATACCCGGGGGTAAAGGCAAACTGGAGCACCTTCATGCCGGGGAAGCCTGTCTCCTTCAAAAGGGCCCGTACCGGCTCGGTGATCATCCCCAGATCCTCCGCAATAATGGAAACCTCCCCCAGCTCCTCCCGGATCCGGTTGAACAGCTCCATCCCCGGCCCCTTTTCCCAGCGGCCGTTTTCGGCGGTTTCGTCCCCGGCGGGAATGGACCAGAAGCTCTCAAACCCCCGGAAGTGATCGATCCGGAGCAGGTCGAAGATCGCGGCCCCGTGGGCCACCCGATCCACCCACCACCGGTAGCCGGTTTTTCGGTGGGCCTCCCAGTCGTAAATGGGATTTCCCCAGAGCTGGCCGGTCTTTGCAAAGTAATCCGGCGGGCATCCCGCCACCACGGCGGGGGCCAGATCCTCGTCCAGCAGGAACAGCTCCGGGTTGGCCCAGACGTCGGCGCTGTCCAGGGCCACATAGATGGGGGCGTCCCCCAGCAGGCGGATTCCCAGCTGGTTGACATAGGCCTTCAGCCGCTCCCACTGAGCAAAAAAAGCGTACTGGAGAAACTGCCAGAAGCCGATCTCCTCCCGGAGCTCCCGGCGGGCGGCCTGGAGGGCCTCCGGCTCCCGGCGGCGGAGAGGCTCCTCCCAAAGGGTCCAGGGAGCGCCGTTTTGCCGGAATTTCAGGGCCATGTAAAGGGCGTAGTCCTCCAGCCAGGAGCGGTTTTTCTCCAGGAAAGCAAGGTACGCCTTATCCATCTCCCCCTTCCCGTCCAGAAAGGCCCGGAAGGCTTTTTTCAGAACCGGGAACCGAAGACTGTAGATCCGCGCGTAGTCCACCCGCTGGGGATCCTCGCCCCAGTTCAGATCGGCGTAATCGGCCTTTTCCAGCAGGCCATCCTCCGCCAGAAGATCCAGATCGATAAAGTAGGGGTTGCCCGCAAAGGTGGAGAAGGACTGATAGGGGGAATCGCCGTAGCTGGTGGGAGCGACGGGAAGGATCTGCCAGATTTTCTGGCCGGCCGCGGACAGAAAATCGGCGAAGTCATAGGCGGCCTGCCCCAAAGCGCCGATACCGTAGGGGGAGGGCAGGCTGCTGATGTGCATCAGGATGCCGCTTGTACGCATAGTACCCTTCTTTCCTGGTTTTGTCATCGCGCCGGTAGCTCCCGGCAGGGTAGAAAAATGCCAGTATTATCTATTAGTATAGACCCCTCCGCCCCTGTTTGCAACCCCTTTTTCAAAAAAGGGGGCCCCAGGGCCGGATGGGGGAAACAGCAGGCTTTTCCCCTGGCGACTCCGGGCCGTCAGGCCCTTGACTTTCACCTGCTGGTATGCTATCCTAGCGTGGTCAGGCAAGGCCACGAGGGCTCTGCCCTCGCGCTCCGCAGTGCGTCGTTTCACGATGCACCTAGGAATTCGGCGAAGCCGAATTCTGAGATGCGCCGCTGGCGGCGCATCGTGGACGCGTCCCTTTGGAATCCCATCCTTTTAAGGGCTTGTTAAGGGCGGAAAAGGGGTGGGGTTGAGTCTGTAGAGACTTCCTGACTCCTGCCACGCAGATAGTCTGATTCACGCAGTACGCTTTTTTCGTAAAGAAAAAAGCTTCTTCCTGCGTGCAGGGTACTTCCTGCGCCGCAGAGGGTATGAGCGTAACAGAAGCCCGCTCGAGGCTTTCTGCGTCGCAGTCTCTGCGCCGCCTGTAGGGCTGAATTTTTTCTTTACGAAAAAATGGGTAGGCGGGCGATCGTCCCTGCGGGGAGTATCAGCGAAGCAGGCCACCACCCCCAACAAAATTTACGGGTTCCAAGGGGATTTAGATCCCCGATGCGCCGCCAGCGGCGCATCGCAGAGGTTTGGGGACAGCGTCCCCAAGGTCTTGCCCTTCGTTCAGCCGGGGATTCTGAACAGGCTCTCAGACAGGGAGGGTATCTCTTGTCATGATAGACGAAAAAATGGACGCGTATGGGAAGGAACCGCTTGTTCTGCTGTCCTATCGAGCCTGCTTTTTGCCGCTGCTGTTTGCTTACCACATATTCAGGTCGGCGTTGATTCCATCCACGGCCCTTGCGCGGGTGCTGGTGCTTTTATTGGCCGCAGTCTGCTTTTTTCTGTTTCCCCGCGCGGACAAATGGGCGTTTGGATGCAATCTGGCCTTCGCTGGCGGATACGCGCTCCATGTCCTCTGCCGGCTTTCTCTGGGGATTGCGTCAGGCTCCCAGGCCGCGCTTTATTTCTCTAACCCAATGGATGACAAGACCGGCCTGAACAGGCTTCTTTGGGACGCGCTGCATCTCCTTGAAATCGGGGCTATGGCGGTTGCCGCCGCTTATTTTCTTCTGATACTTTTCAGTCTCCTGCGCCACCGGAGGCTCTTTCTCCTAAGCCTTTCACAGCTGGAGGCCATCCAGCATCCATCATAGCGAAACGGGAGGACGCCCTCAGTGTTCGGGCGTCCTTTCTCTATCGGCTGATTCGCGTCATTTACAAAGAAAGATACAAAGACACACAGACTATTTGGGAGGTTGAACTATGCCGCAGCAGTCTCTGGAGCAGCTCCTGAGCCGGGTGCAGAAGCCCGGCCGCTATGTGGGCGGGGAGCTGAACAGCATCCATAAGGATCCATCCCAGGTGAAGCTCCGCTTCGCCTTCTGCTTCCCGGACACCTACGAGATCGGAATGTCCCACCTGGGGATGAAGATCCTCTACGGCCTGCTGAACAGCAGGCCGGAAATCTGGTGCGAGCGGGTGTTCGCTCCCTGGACGGATTTTGATCAGGAGCTGTCCCAGGCAGGGCTCCCCCTCTATGGCCTGGAGAGCATGGACCCTCTTTCCGAGTTCCACATCCTGGGCTTTACCCTTCAGTACGAGCTTTCCTACACCACCATCCTGCGGATGCTGGAGCTGGGCGGAATCCCTCTGCTGTCCTCAGAGCGCGCCGGCCTGAAGGGCCTGGTGATCGCGGGCGGGCCCTGCGCCTGCAATCCGGAGCCGCTGGCGGATTTCATCGATCTCTTTGTCCTGGGCGAGGGGGAGGAGGTCACTCTGGAGCTGGCGGAGCTGTATATGGAGAGCCTCCGCCTGGGAGACAGCCGGGAGGCGTTCCTGCAAAAGGCCGCAGGGCTGGAGGGCGTCTACGTCCCCTCCCTTTATGACGCCGCCTATCATCCCGACGGCACCCTGGCGTCCCTGACGCCCAAAGAGGGCGCGCCCGCCCGCGTCCGCAAGCGGATCCTCCGGGAGCTGGACAGGGCGTACTATCCGGATCGGTTTGTGGTGCCCTTCCTGGACACGGTGCACGATCGGGTGATAGCGGAGGTGATGCGGGGATGCGTTCGGGGGTGCCGCTTCTGCCAGGCTGGGTTCCTTTACCGCCCTCTGCGGGAGAAAGCCCCGGGCACCCTGCTCCGGGACTGCCGGAGTCTCTGCGAGTCCACCGGCTATGAGGAGATCTCCCTGTCCTCCCTCTCCACCAGCGACTATTCCCAGCTGGAGCCCCTGCTTGGCCGGCTCACCGGCTATACGGATCAAAACCGCATCAACCTGTCCCTCCCCTCCCTGCGGATTGACAATTTCTCCCGGGAGCTGGTGGAGAAGATTGCCGCTGTCCGGAAAAGCGGCCTGACCTTCGCGCCGGAGGCGGGCACCCAGCGGCTCCGGGACGTGATCAACAAGGGCATCACCCGGGAGGATGTGCTGGACAGCTGCGCCAAGGCCTTCGCCGGCGGGTATACCTCCGTCAAGCTCTATTTCATGCTGGGGCTGCCCACCGAGACGGAGGCGGATCTGCTGGGGATCCTGGAGCTTGCTCAGCAGGTGGTGGATCTCTATTACCGCACGCCGGAGCGTCCCAAGGGGAAGAGCGTCAGCGTGACTGTTTCCGTTTCCACCTTTGTGCCCAAGCCCTTCACCCCCTTCCAGTACGAGCCCCAGGATACCCTGGAGACAATCGATCAAAAGCACCGGCTCCTGACAGCAAACATTCCCTCCCGGAAGATCACCCTCAAGTACCACGAAAGCCATGCTTCCGTACTGGAGGCTGTCCTGGCCCGTGGGGACCGGCGTCTGGGAAGGGTGCTGCTGACCGCCTATCGGAAGGGCTGCCGCCTGGACAGCTGGGAGGAGTGCTTCCGCTTTGACCTGTGGCAGGAGGCTTTTGCGGAGTGCGGGCTGGACATGGCCTTTTACGCCAGCCGCCCCCGTCCTCTGGAGGAGCTTCTGCCCTGGAGCCACTTGGACTACGGCGTCTCGGAAGAGTTTCTCCGGCGGGAAAACCGTCTGGCTCATCGGGGGGAGATCACCCCCAACTGCCGCCAGTCCTGCGCGGGCTGCGGAGCGGCACGGTTTGGGATCGGCGTCTGCCTGGAAGGGAGGGAGAACCAGTGAACGAGAAGGAGATCATCAGCCTGCGGGCTGTCTACAGCAAGCGGAACAGGGCCAGGTATATCTCCCATCTGGACGTGACCCGCTGCATGCAGCGGGCGGTGAAGCGGGCGGGCCTGCCGGTATGGTATACGGAGGGCTTCAACCCGCACATCTATCTGACCTTTGCCCTCCCGCTCAGCCTGGGGTATGAGAGCCGCTGTGAAACCATGGATTTCCGGCTGACCGCGCCGCTTCCTCTGGAGGAGGCGCGGGCGCGGCTCAACGCCGCGCTTCCGCCGGACATTCAGATTGAAGGGCTCGCCCCGCCGGTACATAAGCCGGACGCGATCACTGCCGCGCGCTACCAGATCTCCCTGACCGGGAGCGGGCTGGAGGGAGCGGCCCTGGCGGAGGGATTCCGGCAGTTCTTTTCCGCAGAGGAGATCCGGGTGGAAAAGCACAGCAAGAAGGGCGTCAGGGAGGTAAACATCAAGCCTGACTGCACCCTTCTGGAGCTGGAGGCGGTTTCCGGCGGGCTTGCGCTGGAGCTCCAGACAGCGGCTGGGCCTGTGCACAATGTGAACCCCACCCTGCTGACGGACGCGTTTCTCCGCAGCCAGAATCTGGGGCCGGAGTCCGTCCTCACCCGCGTGTTCCGCACCGACATCCTGATGTCCGACGACCGGAGCTTCTGCTGAGCTGAGTGATCTGAGGGGGAAGACCTCGAGGGCTCTGCCCTCGAGTCTCCGCAGTGCGTTGTTTCACAACGCACTTAGGAATTCGGCTTCGCCGAATTCTGAGATGCGCCGCTGGCGGCGCATCGGGAAGGGATTCCCCTTGGATTCCCATTATTT
>JAAVZY010000111.1 GCA_022791945.1 Oscillospiraceae bacterium | reverse complement strand
TCCCTCTCCCATACGTTCCTTCGGAACGTATAACAAGGGAGGCAAGTCAACTCTGTGCGTTATTAAAGACGCATTCTGCGAAGTTAAGAGGATGAGCTGCTCTTAACTATGCACCAAGCGTCTATCCACGTAGAAAGTTGGCTCAGCCCGCTTGCGATTTCGCACAGACTAGGGATAAATCCTCTGTGCGTGGCACAGCCTTGCCTTTTACAGAAAGTCCCGAGCGTAACAGAACACGCTCGGGACTTTCTGCGTCGCAGTCTCTGCGCCGCCTATGGAGCTGAATTTTTTCTTTACGAAAAAATGGGCAGGCGGGCGATCGACCACGAAGGAAGTACCAGCGAGGCAGGAAGTAACAAGTCTGTACAGACTTGAACCCCCACCCCTTTTACGCCCTTAAAAGATGGGAATCCAAGGGGACGAGTCCCCTTGGCAGAGCGCGAGACAGCGTCTCGCGGCCTTGCCCTTCCCCGCCTACCTCCCGGGGGAGGCGGTCTGGAGGAAGGAGGCGGCTTGGTCCTTACGGCGGAGGACTTCGTCAAAGTGATCGATGTACTCAAAGTGATACTTATAATTAAAGATGCGCTGGATGGGGAGTCGGCCGTCCTGCTCCACGCCTACCAGCTTGGTGCTCCCGCCCGCGCCGCAGGCCAGAATAGTTTGAATTTCATCCATAATATACACATTGTAAAGGCTCTCTCTGCCCGGAAGGGAGTAGCCGACGTTTTCCAGATTCCCTACGGAATTTTTCTGCCGGTACAGGTAATAAGGGCGATAGCCCGCCTCCATCAGGCGGCTGCGGGCGTACTCGGTCATCTCCCCTGTGGAGGCGGTGCGGACGTACTCCTGAATCCCTTCCTCGCTGAACAGATCCGCGCTTCGCTTGATGGAAAGGGTGTGAACCGTGATATTTTCCGGGGCGAGCCGGATGGCCTGATCGATCGTCTCCCGGAAGCTCTCCGGGGTGTCGCCCGGCAGTCCGGCAATGAAATCCATATTGATCGCCGGAAACCCTGCTTCCCTGGCCAGCCGGTAGGCTTCCACCGCCTGCTGGGCGGTGTGCCGCCGACCAATCCGCCGGAGCACCTCGTCATTGAAGGTCTGGGGATTGACGCTGATCCGATCCGCCCCAGCCTCCCAGATCACCTGGAGCTTTTCCGGGGTGATGGTGTCCGCCCGGCCGGCCTCAATGGTGTACTCCCGGGCCTGCCCCGCAGGGAAGTGCTGTCCGACAGCGTCGGTCACCTGCCGGAGCTGCCCGGCGGTCAGCGCAGTGGGCGTGCCGCCTCCGATATAGATGGTATCCAGCCGGAGCCCCAGACGCTCCGCCAGCCGGGCGGTATACGCCAGCTCCTGCCGGAGCTTGTCCAGATATTCGTCGATTTTGTCCGTGGCGCTCCGGGCGGTGATGGCATGGGACACAAAGGAGCAGTAGCTGCACCGGCTGGCGCAGAAGGGAATGGACACATACAGGCTGTAGGAGCGCTCCGGAAAATCCGCCAGCAGCCCCGACTGAACGTCTGCCGTATGCAGGGCCAGCCGGAGCTTTTCCTCGCTGACCAGGTACTGCTCCTGGAAGCGCCGGAGGATTTCCTCCTGCGTGCGGCCGGCCTTCCGCTCCCTCTGGACGAGGGCCACCGGCCGCACGCCGGTGAGGATGCCCCAGCCGGGCCGGATTCCCAGCGCCTGGGAGAGAAGCCGGTAGATCAGCACGCAGAGCCGCCGTTCGCATTCTGTTTCAAAGTCCGGCCCCGCCGGTGGGAGCTCCGCCTCCATCCGGCTGCACCGCCCCTGGAGGGAGAGCCGAACGGAAAGGGGCGCGCCCTCCCGGCGGAGGGTGTACAGGTAGTCCCCCTGGGGACGGCATTCCTCCAGGGGCAGCGCGTCGTATTGGAAATCGAAGCGGAGCAGGGGGAGAAAGAGCTTGCAGACGCCTTCGATTTCGTATTTAAAGGCGTGGCCGTTAAAAAATATCGTCATAGCTGGTCCCCAGATAAGGATTGGTAATTCTCTCTACGGAGAGCATGGACTGCGGCCCGTGCCCGGGAAGAATCTGGTAGTCTCCCTCCAGGGCGGCCAGGCGCTTCAGGGAGGCGTTCAGCTGCTGTTCGCTGCCCCCGTAGAGATCGGTGCGTCCGCAGCCTCCGGCAAAGAGGGTATCCCCGGTGAAGAGAACCCCGTCGCCCATCAGGACGGAGGAGCCCTTGGAGTGGCCCGGGGTGTGGAGGAAGGTCAGCCGGAGGCCGTCCAGCTCCACCTTGTCCCCCTCGCCGCAGAGCAGATCCGGCTCCTCCGGGGTGTAGCCCCGGAAATGGGTGAACAGCCCGGCTCCGATCAGAGCGGGGTTCAGGAAGAGATCCCGATCCTCCCGGGGGAGGATTGCCTTAGCGCCGGCCTGCCGGAGGGGCGTGGTAGCGCCGATGTGGTCATAATGCCCGTGGGTGTAAATCAGGTAGACGGGCCGGAGGTGCTCCCGGCTCAGAAATTCCAGAATCCCGCCGGGGTTTGCGCCCGGATCGACGATGATCGCGTTTCCCGCGCCGGTGTCAATGAGATAGCAATTTGTCTGCAGCGCGCCTACAGCCAATACATGAATTTCCATCCTGCCAAACTCCTTTTCCCGGCATCCTCCGTTAGAGCCGCCGGCAATATCTATTATTATATATTATACCTCCCCCGGCTTCTCTTTTCAATGCTGTAAAGGGAATTTGAGGGCGTGCAGGAGGGGAACGTCCCGGAGGGCAGAGCCCTTCCGGCGGAACGGATTTTTCTGTCTGATTGGAGCCAGATTGACTTGCGGTTTTTGGTGGGATATGATATATTGAAAAAAATTCCCGCGTCTTTTGACGCAGCCTGTACAGGAAAGGGTGAGTGA
>JAAVZY010000013.1 GCA_022791945.1 Oscillospiraceae bacterium | reverse complement strand
TGAATATGTAGATATCTATCCAGGCAAATATCCAGAATCCTTTTCTTTCAAGGAGAATATAGCCATCACCGATTTAATTGGAGATCTGGATTCAAATTGCGCTTCTGGCTCTTACGATGTGAACATTTCATTTTCCGTACTGCGCTTTTACCCTGTGGAATACCCAAATGGACTGAAAATCGAAGTGCCCGCAGATGTGGATATCCCCTATAAGAAAGGCGGCTACACCTGCAAGGGGCTCAAACTGGTATCTATATGAGAAGGGAGGTGTCCGGGATGTATGAAACACTGAAGCGGCTGTACAAAGGCGGTCAGCTGCGGGCGGAGCAGCTGGCTTCCGCAGTGGAAAAAGGCTGGCTGACAGAAGCAGAAGCGAAGGAAATTAAAGGAAAGGACTGATGGTATGGAAAAGGCAAAGGCGATTGCTCTGACGGTTCAGAGCCTGCTCACCCTGGCGGGAGCCTGGCTTTCCAACAAGCTCGGAGCCCTGGCGCCGGTGCTGGGGATGCTCCTTGCGGCTATGGCTATCGACTACATATCCGGCCTGGTAGCGGCCGCCCGGGAGGGACTCGCCGGAGGGCCTGGCCTGGAGAGCGGCAAGGGCGTCCGGGGCATCCTGAAAAAGCTGGGATACCTCCTGGCCATCGCGGCAGCGATGCTCTTTGACTGGCTCCTGGTGAATGTGGCGGGACAGCTGGGCTTTACCCTCCCGGCCACGGCCATCTTCGGCCTGCTGGTGGCGGTGTGGTTCCTGCTCAATGAGATTCTGTCCATCATTGAGAACATGGGCCGGGCAGGGGTACCCCTGCCGGGATTCCTGCGGTCGGCGGTTTCGGCTCTGAAAAGGACAGTGGACAAACAAGGGGATGGCCTGGCGGCGTCCCTGGAGGAAAAGGAGAAAAGCCATGATTAAAAAAGTATTTCTGGGCGTGGGCCACGGCGGAACGGATCCGGGAGCTGTGGCCAACGGCCTCCGGGAGAAGGATGTGAACCTGGGCATTGCCCTGGCCGCGAAGGAACATCTGGAGCGGGCCGGGGTAGAAGTCAGGCTCAGCCGGTACCGGGATGAGGACGATTCCCAGGCGGAGGAAATCCGGGAGTGCAATGCCTATGGCCCGGACTTGGCGGTGGACGTTCACAACAACGCTGGGGGCGGGGACGGCTTCGAGGCTTACTGCTCCCTGGCTGGCGGGGTATCCCGGAAGCTGGCGGAGAGCATCGAGAAGCAGGTGCTTGCCGCCGGACAGAACAGCCGGGGGGTGAAGACCCGGCCCTATCCCGGCAGGCCCGGCCTGGACTACTACGGCTTTGTCCGGGAGACAAAGGCTCCGGCGGTGCTCTGCGAGTTTGCTTTCCTGGACACCGCCGACCAGGATGCGGTAGACAGTCCGGCGGATCAGGAGAAGATGGGCAAAGCGCTGGCTCTGGGGATTCTGGATACCCTGGGGATCCCCTGGCAGAGCCCGGAGAAGTGGGCGGTACGGATTCAGCACTTCACCCGCCGGGAGGACGCGGCGGAAACCTCCGGCTGGATCCGGGCGCTGGGGCTGTACAACGAGATCCACACCGATTCCGGGAACGGGAAGTATGTGGTGGATGTGTTCAGCTTCGAGGATAAGGCTCGGGCCGATGCGCTGGCGGCGATGCTCAATCATCAGCGGTACAGTGTGGTAAGGCAGGCGTAGAGAAAAGCCCCGGATGCGGTAGAGCGTACCGTGTCCGGGGCCTGTTTGTGTTTGTGAGCTTTTAATTCATTGTGTTATGCCGGGCAGGTTCGGCAATATATCAGATTCTATGGAGAGTCCAATATCTGGAGGGAGTTCTGGAAGGCAACCGGATTTATATTTTTTGAGGAAGCTCAATATTGTTATCCCGGTTACTGCATCCGTATCCATATCGCGCATGATGACAACACCGTTCGAGGAATCGTCTCCGTATGAATTCAGATTGCTTGATACAGCTACATAAAGTGTGTCAAAACGACGGTCATAATCAATTTTCATTGTCTGCATTGTAGATAGCCTCTCCCTTTGTTCCACCTGTTGGGTTTTTAGCATTGTACCACTCCCCTTCTGAATAATCAACTTTAAAGCGGCTATAGATTTCTTTCCGAGCGGACCGCGCAACCGCCGATATATCATCTGGAATCTTTCTGAAAACCCTCTTATGCTTTGCGTAAGAGGTGATTTTATGTCAGATAAAGTCGAAATCGGGAAAACCATTGTGAAGCTTCGAAAGAGCCGGAGGATCACCCAGGAACGTCTGGCAGAAGCGGCAAACGTGAGCGTGTCATACCTGCGAGATATTGAGCACGACTGCGCCAATCCTACCATCAGTATTCTGGAGGATATCGCAGATGCGCTGCAAATATCTCTGCCTGCGCTCATTATTTCATCTACTGCAGATGAGGAGTAGGAGATACTAAGAAGCTGTATTCACAGTAATAATTAAACATATGATTCGATAAGGTGTCTTTATGAGCTAGACTCCGACGCGTGAGATTCCTCCATGTTTATGCAAAGCAAGATATATATATCTTGACAGCTGTTCTGATAAAGACTGCCTTGAAGATCTGCAGGTGTTTTTCACACCGCTGAACCAGGCCATTGTGGACAACGCAACCGCAATCAAGTGCAAAAGCGTACAGGTCTACACAGTCCTGATGGATGTGGAAGCGGTTCCCTTCAACAAGGGGTTTTACTCGGTGGATATGACCTTTTACTTCCTGGTACGGCTGGATGCGGTTGTCTCGCCGCTGACGCCGGCAGTGAAGGTGGAGGGGATCAGCGTTTTCCAGAAAAAGGTGATCCTCTACGGCAGTGAGGGAAGCGTCAATCAGTTCAGCTCCAACCGGCTGTATCTGGCCGCGGGGCGGAGCGGGCTTTCCGACGATAACCTGCCCACAGCCAATATCTCCGTGGTGAATCCCATCTGTCTGGCCTGCAAGCTCTGCGACGCCCCGGACTGCCGCGAGATCACTTTCAGCTGTCCGGAGGTGGTTTCCAAGCTGTTCGACGACGAGTTCGAGGCAGTTCGCCCCGCCAAGGTGGTCTGCATCAGCATCGGACTGTTCTCCATCGTACAGCTGGAGCGGACCGTGCAGATGATGGTGCCGGTGTACGATTTCTGTATCCCGGATAAGGAAGGGAACGATACGCTTTCGCAGGAATACCCCCGGGAGGCCTTCCTGAACAGCGCCCCCCCGAAATCCCTTTAGAAGGCGGGGAAGGCCGCGAGAGCTCTGCTCTCGCGCTCTCGCCAAGGGGACTCGTCCCCTTGGATTCCCATCTTTTTAAGGGCGTAAAGGGGGTGGGGTCAAGTCTGTACAGACTTGTTACATCCTGCCTCGCTGGTACTCTCCACAAGGACGATCGCCCGCCTACCCATTTTTTCGTAAAGAAAAAATTCATCCCCATAGGCGGCACGGAGATTACGGCGCAGAGAGTCCCGAGCGGGTTCTGCTGCGCTCATACTCTCTGCGGGGAGGGAGCATGGTGCGACGTTCGGAATCCCTCAGTCAGGGCTACCGCCTGACGGCGGCATCCCTGCCATGCCCCGGATGTTCCTTCGGAACGTATGGGAGAGAGGACCGCGGTCGGACCAGCGGGACGACGGTGGCGGAAGGATTCCGATCGTGGCAGAAAATTCCTCTCCGCAGTATTACGCTCGAGACTTTCTGCGGCGCAGAAACTACGACGCAGGCAGGCGGGAGCTTTTTTCTTTACGAAAAAAGCGTACTGCGGGAATCAGACTGCCTGCGTGGCAGCGACTCGGAAGTCTGTACAGACTCAACCCCCACCCCTTTTCCGCCCTTAAAAAATTACGGGTTCCAAGGGGATTTAGATCCCCGATGCGCCGCCAGCGGCGCATCACGGAGACTCGAGGGCAGAGCCCTCGAGGTCTTCCCCTTCAAGCACACAGAAACGGAGAGACTGAAAACGCTCTCATAACTCTGCCGGGCTCCACATAAAAATACACAAGGCGGAGCAAAGCGACAGATTGTCCGCCGGAGAGGGTGAGAAATATCCGGTCAGTCCCAGAGGAGGAGCCGTCCCTGCGGGTAGAGGATCTCTTCCCCCAGGAAACCGCGCCCCAGGAGTGGGCAGCCCTGGCCAAGGCGGTGACACTGCTTTTTCAGACTATTGAATCCCCACGGGGGCTTGTGGTATAATAAGCGCGAAGCGCTTATTATACACCGATGGCCAAGGCGATGCGTTTTATGGTATAATGGGCAGAAGCTCCTTTGGCATCCCAGTCTTTGGGGCCGGAGAAGGTATGGTTGCAATTTATGCCAGACAGTCTGTGGACAAAAAAGACAGCATTTCCATTGAAACCCAGATTCAGCTCTGCCGGGAGGAGCTGGAGCCGGAAGCGCCTCTGCGGGTCTATCAGGACCGGGGCTATTCCGGCAGCAACACCAACCGCCCCGGCCTCCGGCAGCTGCTGGAGGATGTGCGCCGGCGGGAGATCCAGCGGGTGGCGGTTTACAAGCTGGATCGAATCAGCCGTTCCCTGATGGATTTTGCCAGACTGGTGGAGCTGTTCCGGGAATACGGGGTGGCCTTCCAGTCCACCCAGGAACGGTTCGACACCGCCACCCCCATGGGCAACGCCATGCTCAGCATTGCCATGGTGTTTGCCCAGCTGGAGCGGGAGACGATTCAGCAGCGGATCCGGGATAACTATTATGCCCGGGGCCGGAAGGGAATGTACCTGGGCGGGAAGCCGCCCTTCGGCTACCGGAAGGGGGAGCTGCGCATCCAGGGCGCCAGGACCGGCGTTCTGGAGCCGGATCCGGGGGAGCTGTCGCTGGTCAAAGGCATTTTTTCCGCCTGGGCGGACGGGGGCCGCTCCCTGGGAGAGATCTGCCGGGAGCTGAACGGCCGGCAGTCCGGGCGGCGGTTCCAGCCCTCTGCGCTGAGCCGGATGCTCCGGAATCCGGTCTATGTCCGGGCGGATCCCGACGTAAGAGCCTACTTTGCGGAGCAGGGCTGCCAGCCCACCAATCCCCCGGAGGAGTTTCTGGGCCGGAACGGCTGCTATCTGTATGGAAAGCAGCCCTGGAGCCTGACCCTGGCCCCCCATGAGGGGTGCATCCCGGCGGAGCAGTGGCTCCGGGCGCAGACACGGCTGGGAAGCGCCGCCGCTTCCGCGCCGGTGCGGTCGGGCACAGGCGGGCTCAGCTGGCTTTCCGGGCTGGTGCGGTGCGGCTTCTGCCAGAGCCCCATGTCGGTGAAAACCGCCGCAAACCGGGATGGGCATACCGGGGAGGTGCGGGCCCGATACGCCTATCTCAGCTGCAACGGCCGCAGGACCGGGCTCTGCCGGGTTCCCCTCCCCCGGCATGGAATGGCCCTGGAGCCGGTGGAGGCTGCGGTGGAGAAACGGCTGCTTCGGTTTGCCGCCTCCGAGCGGATCCCCGCCTACTGTCCGCCTTCCCTGCCCGCGCCGGAGGAGGGCGCGGCCCGGGCGGAGCTGGCCTCTACCATGGAGGCCATCCGCCGGCTGGTGGAAGCGGTGAAGGAGGGCGGCGCCATGACCGGGCGCTATCTGGAGGGGGAGCTGGAATCCCTGGATCGGCTCCGGCAGGCGCAGGAGCTTCGGCTCCACGAGCTGGCGCCGCCCCCGGCTCCCGGCGTGACGCCGGGGGAGCTGATGGCCGGGTGGGCCGGGTTTCCGGTTTCCCTGAAGCGGCGGCTGGCGCAGCAGTTTATCCAGGAAATCCGGCTCTATCACAGCCAGGAGGGGGATCGGATGGAGATCCGCTGGCGGTGGGACTTCCGGGAGGAGGCTTTGCAATATGGTTTCCTACCCTGAATGCGTCACCACCACAGACGATCCCTGCGAGCTGTTCAAGAAAATCAAATTCCCGGTGAACGAGTTCTTCCCCCCCAAGCTGGAGGAGATGGATCCGGAAAGGGAGTAAGGCCGTTTCTTCCCCAAGGATGTGGAAAGCCTGAGGACTGGTTACATAGCTTGAAGGGCGCGGTTCCTGCAACCGCGTTCCTTTTGAGCGGATGGGGGACAGGCCCTGACGCCCCGCGACGCTGAAAGGAACCGCTGCCGCCTCCGGGAGGACAGGCCTGCTCGTTCTGATACATTGAAAAGGAGTCTGTTAGGATGAAGGTCACCCTGCTGTCACACACACCCGAGCCGGAAAAGGCGGTCGCCTGCGCGGCCCGGCTTTGCTACGCCTCCGTTTCCCCGGATCAGCTGCTGGAGGGGATGACGGAGCAGAAGGCGTCGGATTTTGTGGAGATGCTGGCCTCCCTAGGGCATGAGAGCCCCATTGAGCACGCCAGCTTCACCTTTGCCGTGGAGGGGGTGTCCCGCTCCCTTCTGGCCCAGATCACCCGCCACCGGATCGCCACCTTCAGCGTTCAGAGCCAGCGGTATGTGTCCATGGAGGACTTTCCCTACGTGACCCCGCCTGCCGTTGCGAACAACCCCAGGGCCGCCGCTTTGTTTCAGGAGGCTATGGAACGGGATCGGGCCGCTTATGACGCCATCTCCCAGGCGCTTTATGAGGAGGCCTATGAGGCACTGCTTGCCCAGGGCCTGCCGGAGAAGCAGGCGGCCTCCGCCGCCAGGAAGCAGGCCGGCGAGGACGCCCGGTTTGTGCTTCCCAACGCCTGCACCACCCAGTTTATCATGACCATGAACGCCCGGAGCCTGCTGAACTTCTTCCGGCTCCGGTGCTGCCGCCGGGCCCAGTGGGAGATCCGGGAGCTGGCCCGGGAGATGCTGCGGCTGGTCTGCGAAGCCGCCCCCACCCTGTTCGCCGCCGCGGGCCCCGCCTGCTACCGGGGCTCCTGCGGGGAGGGGAAGATGAGCTGCGGCCGAAGCGGCGAGGTGCGGGCAGAGTATGCGGACATCCACGCCCGGGCGGAGGCAGTCTGCCGGGCGCGGCGGGCCGCCGGAAGGGAGGACTGACCATGCCATTATACGTGCTGGACGGGCTGGACGGAAGCGGAAAGACCACCCAGACCGGGCTGGTCTGCCAACGGCTGGAGGAGCAGGGGCGGCGGGTGATGTCCATCTCCTTCCCGGACTATCAGGAGGAGTCCTCCGCCCTGGTGCGGATGTACCTGTCCGGGGGATTCGGGCCGGATCCGGATCAGGTGAACGCCTACGCGGCCTCCAGCTTTTACGCGGTGGATCGCTACGCCGCCTATACGCGGCACTGGCGGACGTTCTACCAGTCCGGCGGCACGGTGATTGCCACCCGGTACGTAAGCTCCAACGCCATTCATCAGATGGGCAAGCTCCCCCGGGAGGAGTGGGACGATTTTCTTGCCTGGCTGTCGGACTTTGAGTATGGGAAGCTGGGGCTGCCCCGCCCGGACGGGGTGATTTTCCTGGATATGCCCCGGAAGGCGGCGGATCGTCAGCTGCTGCTCCGCTATGGCGGCGACGAAGGAAAGCGGGATATCCACGAGCGGGACGCCGCTTACATGGCCCGCTGCCAGGAGGCGGCGTCTTATGCCGCCCGGGCGGAGGGCTGGCAGGTCGTCCCCTGCGGGGACGCGCACGGCCCCTTCCCCCTGGAACAGATCACCAACGCCGTTCTGCGGCTGATTGGATAGACTAGGGAATTTGTGCGTGGCCGGGAAGGCCGCGAGGGCTCTGCCCTCGCGCTCCTGCCAAGGGGAAGGGATTCCCCTTGGATTCCCGTTATTTTTAAGGGCGGAAAAAGGGGTGGGGTTGAGTCTGTACAGACTTCCGGCTTTCTGCCACGCAGACAGTCTGATTCCCGCAGACCGCTTTTTACGTAAAGAAAAAAGCTCCACCCTGCTTGCGGGGTACTTCCTGCGCCGCACTGGGATTCCTGCGCAGACTGGGCTCGATCTTCCGATCGGTGTGTGCGAGTGGGGGACTTTGTACGCCCGTGGGAATCCTTCCACCACCGCCGTCCCACTGGTCCGGCGGCGGTCCCCTCTCCCATACGTTCCTCCGGAACGTATGACAAGGGAGGCGAGCCAACTTTCTGCGTTAAGAGACGCTTTGTGCGTAGTCAAGAGCCACTCATCCTCTTAAATTCGTACAAAACGTCCATCAACGTAGAAAGTTGGCTCGGCCCCCTTGTGAGACGTTCCGAAGGAACGTCGGGGGCATGGCAGGGATGCCGCCGACAGGCGGTAGCCCTGACTGGAGGATTCCGTGCGTCCCACAGCGTTCCCCCCTCCGCAGAAAGCATGAGCGTAACAGAACCCGCTCGAAACCTTCTGCGTCGTAGTCTCTGCGCCGCCTATGGGGATGAATTTTTTCTTTACGAAAAAATGGGCAGGCGGGCGATCGACCACGCAGGGAGTACCAGCGAGGCGGGGCGTAACAAGTCTGTACAGACTTGAACCCCACCCCCTTTACGCCCTTAAAAAGACGGGAATCCAAGGGGACGCGTCCCCTTGGCGGAGCTCGAGGCAGAGCCTCGAGGTCTTCCCGGCCACGCACACAACCTGACGAGAGGACGTTTATACATGAAATTGAAGGAGCTGACACTGGCGGACAAGCCGTGGGTGGACGAGCTGCTGGCCGCCCGCCCCTATCTGTCCTGTGACTACTGCTTTGGAAATCTGTTCATCTGGAAGTGCGCCTTCCGGGAACAGATTGCGCGGATTGGGGACTGCTTTACCGTTCTCTTCCACGGAGACGAAGGGGAAGAAGGGCCGGCCTTCCTGTACCCTGCGGGGGCCGGGCCGATCAAGCCGGTCATTGAGGAGCTTCTTGACCACTGCGAACGGGAAGGGATTCCCTTCCGGCTGCACAGCGCACCGGAAACGGCGGTGGAGGAGCTGTCCCGCCTCTTCCCCGGACTGTTCGACTTTGACGCAGATCGGGACTACACGGACTACATCTACCGGACGGAGGACCTTGTCAATCTGGCCGGGAAAAGATATCACGGCAAGCGGAACCACATTGCCCGCTTCAAAGAAGGGGACTGGGCCTTTGAGCCCCTGGGGGCGGAGAACATGGCGGACTGCCGGGCCATGAACGAGCTCTGGTGCCGGGCCAGCGGCTGCGGCCCGGACGCGGAAGGCCGGGCGGAGCAGTGCGCTGTGGAACGGGCCTTCCGCTATTACGACGAGCTGGGCTTCTTCGGCGGGCTGCTCCGGCGGGAGGGCCGGGTGGTGGCCTTTACCATGGGGGAGCGGCTGAATCCGGACACGATGGTGGTTCACATCGAAAAGGCCCTGCCGGAGGTGCAGGGGGCCTATCCGACGATTAACCGGGAGTTTGCAGCCCGGTTCTGCCAGGGGTATTCGTATATCAATCGGGAGGAGGATCTGGGGATTGAAGGGCTTCGGAAGGCGAAGCTCTCCTATCATCCCGCGATTCTCCTGCCCAAATATGGGGTGAGACGAAAAGATGAAGCTGGAATTTCGAAAAACGCTTCCCAAGGATACAGCCGCCCTGCGGAGTCTGTGGGAGACTGCCTTTGCCGATAGCGGCGATAGCCCGGAGTACCTGGATTTTGCCTTTTCCGGCCTGGATCCGGCCGCCTGGGGGCTGGGCGCCTTTGACCGTTCCAACGGCGGGCGGCTGGTGAGTATGCTGCTCCTCCTTCCCGCAGTGCTGACTCTTGGGGAAGCGCCCAGAACGGCCCGGTACGTATACGGCGCTGCCACGGCGCCGGCCTACCGGCGGCGTGGCATCCTTCGGGAGCTGGAGGAGCACGCGGTCCGGCATGCCCGGGAGGAGGGCGCCGCCGCCCTGGCGCTGGTGCCTGGGAGCCCGGAGCTGTTCCAGGTATACCGGCGGCTGGGCTACCGCACCCGTTTCTACCTGGGGGAGAGCCGTACGGCGGCAAGCCTGTCCAGCAGCACAGTGCTGGTGCCCTGCGGCGCGGATGAGTTCCTGTCCTTCCGGCGGAAGCTGATGAATCGGGACGGGAACACCCTGGAGCTGGGCCCGGAGCTCTGCGAGTTCCGGTATTACGACTATCTTTTCCCCTGTCCGGGCCGCCCACGGGGAGAGATCTACCGGGTGGAGCAGGGCGCGTCCGCTGGCTATGTAGCCGGCTTTCTCAAGGGCGATACATACCGAATCCGTGAAACAGACCTGAGCGGGGACGCCTTGTCCGGCGCGGCCGGGGCCCTTCTGGAGCGCTCCGGCGCGCGGCGGGTGCTGACCGCCGGCCGCACCGGCCGCCGCGCCCCCTATGGCATGCTGAAGCCCCTGGATCCCGCGCTCGCCCACCTGCCCCCCTCCGCCCTCTACATGAACCTGATGCTGGACTGAGCAGGCGCTGTTCGGAAGGGATAAGGCCGCGAGACGCTGTCTCGCGTCTCTGCGCTGCGCCGCTAGCGGCGCAGCGTGGACGCGTCCCCTTGGATTCCCATCTTTTTAAGGGCGTGGAGGGGGTGGGGGTCAAGTCTGTACAGGCTTGTTGCTTCCTGCCTTGCTGATACTCCCCGCAGAGACGATCGCCCGCCTACCCATTTTTTCGTAAAGAAAAAATTCATCCCCACAGGCGGCACGGAGATTACGACGCAGAGAGTCCCGAGCGGGTTCTGCTGCGCTCATACTCTCTGCGGAGAGGGAACGCTGTGCCACGCTCGGAATCCTCCTGGCAGGGCTGCCGCCTGCCGGCTCCCCTCGTCGGCCTATTGACAAGGATACACGTTTTCGCTATAATATTAGATACAGTGCAAAACCTGAGAAGTGGCATTCATCAGGGGGAAGACCTTGAGGATCCTGTGTGCGGGTATACGGTGCGGCGCAGGAACTACCCCGCACGCAGGGGGGAGCTTTTTTCTTTACGAAAAAAGCGTACTGCGTGAATCGGACTTTCTGCGTGGCAGAAAGCCGGAAGTCTGTGCAGACGCAGCCGCCCCTTTTTCCGCCTATCAAAAGCCCTTAAAAAAGATGGGATTCCAAAGGGACGCGTCCACGATGCGCCGCTAGCGGCGCATCTCAGAATTCGGCTTCGCCGAATTCCTAGGTGCGTCGTGAAACGACGCACCGCGGAGCGCGAGGGCAGAGCCCTCGTGGCCTTCCCGCAGCAAAGGAGTGAGTCATTTATGCAGATGCACCTGGGAAGTATTCAGAACATGCTGAAACCGCAGATGTGGACCCCGATGCAAAGAACCATGGGACAAGTGCAAAATTCCGGTTTGGGAAAGATCATTCAGCAGATAAATGCCAATTACAGCGGCAAAAGAAACCGCGATACCATTGAACTGAGCCAAAAGGCACTGGAACTGCTGAAGGCCGGCAGCGCCTCCAAAACAGACGAAGCCGGAAAGTCGGAGGCGGCGTTCGGTTATCAGAAGAATTCGGCCGGAATGTTCACCCAGGAAGAGTGGGCCGAAAACGCGATTTCGGAACAGCGGGACGGAATCCAGACGGTTTCCGACCTTATTGACTACGCAAAATCCAAGCTGCAGTATACCATGTCGAAAATTTCTGAGCTTGAAAACTATTTGAACGGCACAGGAACGCACAGCGATCCCAATATGACAAAAGAACTGGCGGAAACATATCTGCATAACTACAAGCAGAGCATCCAGTCAGATTATACGGACATCATTCAAAGCCATCTCAATCCGCACCTGTCCACAGCGAATGAATATGATGGATTGTCCGGCGGGCTGGCCTCAAAGGTCATGGAAAATCAGCTCGATTCCATTTCCGCCGCCTCTTTGGGACTTTCCCATTTGTCAAAGGATCCTCAGGAAATCCTGGATGCGCTGAAAAACGCCTCCAAGGTACTTGACGGAATGAAAAAGAACGTGGAGGACGCTTATCAACAGCTGACCGGCGGCAAGCAGTTCCCCGAGCCTGCCAGAAGCACTTCGATTTTTAGTGGGAAATCAAGCTTCGATTTCTTTGCGTCCCAGATGGAAACAGACCATAGAATTATAGATACTGCGCATATGAAGCTCACGGGCCAGACACTGCGTTTCATATAACCATAAAAACGAACAGCAAAGGGCGGTTTTGAAACAATGGATTTCAAAACCGCCCTTTGCTGTTGCTATAGTCACCGCAGTTGAATTCCTTTCAACTCTGCGGCGTCTTACGCCGCAGAAGCTGCGGAAGCGGCTTAGCGGAGTTACTTCATAGAAAGCGCACCGCGCTTTGCGCGGTGGCGGGCCAAAGGACCGCCGTTTGAAAATCGGTCTTACCGATTTTCAAACGCGCTGACTATATACGGTTGGAATATTGGCCGGGGATTGCAGCAATCAGCTGATCTGTATGGTAAAGGAAAGGGCGTAAGTTCCGCCGGAGAGGCGCTGGGCCTCCGGCATGGCGGTGCTCCAGGCCATGTCGTCCCCGATGGGGGCGTGGGCGGCGTCTATGTGGAGCCAGCACTCCTGCCGGATGGGAAGCTCATGATCGTGGGCGGCCTGCTGGTAGTCCGCAATGCTGTTTCGGTGAATATCAAAATGGAAGGGCTGATCCGACGCGAACCGCAGGCAGGCTCCCGCCCCGTCGGAAACGGTAAGCCAGCGGGTCTGCTCGTGGCCGCCGTTTTCCGAGGGCGGCGAGAAGGGGAAATGCTCTCCGGATACCTGGGAACGCCAGACCCCCAGGCGGGCCGCAAGCAGGCGATCCGGATAGTTCTCCCCAGGGCCATAGCCGTAGTATTCCAGCTCCTCAAAGCCAGGGGGCAGCAGGAACTCCAGGCCCGCTCTGGGCAGCGCCCGATAGGCCGGGGAAACCGTCAGGGCATAGTCCGCCCGGAGCTGGCCGTTTTCCAGCAGATAGCCCAGCCGGGCATGGATGGGATAGGGCGCGTCCTGGGCAAAGAGGGTGAACTCCACCCGGGCTCCCGCAGGCCCCACATAGCCCCTGGACGTCTCCGTGCAAAACTGCAGGCCCCGCACCTGATCGAAGGCGTCCCGCCAGCCCCAGCCGGGAATGGCGTCCAGGCCGCAGTAGGGGCGATCCAGGCAGGGGGTTCCCCCAGAGAGGCGGGCCCAGCCGTTCCGGGTCAGGGAGCGGATGGAGCCGTCCTCCTTGGAGAATATCACCCGCAGGGACTGGCTCTCTATGATGAAGCTCTCCCCGTCCTCCCGGAGGGACACCGGCAGGGCCGGCTGCGGCTCCGGCTGGACCGGGAAGCCCTTTCCCGCCTCCAGGGGGAACTGGAAGCAGCCCGCCGGAAGGTTGGTGCCCGCGTACCAGGCAGGCTCCCGGCGGTAGAAGAACCAGGCCGCGTGATACTCCTTTCCCGGCTTCCGGTCAAAGGAGAACCGCACCGCCAGCTCTCCCTGGCTCATGGGAGGCAGATCCGGCAGCTGGATCTCCTGGCGGAAAAACTCCACCCCATCCTCTGACAGCACCGCCTCACAGCGATAGGCTGAGAGCCGATCCCAGAGGGAGCGGTTTTTCACCAGATACCGTTCCTCCGGCTGGACGGTGGTCCAGGCGGAGAAGTCCCGGGGCCGCTCCACGGTCACCGGACAGTAGGCCTGCTTCACCTCATAGGCCACAGGCTTCCAGGTGAGATCCGCCAGCACAAGGCCGTTGTTGGTCATGTAGGGGGGATTCTCCCACTCCACAACAGACTCCCCGAAATCCCCGCCATAGGCGAAGAACGCCCGGCCATCCTCCGTCCGGCCCGCCAGGGATTTGTCCTGCCAATCCCAGACGTAGCCGCCCTGGAACCGGGGAAACCGCTCGGTCAGCTCCCGGAATTTCTCCAGCCCGCCGCCGCTGTTGCGGATCTGGTAGAGATATTCCACCAGGATGATCGGCCGGTCGTCCTCCGGGTCGCAGAGCATGTTCTGGATGGCGTCCACGGTGGCGTACATATCTCCCCGGATGTCGGAGATGTTCTTCCCTGGCTTCCCGGCCTCGTATTGGCAGAGCCGCTGGGGATCGTATTCCTTCAGGAAGCCGTACATGGCCCCGTGATTAGGGCCGGCGCCGCTCTCGTTCCCCAGGGACCAGGAGTAGATGGAGACGTGGTTTTTATAGGTCAGGGCCATCCGCACGGCGCGCTCCAGGTAAGCGCCCGCCCAGGCGGGATTGTGGCTGAGCGCGCCGGCAACCCCGTGGGTTTCCAGATTGCACTCGCAGACCAGCAGCAGCCCGTACTGATCGCAGAGCTCATACCACTCTGGCGCGTCGGGGTAGTGGCAGGTGCGGACAGAGTTGATGTTCATCCGCTTCATCTGGCGGATCTCCTCCAGCATATGCTCCCGGCTGACGGTGCGGCCGCCCCGCCAGCAGAAATCGTGGCGGTTCACGCCCCGGATCAGCAGCCGCCGTCCGTTGAGCAGCACCACGCCGTTTTTGATTTCGATCCGCTTGAAGCCAAACCGTCCGGCCTCAAAGTCCAGGGGCTTTCCCTGGGGATCCAGCAGAGTGATCACAGCCCGGTAAAGCACCGGGGATTCCGGGGACCAGAGAGCCGCCCGCTCCACCCGGAGGATGACCCGTCCGGCGTTGGCGGTGGGGCGATCCTGCCGGTACTCCGCATCGGCCATCACCGGGGCCTCCTCCTGGGCCAGAGGCTCCCCCTGGGGGCTGTAAAGCTCCACCCGGAGGCGGCAGTCCCCGTATCCCTCCGCCCGGGAGACGGAGGCCTCCACAGTCACCGTCCCCGCCCCGGAGGAAAGCTCCGGCAGGGCGGTGATCCGGTAGTCGTCGATCCGGAGATGGGGCTTGGCAATGAGCCAGACGTTCCGATGGATGCCGGACAGGTGCCAGTAGTCCTGATCCTCCAGATAGCTGCTGTCCGCGAAGCGCATAACCTGTAAGGCGAGCAGGTTCTCCCCCGGCTGTACCAGGCCGGTTACGTCGAAGGAGGAGGGGAGCTTGCTGTCCTGGGAGTAGCCGGCGGGCTGGCCGTTGACCCAGAGGTAGAAAGCGGTTTCCACCCCGTCGAACTGAAGGAAGACGTCCCGTCCGCAGAACTCCTCGGGCAGGAGAAAGCTCCGGCGGTAGCAGCCAGTGGGATTGGCGGAGGGGATATAGGGCGGATTGGGCAGGGGAGAGCGGTTTGCGCCGGGACGGATCATGCACCGTTCCGGGAGGCTGTAGCTCCAGGGGTAGACCACGTTGGTGTAGATGGGCTCCCCCCAGCCCTGGAGCTCCCAGGCGCCGGGAACGGTGATGGGGCTGAAGCCGGAGGCGTCGTACTCCGGCAGGAAGAAGTCGTCGGCGTCCTGGGGCCGCTCCAAGAGCCGGAACTGCCAGTCCCCGTTCAGGGAGCGGCGGTAGGGGGACTCCTGCCCCAGCCGGGCCGCTTCCCCATCGGGATAGGCGTTCCATTGGGAGTGGGCGGGCAGGCGGCTGATGGCGGTCACCTCCGGATTCTCCCAGTCCGGCCGTACATGAAAAGCTCCAGTTTGCATCTCAATCCATCCTTTCTGGTGGCAGGTCCGCGGGGGTCTGGGGCTGTCGAAGGGACAGACCTCGAGGCCCTGCCTCGAGCTCCGCCAAGGGGAGCTGGCTCCCCTTGGATTCCCGTCCTTTTAAGGGCGTAAGGGGGGTGGGGTTCAAGTCTGTACAGACTTTCTACCCCCTGCCTCGCTGGTACTTCCTGCGTGGTCGATCGCCCGCCTACCCATTTTTTCGTAAAGAAAAAATTCAGCTCCATAGGCGGCACAGAGACTACGACGCAGAAAGTTTCGAGCGGGTTGTGCTGCGCTCATACCCTCTGCGAAGAGGGAGCATGGTGCGACGCTCGGAATCCCCCAGTCAGGGCTACCGCCTGACGGCGGCATCCCTGCCATGCCCCCGACGTTCCTTCGGAACGTATGGGAGAGGGGACCGCCGTCGGACCAGAGGGACGACGGTGGTGGAAGGATTCCGATCGTGGCACAAAATCCCTCCCCGCAGAGCCTATGAGCGTGGTAAGTATTACGCTCGAGCCCCTGTGCGGCGCAGGGCGTACCCCGCACGGCAGGAGGGAGCTTTTTTCTTTACGTAAAAAGCGTACTGCGGGAATCAGACTCTCTGCGTGGCAGGAGGGAGGAAGTCTGTACAGACTCAACCCCCAACCCTTTTCGCCCTTAAAAAAGCCCTTCAAATAATGGGAATCCAAGGGGAATCCCTTCCCGATGCGCCGCCAGCGGCGCATCTCAGAATTCGGCGAAGCCGAATTCCTAAGTGCGTTGTGAAACAACGCACTGCGGAGACGCGAGGGCAGCGCCCTC
>JAAVZY010000146.1 GCA_022791945.1 Oscillospiraceae bacterium | reverse complement strand
TTTGGCATATTCCAGATTGCGTATAAGTATAGGACTTGTGAGCTTGGAAATGATCAGATTCTTTCGATCATTTCCGATAACCGCCTCTACGCGCTGGTGCGCAGCGGATATAAGCTCTGAGAGAAGGTCTTCTTTGCTTTTGCCCAGGATTTTTTCATCAGGTTCCAGCGCACAGATGGAATATTGTGCATCGTAGACCAAGCCATCCCGCTTACAGTAAATCCCGGCGTACTGAAACGATGCCACCCGCGTGAGAGTGTTGTCATCATAATTTTCCATGCAAAACAAGTAGTCAATATCTTCGTTTTTGGCCAATTTGATGAATATGGAGAACGTAGAAAAGCGTCCAAATTTGTTTTCGAGATGAATGATCATCTCTTTCGATTTCAGCCAGTTTGCAAACTCAGTCGCGTTATTCATGAAAAAGCCTCCTTAAAGTGAAAAAGTGTGTGGATCACCGTATGAAAATTCCCCTTCTCCTTTTTTCAAAATTGATTCTGGACTGTACTTTCTCAAATATTTCTATTTTCTCAGGCAGTGCCTGTTACTACGGTAAACTGCTCTATAAGCACAACAAAAAAAGGGCAGCGCGTCCGAATTGCGTTTTCCGCAAAATGAACGCACTGCCTCGCAGGTGTGCTTTTCTAAACATCGTTCCTCAAATAGGATTGATTCTTACTCTTTCACTATACGCCGACTCATTTTCAATGTCAAGGAAACGGAACCTCTTTTTTGAACGGGATTTTTACACCATTTTTATAGAAATGCGGATAAACCCCTGTTCCGCTTTGCAGCGCGGGTAGTACAGAGGTTTCCGATGCTCGTTGAGCATCACTGCTCTGGCCTTTGGCGGCTCCACAGGAAGGTCGCCAAGGTATGCAATATCCATCTCTCCTTTGTTCTTTCAGCTGATAGTATAGGCTGTTTAACTTTTTCTGTCTGCACTTCTATACTAATACCAGTTACTGACTGTCCGCATACTGTTTGTGCTCCTGTTTCCAGGCAGCAAAAACCCCGCAAAGTTTCTTTTTCTTTGTGGGGTTCACTTTCTTTTCTTCTGGCGGGCATAAAAACACACCGAATAACAATCAGTCATTCGGCGCGTCTCTTAATTTGTTCTATTTCAAATACGCCTTCCGGTATACCCAATATAACATCTGGGCAATCCCGTTCCAGTCCTATTTCTTGAGTTGTTTTCCAAATGCAGCAATCAGGGGCAATCGATCCAATCAGTCAGCCAGCAACCCTCTGTGATAGACCAAAGCCGCATCTGCTTTTTGCCATTATACATACGGTAAAACCATTTTGTCTCATCAATTCTTGGCTGAACAGTCGCAGGAGAAGCACTATCAAGAGAGCATTCCATAGCCATAACCGGAAGTGCAGTCATTGACAGCATCATTAAAACTGTGATAAATGTTAAAACAATCTTTTTCACTGTTGGACCTCCTTTGATACTTGGGCATCGAATATGGGCAATGAAGAATAAGGTTCTTCCATAAGCTTTTCAGGGGTAATGATACCACATTCCCGATTATTTTTATATACCATCAATTTACCGTCATCACAAGAAAGGATAAACGATGCAATCCATTCATCATCCTCCACATCCAACTGATTTTCTATCGGAGACGAAGGAGCAGGGGTAGCAGGCTGAATTACAACGCCATATGAAACTATAAATAGAACAATGATCAATAGAATCGACAGTGGCACAGCCCCTGCTCTTTTGGACGCACTTGGCGGAGTGATAATTTGCTTTATACGCTGCTTCCATTGACGGTCGTTCAGGCGGCCTATGTAGTTTTGTGCAAAATAGTATTTGCGCTCTGGAATTCCTCTTTTATGCGAATAAAGCAATGTTTCTGCATAAGCGCATTGCCTCTCATTTGAAAGATGGTTGCAAACTTTCCGATCGCATTGTATTTCCAAAAATCTGGATATGGAAGAACGCAGGAAATAAATGATGGGGTTCCACCAAAACAGACAGCAAAAAATTTCCAATCCCAATTTCTTCCATGTATCGTGCCGCAGGAAGTGCATCACTTCGTGTTGAAGGACGAACTCTAAATCTTCATCCGAAAAATCCAGATATTGGATCGGCATCACTATGTGCGGACGGAAAAGGCCAACCATCATCGCTGTTTCCATACCACAGCAGACACCTATACTTCCGCATACAGCGCAGGACAGATTCTCTCTGACTTGTTCATAAAGTACAGTAATACGGAGATCTTCAATCGGGCGGATCTCCCGTATCAATCTGGTCTGATGATAAAGCGATATGCTCAAATGGACCAATGCGATCAGAACGCCAATTCCCCACACAATCAGAAGCAGTATTTGAATGGAAATATCCTTCCATAAAAATGCTTTTGTCCATTTATACAGATCCGGAAGTATGGTCTTAACTGATACGATATACGCATTCGGAATTTGCAGAGGAAGCAGTACACGCAATAAAAGAAGTCCGATGAAAACACTCCATAGCCTGGAACTTTTCCAACCGCCTTTGGCCTCCTTGAGGCAGCAGGCACAAGCGCCAAAAGTAAAAATAACAAATGCAGTAAACAAAGAATGAACGCTAAAGAAAACTGGATTTATCATTCTAAATCCGACTCCCGTTTATAGGCTTCCACGATCTTCTTCAGCTCGGATTCCTGCCGCAGTTCTTCCCTGCGCTTTCTTAGTAGCTCTTCCAGTTCCTTCAATGTTTCTGCGCTTATATCCTCCCCTTCTGACCAAGCGGACACCGTCCGCAAAAAACGTGTCTCAGGAGAAATATCGGGCATAATCTCCTGGGCCTGCCGCATCAGAAATTCTTCTCTGGACATGGTAGGAGCATACGTGCGGCCGTATATCTTCCCACAGCGCACAAGTCCCGCTACACAGATTGCATCCTTCGCCATCATATTGTTCAGTATCTGGTTGATTGCAGTAGGATGCTTCTTTTTGTCTGAAACTCCTTCAAAAATTTCCGCACGGCTGAGCGGCCGTGCAGCGTTCCAGAGCAGCTTCAGTATGTCCATCTCAATTTCTGATAACACTGCAAATTTCATTTTTCCACCAACTCTCATTGTATAGAATATGATACAAATTTTAAAAAAGTCAAGTACAATAATGATAATAAACTCAATATTTATAAGTTTAGATTGATTATCCTGTCATATTAGGAGTATATTTTATTCATTCTGCACATTGACGCAACAGAAAAATGTTTGTATAATAATATTAAAATTATTATATGTCATATTTTGAAATTTATAAGTAATGCTACTTATTGTTATAGTTGCTGTACATCCTCCATGCAGACTTTAGCCCCAATTGTATTTTATAATTATGACTAATTTATTAAATATTCAAGTGCCCCACCCAATCCACTACGATTTGTAGGAACAATGGCACTCAAGGAGGAATTTTCCATGAATCAAATCACTGCCCATGTCCGCCTTCCTACTTCACGAAATGGCCACAATGCTTTCGATGCCAATCGGGATCAGCCATTGCAGCTTGATAAGAGCTGCCATACATAGAGTAAGCTGCTGACTCCATCCAAAAATATGCAAAGAGCTTCACAAGGAGGGTTTCTCATTGAAAAAAGACACCCCCTACATCCAACTATTCACCTCTCCCAATTCCTATTACGTCTTTGACGTCAACCGCAATGAGCTGCTGGAGCTGGATGAAGACAGCTATACCTACCTGCTGGATCTGCTGGCAGGCCGGGAAACTGCCGAAGCGCCGGAAGTGATCCGCTCTTTGAGGGAAGAAGGCTACCTTTCCTCAAACCGTGTGTCCACTGTTCAGCATCCCTATACGCCCTATCTGGAGGATATGCTGGATCGCGGCATTGAACAGGTAACTCTTCAGGTAACCCAAAACTGCAACTTCCGGTGCGCCTACTGCGGATACACTCAGCAGAGCGATGCTCAGCGGTGCCACAGTGACAAGCGCATGAGCGAAGAAATCGCCAGGAAAGCTCTGCTGTTCGTCCGGGATCACTCCATTGACAGCAAAGAGGTTTCCATCGGATTTTACGGCGGCGAGCCGCTGATTGAGTTTGAGCTCATCCAGCGGCTGGTGGCCTACTGCGAGGAGATTTTCCGGGGAAAAAAGCACGTCTATTCCATCACAACAAACGCCACGCTGCTGACCGATTCCATGCTGGAATTTATGGGGAAGTATGATTTTCGCCTGATGGTCAGCCTGGACGGGCCCAGGAAAATCAACGACAAGAATCGGGTATTCGTAAACGGAGAGGGCACCTACCAAAAGGTGATGGAGCGCCTGAACCATATCTACCGGAACTACCCTGACTTTTTCAGACGGAAGCTCTCGGTCAATATGGTCCTGGATCCCTCCAACGCCTTTGATGAGATTATTCAGATCTTTCCGGAGGAGGAAGTCATGCGGGAGATTGTGGTCCGTACCTCCGTTGTGGACGACATCTATTCCTCGGAGCCTGTCGAATACTCCAATACTTACCGGTGGCAGTATCAATATCAATCCTTCCTGGGACTGCTGGCGCAGATCGGAAGATATCCCTCCGAACAGGTCAGCCCCATTATCAAGTCGCAGTTTGAGCTTACCCTGGATAATGTGGAAAAAATTGTCCCCCGCGTGGGGCTCAGCGAAACCCTTGCCCCGGGCGGCCCCTGCATTCCCGGGAAGCTGCGGCTGTTCGTCACCACGGACGGGGATCTCCTTCCCTGCGAACGGGTCAGCGAAACCTCGGAGGTGCTGAAAATCGGTTCCCTGGAGAAGGGTCTGGACATAGAGCGGATCAAAGCCCTTCTGAATGTGGGCTCCCTCACGCCGGAGGCCTGCCGGAACTGCTGGGCCTTCAACGGATGCAGCCTTTGCTGTAAGCACGCGGACAAGCAAACCTGCCTGGACGGCGCCGCTAAACTGAAGCACTGTGAAGGGACCAAAAAGGATTTCGCCCACAGCCTGCTTTTCAAAATCTTCTTCCATGAAGTCCATACCCAATATGCCCAGAAAGGAGGCGCGGAAGCATGAGCGAACCCAAACGGCTGATGATCTATCCCTTCCAGCCCGCAGACGTTCCTTTTGTAAAATATTTCCAGGCGTTCCGGAAGGATTTCCGGATTGCCCATATCTGTGCGGCTCCCGGAACCGGCCTGATCGGGCGGGACTACGCCTATGGCTGTGCGCATGAGCCCCTGGGACAGACCGTCGAGGACAGCGGCGCCCTTGCCGGCAGCGACGCGCTGCTGATTTTATCCGAAGGCTCCGCAGAGCTCCATGGGGAGATCTGCTCCCTGATTATGCAGGCCCTGTCTGCGGGAAAGGAGGTCTTCTGCTACGCCCGGCTGACCGAAACAGAGCGGGATGAGCTCCTCCAATTCAGCCGGGAAAAGGGCGTGCCCTTCCACTGGGAATACGGCCAGGATTGGAACCGCACCGCCCAGGCGGAATACCGATATATGTATAAGCCCTCCGCGCCGGTGGTGTTCGTGGGCGGCATCGTGGAGGACATGGACCAGCGGGAAATCCTTCTGGGCATGGCCGCCGCGTTCCGGAGCCGGGGACTGAAGGTGAGCGTCCTCTCTCAGTCGCCCAGCGATGAGTTTTTGGGCTGCTGCTCCTGCCGGGATTTGCGGGAGGCCAGCCTCACGGACGGGGCCAAGCGGATCAACCGGCTTTTCAAAGCCGTGGAACAAAGGGAATTCCCGGACATCATCCTGGCGGAGCTGCCGGGAACTATGATCCGCTTCAATGATATGGCTGTGGGCGATTTCGGCGGGTACGCCTACCTGTTCTCCCAGGCGGTGCAGGCGGACTATTGCATCTGCTCGGTGTTCCCGGACGTGTATAGCCGGGAGTTCGCGGAAAGCCTCAGCGAGGATTTCCGCCAGCGGTTCAATTTCCCGGTTGACGCCTTCCACCTAGCAAACTGCCTGATGGACTCAGTAGAAACCATCAATCGGAAGACCCTCTGCATGGTCCGGATCGGGCATGAAAAGGCCGCGGCTGAATGGAGAGCCTTGCGAAAGTCGGCGGATATTCCCTGCTACGATCTGACGCAGGAGGCAGAGCGGGAACGGTGCGCAGAACAGATTCTGAACACACTATCATGAAGGAGGGAGCGGCATGGACAAGGAATCAGCACAGGCCTACGTCTGCACAATGCTGACAGAGTTTTTGAAGGTTCCGGAGGAAAAGATAAAGGCAATCGACAGCCATACGCCCCTGACGGGGGAGCCGATCTGCCTGGATGTAATTGAATTGACCTACCTGTTTTTGGAAATAGAGAAACGGCTGAACATCCGGATTTCGCCGGAGCAGATCAGTGATTATCAGTTCTGCACCATCAGCGGGATCGCGGACTGCATTGTGGCCTGTATGGCCCGCACAGAAAGATGATACAAGGTGAGCCGCATGAATTTGGAAAGGAAGTTGTTTTATGAAACTGAAGAAGAGAAACGCCGCCATCCGTACCGTCGAGTCCTTCTGCTCCTGCAGCAGCTCTTGCAAGTGCTCTTGCGTTTACATATATGAAACAGCTCGTGGAACTGGCGGAGCTGACGCTGCATCCAGTAACATCAACGTTCATGTGGGTTCCCGGTAAGTAACTACTCCCCTAAGCATTTCCATAAGTCTCAAGGATACCAATTCGTCAAAGAACGCTCTTAGCAAACACTTGTACATTCGACAATGACACATACTTATGTTACAATGTGTCATAAGCAATAGGAATGCGGCTCACCTTTATCATAGGCCTGGAGATTGGGTCTAGGTAATCTCCAGGCCCTTTATATAACAAGTTGGCGGTACAAATTTATGATCACACGAGGAGAGTTCTATATATGAAAAAACTTTTTATCGTCCTTTTCTCAGCGTTCTTGCTTCTCTCCGCCCTGGGCGGATGCGTCCCGGCGGAAACGTTGGAGCCGATCACCTTTACCGAGGAAGAACTCTCCCGGGAAACGAAAATGGTGCCCAATCCCGATTTAACAGGGGAGCTGACCTTCCGATACTACTATGGGCTGAGCCCGGATCCCACCTATCGTGATAATGTGCTGTATGCTATGTATCGGGAATACTTTCCCAATGTTGATCTCAGGGTAGAAGCCATTGACGTTGGCGATATGCCCATCGAATCCTATCAGACACAGCTTGCGGCAGAGGTCATGGCCGGTTCCGGGCCAGATGTGGTTTTCATTGAGATGGAATCCGGGGCTTATATCAATCCCTACAAGATGATGCAGGCAGGCGCGTTCCTGGATCTGACGGATTACTTCCGGAATGATGCGAACTGCAATCCTTCGGACTTTTATCAGCCTGTCATGGATGCCGGGCGTTATCGGGGGCGGCAGTACCTGGTGCCGGTACAGTTCCAGTGCCCGATGATCATTACAACCAGAGAAATTGCGGAACAGACAGGATTCCATCCGGAAAACTGCGTGGATCTGAAATCCACCTGGGAGGAGCTGCTGCCTGTTCTGCGGGAGAACCCCATGAACCTGCCGGAGAAGGAAATGATATATAACCTTTATACCCCCTATATGGTTCCCAAATACGCCGGCTTTTCCTGGATTGACTACGAAACCCAACAGGTACATCTGGAAGATCCCCGCCTGAAAGAGTACTGTGCATTTATAAAAGATGATTTGTCTGCGTATACGAACGCCCAAGCACCTATCAAAAGCGGAGATGACTTTTCTGTCTCTCTGAAACAGCAGAAAAATCTTTTCATTGATTACTCCAATGGCTGTCTGTTTAATCTGACCCGTTTCAATTTCCGTTATTTGAATACAGATGGTGTGAATGACATCCTCCTTTTGCCCTGGCGATCTGTAGATGGGGGAATCGAAGTATTTATAAATGAAGTGATCGGCGTAACCCAGAACAGCAGAAATCCGGAGGCGGCGTATCAGTTGATTAAGCTTTGGATTAGCGAGGAATTTTTTGCGAATCCGGATGTCTGGGGACAGGATGGAGCGCCTGCCGCAAGCAAAGCAGCCATGGAGGCCTATATGAAGCTGATGCAGGAACCTCTCGTCATTTACCGGGACAATTACGGAGTGCAGGACGCTCCTGGACTATCTCAGGATCTGGTTGATCAATATCTGGGCGTCCTGGACGGGATCACCTCCGCGCGTCTTTCCTCCCCGGAGCTGTATACGGTGCAGGACGGGCTGAGGGATTACTTTAACGGCAACCGCTCCTATGAGAGCTGTATATCGGAGTTGCAGTCCAAGCTGGAGATTTATGTGACGGAATAAGGGAGTACTGCCATGAAACGTAAAATTGCAGCGTTCATTCTGTCCGCCATGATTGCGCTCTCCGCCCTGGGCGGCTGCGCCCCGGCGGAAACGTTGGGGCGTGAACCGATCACCTTCACCGAGGAAGAATTGTCTCGGGAAACAAAGCTGGTACCCAACCCGGATTTGACCGGAAAATTGACAGTACGGTATCAGAATCTGGTGACAGAAGATCCCTATTTTTGCTATAATGTAGTTACCGATCTGTATCGAGAATACTTTCCAAATGTTGATTTGAAAATAGAGGCAGTAGACTTCAATGATATGCCACAGCAGCAGTTTCAAACTCAGTTGGCAGCGGAACTAATGGCCGGATCAGGCCCGGATGTGTTTTTCCTCAATTTTGAGGCATATGCTGAATGCCATATTCATCCAAATAAGATGATGCAGGCAGGCGCTTTTCTGGATCTGACCGACTATTTCCGAAATGATCCAAACTGTAATTTTTCCGATTTTAATCAAGTGGTGCTGGATTCCGGGCGGTATAAGGGCGGACTGTATCTGATTCCTGTTTATTATCAATTCCCAATGCTCTTTACTACCCAAACAATCGCAGATAAAGTGGGGTTTCATCCGGAAAACTGCGTTGATTTGGAATCAACCTGGAAGGAACTGCTTCCCATTCTGCAAAATAATCCAATGGATCTTCCGGAACAAAGTAAGATTTTTAGCTTATTCACACCATTTGACGCGCCTCTGTATATGGGGATCTCATGGATCGATTACGAAACACAGGAGGTCCATTTGGACGACCCAATCCTGAAAAAATACTGTACCTTTATCAGAGAGTCCCTTTCTCCTTATCTTCATTACGTCGAGAATGATATGATTGTAAAGGGCGGAAGCTCTTTCTATACGGTTTTGGAGAACCAATCTGTGTCACTGGTAGATGTGAATTACTGCTGTACAGATTCCATATTTAATTACAATTTACCCTATTTGTATCTGGATGGGACAGACGATGTCATTTTTCTTCCCTGGCGAACCGTGGATGGCGGAATCGAAGCCTATGTTCGGGAGAGTATGGGCGTGAAACAGAATACGAAAAATCCGGAAGCGGCTTACCAATTTATCCGCACCTGGCTCAGCGAGGAATTCTATGCCAGCAGAGATACCTGGGGACAGGCTTATTACAATTCCGTAAATAACAGAGCGATGGAAGCGTATCTGGAGCTTGCGTCGGAGCCCATTGTCACTTACCGCGAAATTGGCGGAAAAGGAGTGGTGGAAGAGGCTCCCGGCGTACCCAAAGGGGTGACGGAACAGTATATGAAGCTGCTGGATGATATCACGGTTTGCTATTTGCGAACTCCGGAGTTTAAGACTGTGCGGGATACCTTACACGAGTATTATACCGGCAGCCGCTCCTATGAGAGCTGTATCTCTGAATTGCAGTCCAAGCTGGAGATTTATGTGACGGAGTGAGGGAGTACTGCCATGAAACGTAAAATTGCAGCGTTCATTCTGTCCGCAATGATTGCGCTCTCCGCCCTGGGCGGATGCGCCCAGGCGGAAACGTTGGAGCCGATCACCTTCACGGAAGAGGAACTCTCCCGGGAAACGAAAATGGTGCCCAATCCCGATTTAACAGGGGAGCTGACCTTCCGATACTACTATGGGCTGAGCCCGGATCCCACCTTTCGTGACAACGCGCTCTATTCCATGTATCGGAAATACTTTCCTAATGTGGATCTTAGGGTGGAAGCCGTTGATTTTGCTAACACCCCACTAAGGGAGTATCAAATCCAGCTCGCAACAGAAATTATGGCAGGCTCGGGACCGGATGTGGTCTTCCTGCAGCTGCAGGGGGAAGCCGCACTCAATCCCTACAAGATGATGCAGGCAGGCGCGTTTCTGGATTTGACCGATTATTTCCGGAACGATTCAAACTGCAATCCTTCCGATTTCTATCAGCCCGTTATGGAGGCTGGACGTTATCAGGGACGACAATACCTTGTCCCAGTATATTTCCAATGCCCGCTGATTGTCACTACCGGAGAAATTGCGGAACAGACAGGATTCCATCCGGAAAACTGCGTGGATCTGAAATCCACCTGGGAGGAGCTGCTGCCCGTTCTGCGGGAGAATCCCATGAATCTGCCGGAGAAGGAAATGGTGCATTATCTTTATACGCCCTATTGGGCTCCCGCCTTCACCGGGCTGCCCTGGATTGACTACGAAACTCAGGAGGTACACCTAGATGATCCCAGGCTGGAGGAATACTGCGCATTTATCAAGGATGAATTGAGCCTGTACAGTAAGGAAAAACGCATTCCCTACTATACCTATGACTTTTCTCCGGCACTGGAGCAGGGGACCTCTCATTTTGTAGATCTGGCTACGGGAGATATGGAGGGACTAACGCGCTTTAATTTTCGTTATCTGAATCTGGATGGAATTGATGATATCATTCTGATCCCCTGGCAGGCCATGGACGGAGGCAGTGAGGCGCTGATCAATGAGGCGATCGGGGCAACCCAGAACTGCAAGAATCCAGAAGCGGCGTATCAGCTGATCAAGCTGTGGATCAGTCAGGAATTCTTTGCGAATTTGGATATTTGGGGGCAGGATCAGCAGCCGATTGCAAACCGCAAGGCCATGGAGGCTTATATGAGGCTGATGCAAGAGCCTATGGTTGTCTATCGAGACAATTACGGAGTACAAGACGCTCCCGGACTATCTCAGGATCTGGTTGAGCAATATCTGGGGATCCTGAACGGGATCACCTCCGCGCGTCTTTCTTCCCCGGAGCTGTATATGGTGCAGGACGGGCTGAGGGATTACTTTAACGGCAACCGCTCCTATGAGAGCTGTATATCGGAGTTGCAGTCCAAGCTGGAGATTTATGTGACGGAGTAACCATGAAAATCGCAATTATTGACGACGGGGTCAACGCCGGATTCTATCCCAACACCGATCGCCTGCTGTGCGACCTGCGGGTCACTCCGGAGGGGGAGGTGCTCCCCAGGAAAAGCGCTCCCCTCCGGAAAAGCCACGGCACTATCTGCGCTGCGATCATCCGCAAATATGCTCCCAACGCCCAGCTTGCCAGCCTGCAGATCCTCTCCGGAGCTGCCCTCCGCGCTACCCCGTTTGAGCTGCGGGCCGCTTTGGAGTGGTGCGCGAAGGAGCGGTATCCGCTGATACATATGAGCCTGGGCAGCAGGCAGACCAGCGATTACCCCATCCTGGCCCCCGCTGTCCACCAGCTGCTGGGGCAGGGTGCGGTGATCGTGGCCGCCTCCGGGCCGGACGGGCAGTTCAGCATCCCCGCCTATCTGGACGGTGTGATCGGCGTCCGCGCGGATGAGCATTTTGAGGGAGAACAGTACGCGCTCAATCCTCCTGCTGTCTGCGGCGTGCCCATCACTGCGTCAGGGCGGCATGAGATCACCGACTATACCGGCTTTACCGGGTATACCCACTGCTGCAGCAGCTATGCGGCCCCGCTGATCACCGCCAGAGTTTACCAGCTGCTCCAGCGACCCGGAGACTGGGATCGGGAGCGCATCCTGGCTGCATTACAGGAAGGAGCGCTTCCCCTAGGCTCTCCGCTGCCGGAGCCGGTCGGGACGGAGGAATGCTTCCGTGTAGGCATTACCGGAACCGGCGAGGGTTTCCGGGGATTTCTGGATGCGGCCCTCCCTTTCTTGTGGAAAAACGGATATCAGTGCTGGGGATTTTCAACAGAGCGGCTCCCAGCAGGGGAAACCTGCATCCCGTTAACGGGCAGTTCTCCCGTGAGGCAGGTACAGGCACTCTGCCGGAAAATGGAGCTGGATCTGGCGCTCCTGTACACGGTGAGGCCGGAGGTTCTGGAGGCCTGCGACGCCTGCGTCTCCCTGGATACAGCAGGAAGGATGATCGTGTCCGATTGCAGCGCTCCCGGGCGGGAACCGCTTTCCTGTGCCCAAACCGAAATGAACCGCCTGCTGGAATATCTGGAAAACTGTGAATAGAGGGGAGATCCACTTGCAAAAGAGACAGCTTTTCGGCACTCTGTCCGCCCTTCCCTACTGCCTCCGGCTCTCCTGGCAGTCCTCCCGGAAATACACCACAGTGCGTTTGCTCGGAAAAATCATTCTGCCGGTTGCGGATATTCTGGGAGCGTATGTTCTCAAGTATGTGCTGGATTTGCTTTCGGGAGCATGGACCGTCCCAGAGCCGTCCAGGACGTTGACAGGTCTGCTCCTTCTGGCGGCAGTGCTGCCGCTGACCGCCGCCATCTTCCGCAGGCTGGTGTCCTACGCGGAGGGACTGCACAACAACATCCTGGAGCAGTATGTCCAGCAGGATCTCATGGACAAGGCGCTCTCCGCGGATCTGGAGCTGTTCGACAATCCCAGATTCTATGACAAATTCGCCACCGTCCGCCGGGATTCCTACGCCCTCACCTACCAGATCTGGAATGTGCTGGACTGCGTCAGCGCCTCGATCGGATTCCTGGGGACGCTGGTTGTGCTCAGCTCCAGCAGTCCCCTCTACGGCCTGCTGATGGTTGCGGCGGCGTTCCCGTCCGCACTGGTCAACCGGAAATATACCAAGGTACTGTATGAGTTCTCCCTCTCACAAGCGGGAAACGAGCGGAAAAAGGACTACCTGTTCTGGCTCTCCTCCACCCGGGAATACGCCCAGAGTGTCCGGCTCTATGGGATCGGCCCCATGCTGAAGGCCCGCTATCAGGCCATCTGGCAGGAGATTTTCTCCAAGAAGCGGAAAATGGCCTGTTCCCGGATGCTGCTGACCATCCTGTTTGAGCTTCTGCCCCACGCGGTTATCCTTGGGGTGACCCTGCATATCTCCTTCGGGGTCCTGAACGGCGCGGCCACTATCGGAGACTATTCCCTGTATACCGGGCTGCTCTCCCAGCTCTGGTCGAGCATTATCCTGCTGGTGGAGTACGGAACGCAGATCTATGAGAACCGGCTCAAGATTGAGAATGTCCAATCTTTCCAGCAGGTGCCGAGGAAGGTAATCAGCGGGCCGCTGCCTCTGGAATCAGTTGAATCCATCGAATTTGATCATGTCCGGTTTGGCTATGCGGGGATGGAGAAGCCTGTCCTGGAGGATGTGAGCTTCATTCTCCGGCGTGGGGAAAAGCTGGCCCTGGTAGGTGTCAACGGCGCGGGAAAGTCCACGCTGATCAAGCTGCTGATGCGGTTTTACGATGTCACCGGCGGGCAGATCCGCATCAACGGGAGGGCCATCCGGGAGTACCGGCTGGAGGATCTCCGCAGGTGCTTCGGCGTCTACTGCCAGGGAGCGCCCAACTTCGGCTTCACCCTGCGGGAGAATGTGTCCATCGGGAGCGATGAGGCGCAAACGGATGAGAAAGTGCTTGCAGCTCTGGGAAAAAGCGGGGCGGACTTCCTGATGGGCCAGGCCCCCCATGGACTGGATACCAGTATCACCCGGCAGTTTGAGGAGGATGGAATCGAGCTGTCGGGCGGGCAGTCCCAGAAGTTGGCGCTGGCCCGCACCTTCTATCGGGAGGCGTCCGCGTTCGTGCTGGATGAGCCCTCCGCCTCCCTGGATCCGGAGGCGGAGGAACACATCTTCCGTTCCCTGGAGGAATTCTGTCAAGGGAAAGCAGTGCTGTTCACCTCCCACCGGCTGACGAACGTGTCCATAGCAGATCGGATTATTGTGCTGGAGGATGGGAGAATCATTGAATGTGGCACAAAGGAGGAGCTCCTGAACCAGTCCGGCCGGTTCGCGGAGCTGTATACCTATCAGGCGGAGAAGTTCAAATGAAGCAGTACAAGAAAGAAGGTTGTATCTATCATAGAGACAGACGCTATCAAGCACACCATTTTATCCCTGTTGGAAAGCAAATTTCAGCTTCCGCCGGAAGCAATCCAAAAGATTGAAAACGGCAGGTTCCTGACCTTGCCCCATAACCATATTGACGGACAGAGAAACGAGTTGTAAGCTGGAAAGGAAAGGGGCAAAAAATATGGAAGAGAAAAAAGCTAAAAAAGGGACGCCGCCACCACGATAGGATGAGGAATTCAAAACAGGCGCGGCGCGCTTGGTGAGGGAGCAGGGGCGACAGCCCACAGAGGTCGCCAAAGAACTGGGGATTTGTATCGACACGCTGCGCAGCTGGCTGAAAGCATCTGGAATCCAAATGGGACAGGCCAGCCGCATCAACCGGGAACAGCAGCGCAACCAGGCGCTGAGGCGGCGGCTGGTTGCGCTGCAAGAGAAATACCCCGCCATGGGACTGGACAGCCTGTACCACCTTCTGAAACCGGAATTTGGCTGTTCCCGCAAGAGGGTACACCGGCAAATGCGGCTGGCCGGCGTCTCCTCAGCCAGGCGTCGGGCCTGCAAAGCTGCCACAAATTCCAATCACAGCCATCCCATTGCGCCTAACCTGTTGATGCG
>JAAVZY010000110.1 GCA_022791945.1 Oscillospiraceae bacterium | reverse complement strand
GCAGTTACGCATCCCTGTATAGAGCGGGGCGATTTCTTCCCATTGCTCATCTGTCATGTCGCTGGGATACGACTTCCTTATTTTCTCTTCCATGTTCCTATTCTACCACACATTTATCCCCTTGTGAATACGGGTTCTTACTCCAAAAGAATGCGGGTCGCGCCGTTGTCCGGGAACAGGTAGACGCCGAAGTCAGTGTCGTCCCCGTTGCGGAGGTAGGAGGGCGTCCAGCTCCCGTCAGAAGCGAACCTCCCGTCCTCTACCAGCAGGTAGTCCATAAAATGCTCATGCTGCCAGTCCATCTGGGGCGTCCGGGGCTGCTCCAGGGGAAGGCGCTTCCGGAAGGCCAGGGAAACACCCACTCCGCAGGCCACGAACTCATTGGGCCCCAGCTGGAAGATCAGGGCCCGCCCACGCTCGGTGGTGGGCTCCCCGCGCTTGTGCTGATAGTCTCCCCCTCTGGGATAGGGCCCGAACCGGGCCACCAGATCCCATCCGTCAAAATGAAGCTGCTGCTCCGCGGCGAATTCCTCCTGGATTGCCGCCTGGATCCTGCCGCTTCCCCGGAGGGAAAGCAGCAACGGTTCCACTGCCCGCAGGCACTGGAAATTCTCCGCCATAGGCTTCGCCTCGGGATGAAGGGTTCCGTCCGCCTGGAGGGCGCTTTCCGCGCCGAAAAAGTGAACGCCCGTCAGGCCGTTCTCCGCCACTGCCCGGAAGGCGCCCAGGGCAGAGGGGACCCCCCAGCCGGTTTCAGGAATATAGAGGGGGTTGTCCCGCCGGGTATAAGCGCCGGCAATCATCTGATAGTGCCGCTGATCGCCCATGTACATGTCCGGGCAGACCATATCCAGATGGGGCGCGAACCACCGCCATACGGCCAGATTGCAGACCACCGCTCCCCCGGAGGGATAGGTGATGCCGGGCGTGTCAAAGCCCTGCTTGTCCAGCCAGGCATTGGTATACATGGGCACAGGGAGAATTTCCTTGCCTGCGGCAGCCAGATCGTCCACATAGCAGGCCATGCTCCAGGCCTGGAGCAGCTCGTCGCCCCTGCGGCCGAAGAGCTCGCCCCAGCTTCCTGCCTCTTTCCGGCCGCATTCTGCCCAGGCCTGGGAGATCTCCTCCTCCGGGGCGGACTTCATCCGATCTACCAGCCCCTCCGGCGCCGGGGCCTCATACTGCCGCTGCGCCTCCGGGCCGTAATCCCGGACGGAGCGGCCCACAATTCCCAGCTCGTTCTGTACCTGCACCGCAAGGATGGTGTCCCTTTGGGGATCCTCCTGAGCCAGGACCTCCATCACCTTACAGAAAGCCCGCTTGTCCAGCGCCCGGGTTTCCCCGCCAAAGCTGGAGAGATTGGCAATCTCATAGCCGTCGTGGGTGCGCACCCGGGGGAACCGGCTGTGATCCATCTTGACCCACTGGGGGGCATATTTCATATGACCGTTCTTCCAGGCGCCGAACCACAGGAGCACCAGCTTTAGGGAACGCTCCCGGCAGGCCCGGACAATCTGACGGACGATTTCCAGGTCAAATCGGCCCTCCTCCGGCTCGATCCGCTCCCAGGCCACGGCGATGGCACAGGAGTTGGCGTTCACCAACCGGCAGACCTCCCAGACCGGCTCCAGCTGCTTCATGGAATAGCCGGAGTTGTTGTGCGCCTGAACGCCCACAGGATAAAAGGGAGCGCCCCCGGCCTGAAACACGCTGTCCGGATATGTGCTGTTCGTCATAATCTCATCCTTTCTGTTCGCCCCTCCCTTTCACAGACAGGGGAGCCAGCATCAGTATAGCGGGAGCAGTTCCTTTTTACAAGGGAAATTTTTGTTGTGAGACGGGAATTTTGATAGGTTTTCTGCAAGCCGCTGATTCCGCGGGGGCAAGGCCGCGAGGGCTCTGCCCTCGCGCTCCTGCCAAGGGGAAAGGATTCCCCTTGGATTCCCATTATTTTAAGGGCTTTTTTAGGGGCGAAAAAATGGGTAGGCGGGCGATTGTCCCTGCGGAGAGTACCAGTGAGGCAGGAACTGAAATCCTACTCCCCACAACTCAAAAATTACGGGTTCCAAGGGGATTTAATCCCCTTGGCGAGAGCGCGAGAGCAGAGCTCTCGCGGCCTTCCCCTGATACCCGGAGATCCTGAATAGGCTCTTAGCGGAAATAGATCTCCTTCTTCCCCTTTTCATTGCCGTCGGGGATGACAATCAGCAGGCAGGGCGCATTCTTGTTCGGGATCTCTCCAGAGAAGGTGACCATGCCGCCTGCGGGAATGCTCCGGGGAGCGCCGAGGAGGGTCAGATTCTCGCTGATCAGCGTCAGCGCAACCGGATGATCGCTGGTGGAGCGGATCGTGAAGGCGGCATTGCCCTCCGTCAGCTGGCAGGTCACCTGGATATCGTAAAAATCATCCCTTAATCTCACCCGATCATTGGGCAGAAGGGTCAGACCTGCCGTTGTAGGCCGCCGTATACTCTCCGGCGGGAACCCGCCCCTCGAACCAGCCGCTTTCAGAGTGCGGCGTGAAGCGGTAAACGGATCCGGTCAGATGATGCGTAAAGGTAATGTCCCGGCATCCCCTCTGAGGGAACCCCGGACGTTCGCCTCGCCCGCGATATCCGCGGCAAGCCACGCCCAGTGCAGAGGCGGCTTGATCCAGACCTCCTTGTAGACGCAGGTGTTAACCTGCGGCCAGAAGGGCGCGTCGTGATCCCCAAGGCAGGCAAAGCCCACCCCCAGCTCGCCGACCATCTCTCCCGGCAGCACCGCGTACTCCTGGCAGTAGTCGTAGCCCTCGCCGAACATCACTGACTCGGCAAAGGGATTTTTGCCCACGATCCATTCCAGCTGGCGCTGGGCCAGCTCGCCGAGCTGGTAATCGTTCTTCAGCCTGGCAATGCTGGCGGCTGCCTTGCCGCCGCAGAGGGTCAAGGCGTGGTTGCCCCGGTGGGCATAGGCGACCGGCATCCTGCGGAGATAGTAGCCCTTCCCCAGAGGGATGCCGCTCCGGACCTGGGTCTTATAGTCGGCGATGATATCATCGTTCTTCATGAACTGCACAATCACTCCCAGTTTTCGTCATCGACCACCCGGACCACCTTGGGAATGGAGTAGATCCGTCCATAAGCGCCCGGCCAGTGATCGAGCTTTGTGGGGCAGGTGAATTTCAGGGAGTTTTCACAGCCGTGGGTGTGCTCCCTGGAGAGCTCCATCCTGGCCAGCTCGCCGACGGTCCGAAAGCGGTCGAGGGTTTTCAGATCGTCGAGCAGATAGGCTTCTGCCGGCTGTTTGCCCGCGCATCTGGCCTCCCGGGTTTCCTCATGATGAATTTCAAGGGGTCTGTGGATAAAATCCGATCTCAGCAGATCCTGCTGCAGCTGGCGCCTCATAGGCTTTCCTTTCTGCTGTCAATCACAAAATGTTGGGCGGATTGGTTGGAGATTTTCTCCATGATATCCGCCTCATTGTAGCACAAATAACAGATTTTCGCAAGGAGAGCCGCCAGTCTTTTCGTATCCTGCCCCGGACAGGAATCCGTCCCCGGCAGACGCCCGGACGCTCCGCTACCGCCTGCCTCCGGCCTCCGCTTTCCTGCGGGACAGCGGGAACACATACCGATGAAACAGGCCGTACAGCAGGACGCTTCCAAGGGAAATCCCCAGGCTGCACAGCAGAGAGGGCAGCGTGAACCCGGTCAGTCCCAGCGCTTCCGGGAAGAGCAGGCTGCAGGCTGCCAGCAGACCGCAGACACAGCCCAGAAGCAGCTTTCGGGGCCTGCTCCAGGGCTGGCAGAGCCAGCACAGAAGGAGCACGCCCGAAAGCGCGGCGGGCGGCAGGCAGACCGCCGCTGTTTCCTGCTGGGAAAAGCCCATCAGCGCCGACAGGTTTACCCCCAAAAAGATACTGGTGGCAAGCATAATCCCGCCCGAGAGCGCTTTGGGAAGGACATTTTGGAAGAATCCTCCCTGAAGCGGCTCCCGGCAGGGCTCCAGCCCCAGCGCCAGAGCCGGAATCAGCGCCGCGCTTCCCAAAAGCCACAGCTGAGCCGGCAGGAGGGGCGGCTTCGGAAGGAGCAGGACGGGCAGGAGCAGCCCTGTCTTCAGGGCCAGCAGAAGGACTGCGGTCCGCTGGAGGCCAGCAGACCGCCGCCCTTCCCGGAGAATCTGTGGCAGCGCCTCCAGCCCCTGGAACAGGATATGAGCGTCCCGGCGCGCCAATCCGGCGGACGGAGCCAGACCGCAGTCTGCCTCCCGAAGCGCCGGGGCGTCGTTCAGCCCGTCTCCCGCCATGGCAGTGAAGCCCTCCTTCCGAAGGCAGGCGGCGATCCGGGCCTTCTGCTCCGGCGCGGCGCTGGCGAACACCCGATGGCCCGCCAGCGCCCGAAGCGCCTCCCCCTCCTCCAGAAGGATCGGGTAGTCCGCAAGATCCACCGGGTCCTCCCGGCCGGGGAGCCCAGCCTGTCTGGCCAGCCGCGCCACAGCCTCCGGGCTGTCCCCGGAGATGAGCTTCAGCTCCATCCCCTGCTCCAGCAGGAAACGGATAGTCTCTGCTGTCCGCGGACAGATCCGTTCCCGGATGGGGAGCAGGGCCCTGGGCACCAGCCCGCCGGGAAGCTCGTCCTCCAGCGCCTCCAGGGAGTGGGCCAGCAGGAACACCCGCCCCTCCGCAGCGAGGGCGTCCACCCTCTGGCGGAGGGTTTCGTCCATATCCGGCAGAAGCAGCTCCGCAGGCCCCAGCAGGTAGCTGCCCCGTCCCTCAAAGGAAGCGCCGATCCATTCCGGGTGTTCCATGGAGGAAAGCGCCCTCCATGGCTCCGGCCCTCCGAACCGCTCTCTCAGAGCGGCGCGGACCCCTTCCTCCCCGGGAAAGACATCCGCCAGGGAGCGCAGCGCGCCCTGCACAGCCTCTCCGGATACATAAGGAAGCAGAACCGGCTCCCCGGCCTCCAGCCCATCCGTCAGCGTACCGGTTTTGTCCAGGCAGATGGCTTCTGCCCGGGCCAGGACCTCCAGAGCGGCAGGCTCCCGGACCTGCACCTTCCGGCGGGACAGCCGGAGCAGGCCCGCTGCCTGAAACAGGGAGCCCAGCAGAGGGAGTTCCAACGGAAGCAGGCCGATAAGCAGCAGGCAGGCCCCCAGGGCCGCCTCCTGCCAGGAGCCCTCATACTGCCCCCGGAGGAACAGTCCTCCCAGAGGGAGCACGGCCAGAGCGGCGGCCCTTATCAGGCTTTGGGAGGGCGTCCGGAGGCGCGCCCGCCGGGGGAGGCGCTGTCCGATCTGCTCCGCCTGGGCAATCCCGCCGCCGCTGAGCAGCCGGCTTCCTCTGGGGAGCAGTTCCCCCTGCGTCCTGGCGCAGGAGAGGGAGCTGCCCGAAGCCTGGCGCTCATCCAGGACGCAGGCGCCCTGCCGCAGGACGCAGTCCACGGCGATCCGCTCCCCCTGGGACAGCAGGAGCAGATCGCCCAGCACCAGCTTTTGAGAAGGCAGGAGGATCTCCCGGCCCTGCCGAAGCACCCGTACCCGTTCCCGATCCAGCCGCTTCAGGGAGCCCTCCGCCCGCAGTTCCGGCAGAGCCTCCAGGAGCGTCCGAAGCAGCGCGGCCCCCAGGGGAAGCAGACCCCACAGGGAGCCGAGCCACAGCATTCCTCCTGCCAGAAGCAGACAGATTCCATTGTAGAGGGTGCAGAGATGTCTGTGAAGAATGCGGGCAGGGGGCCTGCGCTCCAGGCAGGTCAGTCCGGCGCGTCTCTGCCTGGCGGCCTGGCGGCGGGTCAACCCCTGATCCAGGCTGGGGGTCAGCCGGATTGTGTCCCCGGCGGTACGCTTGCTCATGCCCATCCGTTCCCTTCTGTTGATTTTGCGAATCCGCGCCTCGTCTGTCAGCGGCGCGGACAGCGCTCCTGTTCAGTATAGCAAATCCGTCGGGATTTGTAAAATCCCGTCAATTCAAAGGCTAAAGAAACGCCCCCTTCAGGTTGTAACCCAATTTCGGTATAGCACATAGTATGGGGTGTAAAAACCTTAAGGAGGAATTGCTATTATGTGTGGTAATAATTGTGGCGGTTTTGGCGGAAATTGCAGCTGGATTCTGATTATCATCCTGCTGCTGGTTTGCTGCGGCGGCTGCGGCAATGTAGGCGGCGGCTCCTGCGGCGGCTCTTGTGGATGCTGCTGCAACTGTGGCTGCAACAACAACTGCGGGTGCAACAACAATTGCGGCTCCACCTGCTGCTAACCTGCCGGAACATCCGGGCAAGAGCGCCCGGAAAGCAAGCTTCGGCTGTGCGTATACGCACAGCCGAAGCTTTTTGTCTTTCTATTGAAAAGTCTTCTGAAGATGCCGGCATGATCCGAAGGGGCGGGGCATACCATTTGGATGAGAACATTGTTGGGGAGGCAGGCGGATGGCCTATTCGGAGATGGAGCTGCTGGCGCGGACGATTCAGTGCGAGGCAGGGGGCGAAGGGGAAACGGGCATGAAGGCAGTAGCCTGCGTGGTGATGAACCGGGTGGAGGTCACCTACGGGGAATACGGCAGGCTGGATACCATCCGTACAGTCATCTACCAGCAGGGGCAGTTTGATTGTGTTCGGGAGGTGGTGGGCGGCCGAAGGAACATGCAGACAGTTTACAATATGCGTCCGGAGCAGGTGCATTATGATATCGCCAACTGGGCCATTGCAGGGAACCGGCTGACCAATCTTGGCTTTGCCCTGTGGTATTTTAATCCCTATAAGCCGGACTGCCGTCCGAATTTCCCCTCCCGGGTAGGTTCCTTTGTGATCCGCATCGGCGATCACTGCTTTTACGATCCCACCGACGCTTATGCCGAAACCTAAGGTTCCGGCACAGCGGCGGAAGGCAGCTGCCGTGCGGGGCGGCCTCCCGCTGAACAAATGACATCCCACGGAGAAATGAGGCAGCATATGAATTCCTTTTTTCCCAGTGACATTCCGGAATCCACAATGAACAACGTCCGCAGCGGCGGAAGTATTACCACACCTCCTAATGAGGATTTCAACACCAACAGCATGAACGGCTCCATTCAGCAGATTCTGAACGATAATCTGGGGAGCTTTGTGGTCTGCGATTTCCTGATTGGCACGGAAAACATGGTACATAAAGAAGGAATCCTCTATTTTGTCGGACGCAATTATGTGACCTTATATGAGGAAGTGTCCATGACCTATATCGTCTGCGATATCTTTTCGATTAAATTCATCACCTTCTACCAGCCGGGCCGCCGCCCCAGAAACCGCCCTGTGGTAAACAACGGTTACCGCCAGAATGGCACAAATTCTTAGACCCCCGTTTGGAATTTCTGTGTGGTCGAAGGGCAAGACCTTGGGGACGCTGTCCCCAAGCCTCTGCCAAGGGGATTAAATCCCCTTGGAACCTGTAATTTTGAAAGGTTAAGGGCGGAAAGGGTTGGGGTTAAGTCTGTACAGACTTCCGGCTTTCTGCCACGCAGAGAGTCTAATTCCCCCAGACCGCTTTTTTCGTAAAGAAAAAAGCTCCTTTGTGCGGAATTCCAGGTCTGCACGTCCCACTGGGTCTGTTTTGGCTCTTTGGCAGACAGTGGGGGCGTCGTAGCGGCTGCCACGCACGCGGGAAAACGGGTCTTCATGGGCGTTCTCTTCTTCAGGAAACCAGCAGTCCCGCCATTTACAGAATGGCGGGACTGCTGGTTTCTGAAATGTGAACAGAGTGATATTTTTATGGGGAATCTGCAAAAGAACTGAAAAACGCATTGCATCCTGGACAGGATTATGCTATTGTTCAGGGGCAATCTATATGAAAGCAGCACTCCGGAGCCGGCGTTCCGGAGGACAATAGAAAGGAAGGATTTTATGAAAACAGGAAGAGGCATCGCCATTTTGCTGGCTCTGGCATTTGCTCTGGGTCTGTCCGCCTGCGGGGGAGACAGCACGCCCCCTCCCGCAGAGAGCCAGGTGAACAGCCTCGCGGAGCCCTCCGAGCCGCCGGTGCCCCCGCTGGAACAGGATCAGCTGACGGTCCTTCTGGAGGATATCTCCGAGTTTGAACCCGACACTGCCGGGAGTTCCCTGAAGCTCTGCCAGTTGGGGGCAAAGCTTCTGAACTTCTCTGAAACCTATGAGGAGGGTCAGGAGAAGGCCCTCCGAGCCGCTGTATCGGGCCTCTTAAGCCAGCTGGAGGAGGAACAGTCTGCCCGTCTCCGGGAAAACCTGCCGGCTGTCCTGGAGAATGCAGACGCCATCCTTGAAGGAGGCGACGACATTACCGCTCTGCTGAATGACGCAGGAAATCCCCAGGAGTACGACGCCTACACTCCTGAACGCTATCAGTTGGTAAGCGCTCTCTTGTCAGAGCTTCTCGCTTAGCGCCTGTTCAGGCTCTCTGTGTGATCGAAGGCCAAAGTACACGCCCAATGGGGCGTACAGACTTGGGTTTCCGCACCAGGGAGCTTTTTTCTTTGCGCCAAAGTGAAAAGCGTACTGCGTGAATCAGACTGTCTGTGTGGCAGAGGCAAGAAAGTCTGCACAGACTTAACCCCACCCCTTTCCCGCCCTTAAAAAAGATGGGAATCCAAGGGGACGCGTCCCCTTGGCAGAGGCTTGGGGACAGCGTCCCCAAGGTCTTGTCCCTTCGGCCACGCAGAGATTCCAAATGGGCGCGGTGAAGGGGAATCACTGCCTCCGCTAAAAGGGATTTCCGTGCATTTTCCAAAAATCCCCTTGAAAAATGGCTATGCATACGGTAAAATAAAGGTAGCTGCCATCGGCTGGAGTATGCTCAGGCGGTGACAAGGCAAATCGAAATGATAAGGAAAGGAAGATCCCCCATGAATGCCATGAATAAAAAGACCGTTGACGATCTGAACGCCAAGGGCAAGCGGGTTTTGGTACGCTGCGACTTTAACGTGCCTCTGAAAAACGGCGTAATCACCGACGAGAACCGGATTGTTGCCGCCCTTCCCACCATTAAAAAGCTCATCGCCGATGGCGGGCGGGTTATTCTCTGCTCTCACCTGGGCAAGCCCAAGGGCGAGCCTAAGCCTGAGCTCTCCCTGGCCCCTGTTGCCAAGCGGCTCTCTGAGCTCCTGGGCCAGGAGGTTGTCTTTGCCGCTGATGATACTGTCGTCGGCGACAACGCCAGAAAAGCGGTTGCCGAGATGAAGGACGGCGATGTTGTCCTCCTCCAGAACACCCGCTACCGCGCGGAAGAAACCAAAAACGGCGAGGCTCTCTCCAAGGATCTGGCCAGCCTCTGCGACGCTTTTGTAAACGACGCCTTCGGCGCCGCCCACCGGGCTCACTGCTCCACCGTGGGCGTGGCCTCCTATGTAAAAGAAGCTGTCAGCGGCTACCTGATGGGCAAGGAGCTCAAGTATCTGGGCGGCGCGGTTGACAATCCCGCCCGTCCCTTCGTCTGCATCCTGGGCGGCGCAAAGGTTGCCGACAAGCTGAGCGTTATCGAGAACCTGCTGAACAAGGCCGATACCCTGATCATCGGCGGCGGCATGGCCTATACCTTCCTGGCCGCCAAGGGCTTCTCCACCGGCAAATCCCTGCTGGACAGCGAGAAGATCGACTACTGCAAGGACATGATGAAGAAGGCCGAGGAGAAGGGCGTGAAGCTCCTGCTCCCCATCGACTGCGTCACCGCCAAGGAATTCCCCAACCCCATCGACGCTGAGATCGAGGTCACCCAGCTGGACGGCTGCGACATCCCCGCAGACGCTATGGGCCTGGATATCGGTCCCAAGACTGCCGAGCTCTTCGCTGACGCTGTCAAGAGCGCCAAGACCGTTGTCTGGAACGGGCCTATGGGCGTATTTGAGAACCCCATCCTCAACAAGGGCACCATTGCGGTAGCCAAGGCTATGGCCGAGACTGACGCAGTCACCGTTATCGGCGGCGGCGATTCTGCTGCGGCTGTGAACACCCTGGGCTTCGGCGACAAGATGACCCACATCTCCACCGGCGGCGGCGCTTCCCTGGAGTTCCTGGAGGGCAAAGACCTTCCCGGCATCGCTGCAATGAACGATAAGTAAGTGCGCCGCTTCTAAACTTTGCGCAGCCTGCGATGCGCCGCCAGCGGCGCATCGCAGATCGAAATCCCTCTGTACACTCTGTCAAGCATCCGCCCCTGACCTCTGGCAGAGAGCGGATGCGTCGTACCGGCTGCCCCGCCCGCAGGGATGAATCTTTTTCTTTACGAAAAAGTGGGTAGGCGGGCGATCGACCATGAAGGGAGTATCAGCGAGGTGGGAAGTACCAGCGAGGTAGGGGGACGGGCGCTTGCGCCCGTCCCCACCCCCCACCCCCAAAAGAGGGGAATCCAAGGGGACGCGTCCCCTTGGCGGGAGGCTCGGAGGGCGGAGCCCTTCGAGGTCTTACTCCCTTCGTCCACGCAGAGAATGCAGGGGCGGGCAGGTGATGCTCCGTCCCTGCATTTTCACTACCGCCGCCTGGCCGGCGGAGGTCTGAAATTGGAAAGGAATGGTTATCCTATGAACAAACAGCTGAGAAAGGCCGTTATCGCCGGAAACTGGAAAATGAACAACAACCGCGCCCAGACCAGGGAGCTTCTGGAGGCCCTGATCCCCAGCGTGAAGGACGCGGCCTGCGACGTGGTGGTTTGCGTGCCCTTTACGGATCTGGAGACTGCCGTTGCCATGACCAAGGGCACCAATATCAAGGTGGGCGCGCAGAACTGCCACTTTGAGGCGAAGGGCGCCTTCACCGGTGAAATCGCCCCCGGGATGCTGACTGAAATGGGCGTTGAGTACGTGGTCCTGGGCCACAGTGAGCGCCGCCAGTATTTCGGCGAGACGGACGTAACTGTCAACAAGCGGGTCAAGGCCGCCATCGGCGCTGGACTGACCGCTATCCTCTGCGTGGGCGAGCTGCTGGAACAGCGGGAGCAGGGCATCACTGCCGAGCTGGTGGCCATGCAGACCAAGATCGCGCTGAACGGAGTCGAGAAAGCCGATCTGGACAAGATCATCATTGCCTACGAGCCTGTCTGGGCAATCGGCACCGGCAAGACCGCTACCGCCGACCAGGCCAACGAGGTCTGCGCCCTCATCCGCGGGGTTATTGCGGAGCTCTACGGGCAGGATGCCGCAGACGCCATGACCATTCAGTACGGCGGATCCATGAACGCCGGCAACGCGGCGGAGCTGGTTTCCAAGCCGGACGTGGACGGCGGCCTGATCGGCGGCGCTTCCCTGAAGGCGCCTGACTTTACCGTGATTGTGAACGCTGCTTCCCAGGACTGATTTCCCTGTGCTGTTTCGTTCCCAGACTGAAAAAAGAAAGGTAGCTTGCATTCATGAAAAAACCACTGGCACTGATTATTATGGATGGCTTCGGCATCAATAACAGCGTGCAGGGCAATGCCATCGAAGCCGCCAACACCCCCAACCTGGACCGCTTCTTCGCCATGGGGAGCCACACCCAGATCGGCGCCTCCGGCCTGAACGTCGGCCTGCCTGACGGGCAGATGGGCAACTCTGAGGTGGGACATACCAATATCGGCGCGGGCCGGGTTGTATACCAGGAGCTGACCCGGATCACCAAATCCATTCAGGATGGGGATTTCTTTGAGAATCCGGCCCTGAAGCAGGCTATGGAGGCCTGCCGGGGAAAGGCCCTGCATCTGATGGGCCTGCTGTCCGACGGCGGCGTTCACAGCCACAACGAGCATCTGTATGGTCTGCTGGAAATGGCCAAGCGGATGGGCCTGGACAAGGTTTACGTCCACTGCTTCATGGATGGGCGGGACGTGCCCCCCTCCTCGGGCAAATCCTATGTGGAGCAGCTGATGGCCAAGCTGGAGGAAATCGGCGTTGGCAAAATCGCCACCGTGATGGGCCGCTACTACGCCATGGATCGGGACAACCGCTGGGAGCGTGTGGAGAAGGCTTATGCGGCTATGGTTTACCGGGAGGGCGAGCAGGCCGCCTGCGGCAAATGCGCCATGCAGAATTCCTATGACGCCGGCGTGACCGATGAGTTTGTGGTTCCCACCGTCATTGAGGGCGGTGCGCCCATCCAGGCGGGAGACAGTCTGATTTTCTTCAACTTCCGTCCGGATCGGGCCAGAGAGATCACCCGCACTCTGGTGGATGATGATTTCAGCGGCTTTGCGCGCCGGAACGGCCGGTTCCCCCTGCACTATGTCTGTATGACCCAGTACGACGTTACCATGCCCAATGTGGATGTGGCCTTCAAGCCCGAATCCCTGACCAACACCATGGGCGAATATCTGAGCAGGAACAACATGACCCAGCTGCGCATTGCGGAGACGGAGAAGTACGCCCATGTGACCTTCTTCTTCAATGGCGGCGTGGAGGCGACCTTCCCCGGTGAGGATCGGGCGCTGATCAACTCTCCCAAGGTAGCCACCTATGACCTGAAGCCTGAGATGAGCGCATACGAGGTCTGCGACGAGGTAGTCAGCCGGATCAATGCGGATAAATACGACGTCATTATCCTGAACTATGCCAACTGCGACATGGTGGGCCATACGGGCGTATTCGACGCTGCCGTCAAGGCCGTGGAGGCTGTGGATGCCTGCGTGGGCCGGACGGTGGACGCCATCCTGGCAAAGGGCGGCACAGCGCTGATCACCGCCGATCACGGCAATGCGGACAAGATGTATGAGGACGATGGCTCTCCCTTCACCGCGCACACCACCAATCCGGTGCCCTTCCTGATTGTGGGCAAGGGAACAGAGCTGAAGCTCCGGGAGGGCGGACGTCTGGCTGACATCGCTCCCACGATGCTGGAGCTCCTGGGCCTTCCCCAGCCCCCCGAAATGAGCGGCGCCAGCCTGATTGCCAAATAAGAAGGGAAAGACCTCGAGGGCTCTGCCCTCGAGCTCCTGCCAAGGGGATTAAATCCCCTTGGAACCCGTAATTTTTGAAGGGCTTTTTAAGGGCGGAAGGGGTTGGGGGTCAAGTCTGCGGAGACTTCTGTCCCCCTTCCACGCAGACAGTCTGATTCACGCGGTACGCTTTTTTCGTAAAGAAAAAAGCTCCCTCCTGCGTGCGGGGTACTTCCTGCGCCGCACAGAGTTTGCACAGCCTCTGTTAGACGCAGAAACTTCTTGCCCCCCTTGTTAAAGGGGGGAGGGCCAGGAGCGCAGCGGATGGCAGGGGGATTCCGAGCGTGACACCTATCCCCTCTTTGCAGAAAGTCCCGAGCGTAGCAGAACACGCTCGGGACTTTCTGCGTCGTACTGTCTGCGCCGCCTATGGGGATGAATTTTTTCTTTACGAAAAAATGGGTATGCGGGCGATCGTCCCTGTAGCGAGTACCAGCGAGGCAGGGAGTAAAAAGTCTGTACAGACTTGCCCCCACCCCTCCACGCCCTTAAAATAATGGGAATCCAAGGGGACGCGTCCCCTTGGCGAGAGCGCGAGAGCAGAGCT